>CAMVTO010000003.1 GCA_947170435.1 uncultured Clostridia bacterium | reverse complement strand
ATGGCGGCGATGGAGCTGACGGCGGACTTGACCGCGCCGACAACCGCTTTCGTTGTCTTGACGGTCAGCCGCGCGGCCTGCTTTATGACCTTTTTCGCGTTCTCTGTGTTCTTTCGTACCATCTGCCGCTGGAGCTTATGTGCTGCGGCGCGTTTCACCTGCTGCGTGGCTGTAACCGTGTTCGTCTGGAGCTGCCGCTCTGCGGCGACTCGTTCTTTTAGGGCAAAAGCGGGCTTCGATGGCGCTCTGCCGCCAGAGATACGCGGGCGCGCGGCTTTGCCCTCGGCATTTCCGGGTTTCTCCGCAAAGCAGGGCGGTGTGCGCGGAATATCAGCGCAAGACTTTGAGCGATAGGGCAGCTTTGACGGCAACTTGCCCGCGGCCTCCGTGTTGGCCGCGGCATCGACGCGGAATATCTCCGCGTCGATGCCGCGGCGGGCTTCTTGCCGCGCCCGCACGGTATCCTGGACTACTTTTTGGCGTCGCAGCTCCTGCGTAGATGGCGGCTTGGGCTGGCTGCTTCGGACTTTCGCGCGCTCTTGCGCGGCGCTCTGCTGCGTTTTGGGAGCGCGTTCTTTTCTCGGCTCGGTGTCCGTTGGCTTTTCCCCGCGTTCCCGGCGCTGCTTGGCTTTCCGCACGGCGCGGCGTGTACCGTCAGCGGCGAGAACAGCGCCGCGTTTGCCGTCCGATTCCACCTTATCCGTGGCATACTGCACGGGGCTTTTTGCTCCGGGTTGGCGCTCCGCTTGCTTTTCCATGTATTGCTGCCGCAGAATGCCCGCGGCCTCCTTCGGCGCGGCGCTACGCTGCCTTATCTTTGGCGCGTCCATGCCTTTTCTTATCTTTACATCAGGCATGACATTATCCCTCTCCGGGCTTGGTCGTCATCAGCTTATAAAGGCTGGTGTCCTTTGGAAACTCGTTGACGAAAGGCACAATGGAACCGCCCACCTTGATAAGCCCTTGACCGGGCGGCGCGTTGCTGACGTAATCCATCTGCGCCGCGGACGTGCCGAGCAGCCTTGATAAATCCTCGCGGTCGGTGGGCGCTTGGTTGAACATCATCAAAAATTCGCTGTTAGCGAACATCATGCGCGCCGTGTCGGCTTGCAGGCATTCCTCCACATTCTGCGTGATGCCCGTCAGCGTCGCATAATACTTTCTAAACCGTTTCCAGCACTTATAGAGAAATTCGCCGCTGTAATCGCTGCCGTTGTTCGCGTTGCCGCTCATGCTCTTTTTGGCAAAGAACAGATAGATTTCGTCGATATAGACATGAGTGTACTGTCCCGCTGCGCGGTTTCGTATGACGCGGTTCAAGATAGCGTCGAGCATGACAAGCAAGCCGATGGGCTTTAGGTTCTCGCCCAAATCTTGAATATCAAAGCAGATAATACGGTTGTTGGTGTCGATGTTCGTCTGATGGGAAAAGACGTTCAAGCTGCCCGTGGTGAACATCTCCAGCGCAAGCGCGATTTCGTGGGCAAGCGGTTCCTTTTGCTTCATCAAATCGTCGTGCAGGTCTTTGAGCGTGGGCGGGTCGCCCTTGTAGCTCTTGATATACTCGCGGTAGACATTCGCCGTGCAGCGGTCAATGATGGACTTTGCCCGCGCGTCGATGCCATCTGGCCCCATGATCTGCTGACAGAGGGACATGATAAAGTCGCTTTTCAGCCCAAGCGGGTTGCTGCCCTCGCCGTACTCCGCGGACAAGTCCATAGCGTTGATGTAGCTGGTGCTGTCCGCAGAGATCGTGATGACCTCGCCGCCGAGGGCGCGGACAAGCGGGCCGTACTCGCGTTCGGGGTCTACGACGATGATCGTGTGCTTGCTGGCGAGGGCGCGGATCACGATTTCGATTTTTGCCGCCATAGACTTGCCGGAGCCGGACACACCGAGAATAAAGCCGTTGCCGTTCATCAGGCTTTCGCGGTTGCAAATGATAAGATTGTGCGACACGGCATTGACGCCGTAGTAGATGCCGCCCGTGTGCTGTATCTCCTGACTTCGGAACGGCATGAGGACGGCGGTGCTTTCGGTGGTAAGGGTGCGCGTCGCGTCGATGCGCCGCAGGCCGTAGGGGAGAACGGTGTTTAAGCCGTCCTCTTGCTGATATTTGAGCGTCGCAAATTCGCAGTTGCCCGTCCGCGATCTCAACGATTCCGTGTCTTGGTCGAGCTGCTCCACGCTGTCCGCAAGGTGCGTCAGCGTCACAAGGCCGAACATGATACGCTGGTCGCGCTCGGTGAGGTCGTCCATATACTCCTTGCTGACCTTCTGCATCTGCTCAACTTGATAGGGCAGCTTGGCAAGATAGAGGTTCTTGGACATTTGCCGCTGCTGGATGCGCGTCGCGTCGGATTCCACCGACATAATGACTTTATCCACCATCTTGATCGCGTCGTCCATGCCCATCGGGATAATGTCAATGGACAACATCATATTGCGGGGGAAGTCCATCAGCGAGGTAATGAGATCGTCCGTGATAAAGCTCCCATAGTCGCGCAGGAACAGGACGCGCCCGAACAGGTCGCCCATTTCATAGTAGTTTTTCTTGAAGGACAGGCAATCGGGCGCAATGGCGTCCTTGAAGTCGTGACCGCGCCGCATGGTTTCCGCGAGGTCAAATCGGAAGTTCTGCTCCTCGCCGGGGCGGAAAAAGTCATGGAACAGGCGCAGGCGCTCGTTGATGTTGACCTCGCGGATGGCGGAGTCGAGCCGCGCAAGGCCGTTTGTGAGGTCGGTATGGACGCGGTTGAAAAATGACCGCGCCTCCTCGATGTTCTTCTTTTCCACCGAGATCGTGATGTACTTCTCTTGAATGAGGTTGTTGCTGTCCGCCGCCTTGTCCGTCAAGAGGTCGTTATACTCGGCGCGGTATTGGTCTTGCCCGTCGCCCTCATAGTCCAGCATGAGGGCGCTGCTGAACGCCCGCTGATTTAAGCGCCGGTTGAACAGCGTGATTTTCGCCGCGGCGCTCACCGGCAGCGAATTGAGGAACGCGCAGTAGGCCATAAAAAGCTCCATCTGCTTATCCGGCGACGCCATCTCATAATTGACATCAAAAAAGCGCCAAATCTTTGAAAACTTGCCGCTTACCTCAAATATGCCGTCTTTATAGATGCGCTTGATGGGAATGGACTGCTGGACGCTGCGCGGGATGGCGAACGGGTCGCGCTCCGCGCTGCGCTTGAATTGAAACAGTTTCAACGCTTCTTGCCCTCCTTTTTGATTGCGGTCAGATAGTAGTTTTCGGACTTCCAGACGCGGTTTCCGGCCATAAGAAACTCCGATTTGAACCAAGCCCACACGAATTTTTCCAGCGTCATGCCGTTGTACTTGAAAAAGCCGGCGACGGCGACGGGAGCCGCGCCGACGATGCAGAGCCAGCTCACCGTTTCACGGTCAAGCACATTACGCAGCGCGAAGTAAAGCCCGACGGCGACGCCCACGGCCAGCAGCGAACAGGCGAATTGCCGCAAGGACAGGCCGAAAAAGAGCGTTTCCTTATAGTTGCGGATTTCTTTGTTGATCTTGATTTCCATTATCTTGCCTCCCGTGATACTGTCCGTTGCGGGAAGCGCCAGCCGTAGACTTTCCCGATCTCATCGCCCAGCCGACGTGTCAGGCGCGTTATTTCCGATCTTGTTACAACGCCGGAGTAAATGCGGCTTTTCAGCCTATCCCGCTGCTGCTCGCTCACGCCGTCCTTGAACACACGATAAAGATAGTGATTTGTGCCGTCGTGGTGAATATCGTCGCAGCGAAGGTCGCCGTGCCTATCCACATACCATGTCGTATAGTCGTGGCGCGCAGAAAGGCAGTCACGGATATTGCCGCTTTCGATTTCGCGGTATCCGCTATGACGTCCGTTCCATAGTCCAAGACTGCCAATCACAAGGATCGGCTGCGAAAGCTGAATATCCAAGTTGACGCGCTCATCGTCCAAATAATCCTCATTGATTTCCAACATCTTGTAATAGCGTTCATCGTCTGACAGGTCAGGAAATTCCTGCTCCATATCTTCTTTCCAATCCTTGTAGTCAATATGATAGTTGCTCCAAATCAAGTGATCGCCCTTGTTCATAATCTTACACCTCCACTCATAGGCCAAACATTTCCTTTGCGATATGATCCGCAGCCTTCACCAGCCCCACCAGCACCAGCATATTGAAAATGACCTCTCCGAGATAGCTCCACACCTGCGACACCACCGAGGCGTCGGGGTCAAACGCGGGCGTGCCGCTGGACGCGAAAGCTGAGAAGATGATGCAGGCCAGCACGATGACCGCGCCCTCCATGCACACGCCGATATAGCTCCGCAAAAACGCCTTGCCGAAGTGCGTTGTGTTCTCCCCGGCAAAGGACGCCAGCGCGATGGGCGAGAGAGCCGCGTACATATAGAGCTTGAAAAAGCGCCCGTAGACGGTCAAAATCATAATGAATGACAGCACCGTGATAAACAGGCTCCCCAGCAGCGACACAAGCCATAGCGGGATACTCGCCAGAAAGCCCACGTCCTCGATGGCGGTGATGATCTCGCTCGGCAGCGCCGCGGTGGTGCCGGTCATGCCGCCCACGCTGCTTGCCGCCGTCGCCACGATGCCGTTGCAGACGTTAAAGATGTTCGTCATCAAGTCCATGCCGTAGGTGATGCCGACTTTCGCAAGGATAAAGTAGATAAACTGCTTTATCACAAACTCCGGGCGCTGGAAGTCGCGGAAGGTGGCGGAGCTTTTGAAGATGCTGATGGCAAAGAACAGCACTAAAAGCCCGTAACCGATGGCTTGCATCGCGCCGTTGATGGTCGTGACGGCGCTCCAAACCGTGCCGCCCTTGAACGTCTGCGGCGATTCGGTCAGCAGCGTCCACATTTCCGAGAGCTTATCGTTCCATATCGTCAGCGCGTTTTGCAGGTTATCGACGATCCAGTTGTTATCCAAATAAACTTCGCCTCCTTGACGGGAGCGGGAGATCCGCCGCACGGCAAATCTCCCGCTCTTTTGTCTTATACTGCGCCGATGGAAGTCAGAATTTCCTTTGCAAAGGCGATCAGCAGCCCGCCGAACAGGCAGAGAAAGCCTTGCGTCCTCTGGCTCGCGTCATGGCTCTGGATGCTCATGCCCACCTGCACGATCCCCCAGCCGAGAATGATGACGCCCAGCGCCTTGATGATGGAAAAGATGAAGTCGGACAGGTTGTTGACGATGGTGAGCGGGTCGTTCGCTGCAAATGCCGGCGTTGCACTTACAAGAACAGCGGCGCACACCGCCGCTGCCCTCCAATACTGCCGCCGCACATTGCAGCTGCACTGCGTCAAATCAGTCGCCTTGCTGTTGACCTTGCTGGCCTTGTTGTTCTTCTTTGTGTTCATGTTCGGATTCCTCCAATTCGATAATTTCAATGTCGTCAAGCGACGTAAACTGATATGGCAGGTCGGGGAGCGCATAATCCGGCGTCGGTCTATGCACATAGGGCTTTGCGCCGCCGCGCTCCGTCCGCGCAAAATTGGGGTGCTTGAAAATGTTGTACTTCTTATCCATGACCGGGCGCTCGCCGCGGATCAGCAGCAGCGCGTCGTCGGTGTCCATCATGCGCAGCTCGTCAATCATCATCAGCTCACGGCCCGCCTGCTGGTAGTTGGTGGAGCTGGAGCCGTTGCGCCCTTTTGTCTGCCCGCGCGTCCGCGTGTCCAGCGTTTCCTTACCCAGCAGTTTGACCATAAATTCCAGCGACGTCGGCTCGTTGCCGCCGCCGAGGAACAGGAGCGTATCGCAGTTGCCGATGATGCTCTCCCACTCCTTTTCATAGAGCGCCTTGATGTTCTGGATATTCTGCACGATGATGTTGAGGCCGATGTTATAGCTGCGGCACGTCGCAAGGACTTTCGGATAGCTGTCGGGCTGCGCGACGTTCGCCCACTCGTCTTGAATGACACGCACGGGAATGGGCAAGCGCCCGTTGTACTTCTCGTCCGCGCGGGCGTACAGCTCTTGAAAGCATTGAGTGTAGAGCATACCGATCAGATAATTCATGCTGGTGTCGATGATGGGAATGACGCAGAAAATAGCGCGCTTCTTCTCGCCCAGCGAGCCGAAGTCCATATCATCGCGGCGCGTCATGTAGGCGTACTGCGGGATATTGAACGCTGCGAGACGCACACCCGCGGAGATCAAGATGGATTTCGCCGTCTTGCCAGCGGCCTGCTTGAAAATCTTGTACTGCTTCAAAGCAACATGGTTGGGGTTTTCCTCCTCCAGCGCCTTGAACAGCATATCCAACGGGCTTTGGAATTGGTCGTCCTCCTCACGCACGTCCGCAAATTCCAGCATATAAAGCACCGTTTCAAAGGTCTGTTCCTCCGGCGGCGCGAAGTCCATGAGGTAGAGGATCAGCGCCGAGTCGAGCGCGATCTCGGCCTTTTCCCAAAAGGGATCGTTGTTCGATGCGTTCTTGGGCGTTGTGTTCTTGATCAGACTGTCGATCAGCTTCAGCACGTCCTTTTCATCGTGCAGATACACAAACGGGTTGTAGCAATCGGATTGGCTTGGATCAATGAGATTGAACACCTTAACGTCGTAGCCTTCATCAATCAAGAGCTGCCCCACGGCGCGGAGCATTTCGCCTTTCGGGTCGGTCACAAGGAAAGAGCAGTTGGCGCTCATCAGTCCGGGGATGCAAAAGAACTGCGTCTTGCCCGCGCCGGAACCGCCCACGACAAGGATGTTGAGGTTGCGCCGGTGCTTGTGACCGTCCATGCCGATCATAACGTGCATGGTGAGAATGACATTCATCTTCGGATTATCTTTATCCATGTACTTGCGGCATAGCGCCTGTGGGTCGCCCCACTTTGCCGAGCCGTATTCCTCGCCCGGACGCCGGTTCTCGCGGCTGGTGTAGTACAGCCCCACGCTCATTGCGTAGATGACAAGCCCGGTCAGCATAAATTTCAGCGTGTGCGGCGTCCATCTTACGGAAAAGGGGTGTTCCAGCAAGGCGCTGAAACGCCCCATAAGATCAAACGCCGTCATGCCGTCCTCATAGCCATAGGCCAGCAGCGCCGAGAGCC
Source organism: uncultured Clostridia bacterium (assembly GCA_947170435.1). Lineage (GTDB taxonomy): Bacteria > Bacillota > Clostridia > Oscillospirales > Oscillospiraceae > Hominicoprocola. The sequence continues at coordinate 131,925 of CAMVTO010000003.1, read as the reverse complement.
ATAGCACGGCTATGGAGAGCGCCGCCCACATGGGGGCGGCGCTCTGAAAGCTCTTTTGCCGTTTCAAGGCTTAGAAGCCCGTCTTGGGCAGGGTCTTGTTGGTCTTGGCATAGACGCCGGTATTCCAGCGGGACACCGCCATGATCCATTGACCGTTATACAAGCCGCCCACGTCCGCGACATTGACGATGCTGCTGCCGTTGGACAGTCCCTTGCTGACTGTGCCGTAGATATAGGCGGTTTCCACCTCCGCGAAGCCTGCCTTGACCGTGCCGAACACAAACATGACCTCGGTGACGCGCTCATTGGCGGCGAGGCCGAGCGTCGTGGGGCGGGCATCCAGCGCGTAGTTCTTCGCGGTCGAGAGATTGTCCGCGAGCGTTCTGTATTGCTCGCCGGAGAGGTTGGTCTTGTAGACCACCTTATAGGCAAGCTGCTGGTTGTACGTTCCCGTCACGATTTTGCTCAGCGTGACCTGACCGGGCAGCGTGTCACGCCAGAAGAACGAGCCGAGGGCGACGGTGGACGTGTTGGCAATGCCCGTCACGTTGTAGCGGATCGGCTGACCGGGCATGACCTCCGCATAGCCGGTTTTCTTGATGGCGACGCCCGTTGCCACGCTCTCGTCCAGCACCTCAAAGCTGACGATCTGCCCCTCATGCTCCAAATAGGCGTTCATCACGGTGGGATTGATCGCGTAATAGTTGGGCGCTTTCACTTCTTTGATGGTATAGCGGGAGAGGGGGAGCAGTTGGGAAACAGCGCGGCCCCGGCTGTCGCTTCGGATGGTATCGACGACATTGCCCGCCTTGTCGTAAATCTCAAATACCGCTCCCTCCAGCAGCGTACCGGCGGGAAGGCCGTTGATCGGGTTATCGTTCGCGGACTTCTTCACGATCTGGATTTGCCCGCGGATCGCCCTGTTGCGCCATGTGATTTCGCTGGTCGAGCCATAGCGTACATAGACGGTTTTCAGCTCATTGTCCGGCACATAACCGTCCGCGGCGCGGATTTCGCGCACATAGTAGCGCCCGTCCGCGAGGCCGTCGTCCATATAAACGTAGCCGTTCTGATCGCTGGTGTACTCCCCGATGGGGTTGCGGTTGCTGTCATAGAGCAGAAAGGTCGCGCCGTAGATACCTTTGCCGGTATCGGCGTCGATCTTGTGGAGCAGGATGCGGGAAGTCTTGCGGTTGGTGAGGGCAAGCGTCGCCGTCTGCCCGTCCTTGACCTCCACGCTCTGCGGGGTCGGGTCGAGCTGATAGCCGGACGCCGCTTTCAGCTCCGTCACGGTGTACCAGCCGCTGTCGAGGCCGGGGAGCCGGATCGTGCCGTTGCGGTCTGTGGCGTACTGTCCGACGATCTCGCCGTTCATTTTTCGCACTTCAAACTGTACGCCGGAGATCCGTGCGCCGGTTTCCTCGTCGCTCTTGGTGATGATAAGCCCGCCCACAGGCGTATTGTAAAATACAAGCGTCTGCGTATCTTCGGCATTGACGGTCACGGTCTGCGTCCGGCTATCGGGGTCGAGGATGTAACCGTCCGGGGCTTTTTCCTCGGTGACGACAACAGTTCCCGTGAGGCCGGATATGACGATTTCGCCGTTGCGGTTCGTGGTATAGACGCCGTTGCTGGAAATATGCCCGTTTGCGTTGTCCACAAAGCGCCCGTCCGCATAGCGCACGGAAAACTCCGCACCGCTGATTGGCTTCTTCGTGGTGCTGTCCAGCTTGCGGATGACGAGCGCGCCCGCCCGCTTATTCCAAAATGTCAACTGCTGAACAGCTCCCGCCTCAATCAGAATATCCTGTGGCGTTCCGTCCAGCACATAGCCGTCCACGGTCTTGATCTCACGCGCCTTGACCGTTGTGCCGGGTTCAAGGCCGGTCAGCACGATCTCGCCCGCCTTATCCGTGTAATAGGTTCCATCGTCGGGGCCGACTGCCGCGCCGTCGCCGTACTCCACCTTAAAGGCCACGTCGGACAGCGGCTCGCAGTCCGTGCCGTCAATGTACTTTCGGATAATGAGGGTGGTAGAAGGCTCGTTGTCAAAGGTGAGGCTGTTCGCCGCGCCGCTGCGGACAACGGTGGTCTTGGGGGTGGCGTCCTTGATATACCCGGTGGGTGCGGTTTCCTCGGTCACGATGACAGTCGCGTTGGGCGCGATCCCCGTCACAGTGGCGATGCCGTCCTTGTCGGTGGTAAAGCGCCCGTTGTTCGCTCCGACGCTCCGCCCGTCACTGTACTTCACGGAGAAAACCGCCTTTGCCAGAGGCTTTTGTGTCGTGGCGTCGCGTTTCAGAATGGTTAGGACGCACAGCGGCTCGTCGTAAAAGCTCACGGTCTGCGTGTCGTTTGCGTACACTCTGACGGTCTGCGGCTGGCTGTTCAAAATGTAGCCGTCCGGGGCCTTTTCCTCTGTCACAACATAGGTGCCGGGGGTGAGGTCGTAAAGCCGGATTTGTCCGTTGGCTCCCGTGGTGTAGAGTCCGTTGGACGAAACATAGCCGCCGTAGTTCTCGGCATATTCGCCGCTGGACGTTGTGACACGGAAGGTCGCGCCGGACAGGGGCGCTCCCGTGATGCTGTCCCGCTTTTGGATGACCAGCCCGCCGAGGGGCGCGTTGCGAAATTCCAGCGTGACCGTCTCGCCGGATTTCACCTTGACGGTCTGCGGCGTATCGTCCAAAACGTAGCCGTCTTTTGCCGCCGTCTCCTTTGCGATCACGGTGAGGCCGGGGTCGAGGTTGTCAATGAGGATCGTTCCGGCGCTGTCGGTGGTGAAATACCCGTTGCCGTTGCCGATGACCGCGCCGCCGGAGTCAGTGACGAAAAAGCGCACGTCCGACAAGGGGGCGCGGGTGGCGGCGTCGAGCTTCTTGATTAAAACGCTGCCTTTCGGGGCGTTTCCAAAATAGAGTTGCACGACGCTCTGCGGCTCGCCGCTGATATAGGCCGTCTGCGGCGCGGTGTCAATGACGTGTCCGCTGTCGCTCGCCAGCTCCTCGACGACGTAAGTGCCGGCTTGCAGGTTCGTCACGGTGAAGCTGCCGTTGGCACTGGTGAGGTAGGTGCCGATGACCGTGCCGCCCGTGCCGCTGGTGCCGGAGAGGTACTTGACTTGGAACACGGCGTCCTTGACCGCCGCACCTGTCACGGTGTCATACTTGAACACGCAAAGCGCGGACAAGGGCGTGTTCTCAAAGGTGACGGTTTTTCCCGTTCCGGCGAGAACGTAAAACTCCTGCGTCGCCGGGTCTGCGATGGAGTAGCCCGTGGGCGCGGCAAGCTCCGTCACCTTGTACCAGCCGTCCCGGAGGGAGTCGATCACGATCTGTCCGCCCTCGTCGGTGGTGAAATCTCCGAGGTTGTTGATCTCCCCGGTAAAAGTCTGATTGCTGGCGTAGTCCACATGGAATTTGACCGAGGGGATCGGGGCGCGGGTGATGCTGTCGATCTTATTGATCGTCAGCGTGGGCTTGGCGTGGTTTTCAAATACCGCTGTTCCCAGCTTGTTCGGCTCCAACGTGATAAGCTGCGTCGGCTGCTCTGCGGGCAAGTAGCCGGTGGGAGGGGAAACCTCGGTGATCTGATAAACGCCGGGGTCAAGCTCCTTCAAGAAAATCTCGCCGTTGGCGTCAGTCTGTTCCGTGGTCAGCGTAGAGCCGTCCGCGCGGTTGACCTTGAACGTCGCGCCCGCGAGAACTGCCCCGGTGTCGGCGTCTTTCTTGACGATCTTCATATCCGGCTTCTTATCGTCGCACACGACAAGCTGCGAGGTCTGACCGGGGAAAAGCTGAACGTGGTACTCCATCTCGTTGATGATGTAGCCGCTGGGCGCGTCGATCTCCTGCACCGAGTAAACGCCGGGGTCGAGGTTTTCGATGGTGATGCTGCCCTGCGTGTCGGTGATGCGGTCAAGATAATGGGAGCCGTCCTCAATCTTGGCAATGCGGAACGTCGCACCGGGAAGCAGCTTCTCCCGCAGCGCGTCGTACTTCACCACGGACAGCACGGGCTTCTTGGTGTCCGTGAACACGAAAGAGGCGTTTTCGCCCTCGTTGATCTTGATGATGCGCTGGTAGTCGTCGATCAGATAGCCCTCCGGCGCGGCAAGCTCCTCCACGGTGTAGCTGCCGGGATCAAGGGCGGTCAGGTCAACCTCACCGTTGGCGTCTGTCAGATATTCCCGGTTGAAGGTGCCGCCCACCTGCGAGACCTTGAACCGCGCGTTGGTCAGCGGCGCATAGGTCTGGCTGTCGAGTTTCGTCAAGTGGATGCCGGGTTTCAGATAGTTCAGGAAAACAAGGGTATAGTTCTGTTCTCCCGCCTCCAGCTCGATCTCCTGCGGGGTGCTGTTGATGACGTGGGTGTTGGGGGTGGAGATTTCCTTGACCGTGTATGTTCCGGGCGCAAGGTCGTACAGATAGATTTCGCCGCTGGCGCTCGTCGTGTACTGTCCAATCAGTTCCGTGTCCCGATAGACGGCAAAGGTGGTATCGGGCAGCGGCGTCTTGGCCTGCGCGTCATACTTCACGATCCGCAGCATCGGCATAACCTTGTTTTCGATGGCAATGCGGGGATCGTCAGTCGTGGCGGGGTTGTAGTTGTTCACATAGACGCTATGCTCCTTGCTGTCCAGCACATATCCCGCGGGGGCAATCGTTTCCTTGACCGTATAATAGCCGGTCGTGACGTCGGGAACATAGGCGAGGCCGTTCTGGTTGGTCGTGACGGTGGTGACAAGCTGCCCGTTGCGGTAGACCTCAAAGGTCGCGTAGGGCAGGCTGTAGTTATTGCCCGCGTCGCACTTATAAATGATAAGCGTGGGCTTTCGCACATTGTTAAAGGTCAAGGTCACGTCGCGCAGGCCGTCCCAATGAACCGTCTGCGCCGTGCCGTCCAGCTCATAGCCCTCCGGGGCTGTGACTTCGTAAACCTTATAGCTGCCGATGGGGAGCTGGTCGGCGTCGAGCTGGATCATGCCCGCGTGGTCGGTGGTCTTGGTGGTGCGGAAATCGCCGTCGATCTGCTCAAACGCCATGACCGCACCCATGAGCGAGTAGCCGTTCTGCTTGTCGATTTTCCTGACCGTAAGCTGCTTGGAAACCGTGTCTTTGACGGTCACATAGTTGGTGCGCGCCGCCTTGACGTTCAGCGTGATGGGGTCAGCGACGCCATAGCCCGCGGGCGGCTTCATCTCGGTCAGCGTGTAGGTATAAAGCGGATTGAGCAAATCCCATGTCACCTTTCCGTCCGCGCCGCTGGTGCCGGTGCGCGTGGAGCCGTCGCTGCCCGAAAGGGTAAACTCCGCACCGGCGAGCGGGTTGCCGCTGCCGTCCACCTTTGTCACCTCAAGATCGCCGGTTTCCGTGAGAATGCCTCCCCATTTCAGCGCGGCGTCGGCGGTCAGCGTTCCCTTGCTGGGGTCTGCGATGATATAGCTCTGCTGGGCGTTGTCATCGTTGCGCGCAAGGTAGATGTTGTACTGCATGATATAGGACGCGCAGTTGAGCGTGATCTCGCCGCTGTTCGGCACGGTGGATGCAGGGATGCAGAGCTTCGCCACGCCGCGGTATTCGGAGCCGTTGGAGTTGACGGTGGTTGCCTTGTTCTGCGTGGGCAGCGTCCACGTCGCGGTTTCGCGGAACGTGCCGCGGGGCAGTTCCACGTTGTTGAGGTCGGTAAAGATCGTTCCCGCGGGCGCGCCGTCCGCCCACACCTCGATGTTATATCCGTCGTAGTAGGTGGACGTGGCGCTGGCGAAGATGTACTCATGCGTGATATAGCTCACGCCGTTGATGAACTCGCGCTTGAAGCCGTAGCTCTCCTGATCGGCTGCGTGTTCCAGCGTCATATCCGCGGGAACGGAAATATTGCCGCCCAAGGCGTTTTCCTCCGTGCGGATATACATACCTGTCTGCGGTACGCGCGTCCACGAATTGGCGACGTTCAAAAGAAGCTGCACCACGCGGAACACCCGCATTTGCTGGGTGTCGCCGGTTGGCCGGGCAATCTTTTCGCGCCCTGCCGTGAACGGCGTCCCTTCAATGCCAAGTTGCCCCAGCGTCGCCCAAATCGCAAGCTGCGTGGCATAGGCGTATTCCTCCTCGGTCAGCCCGCTGAGGATGGGGTTGGCGTTCAGATACAGCCCGAAGAAGGTTTCAATCGAATGCTGTGGGTAGCCGTTGGCGAACACGCCCGCCGTTTTGGGGTTGGACGTGTATTTCCCGTCAATGGGCAGCGTCCGGCTGGTGAAGTGCAGTCCGTGGTTGATGCAGTATGCGGGGCCGGTCAAGCCGTCGTTGGTCGTGTAGGTGTAGCTCCACGCGCCGAGAGAAGTCCCGGCTGTGGTTTTCAAGAAGAACTGACCGGGGCCGAGGGTCATTGCCGCGGTCTTACTACCGTCCTCGATGGTTGAGGCCGATGCGCCGATGCTCAAAAGGGAAACCGTCATCAAGAGGGCGAGGAAAAGGGACAGTGCCCTTTTCCCGTAGGATGTTGCAGTTCTCATAGGTACTCCTTTTCAAAAATGGGCATGAAAAAGCACCGCTCATATCGAACGGTGCTTCATGCAGATTGTGGCTATTTACTTGGTGGAGCCGGGGACAAGCAGCTCCTTGGCAAAGCGGGTGAGCTGCGGCTCGGTCTGCTCAAAGATGCTGCCTTGCAGCTCCGAAGCGGTGTGAAGCAGCGTCGCGCTGCCGCGGTCGGTGTAGCCGATGTCGAAAGACGTGAGATCGACGCTGTGCCACTCGCCGTTGACATAGACCTCGTTCCATTGGTGCGTAGAGCTGTGGACAAGGACGCAGGGGATGTCCGCGAGGTCGCAGAGGAATTGCAGGCTGTGGGCGTAGCTCATACAGTTGCCCTTTTTGGAGCTGTCAGACGCAAACACGACGCGCGGCGTCGCCGTGGAGCCTGCGTCATATTCCAGCCGGTCGCAGATATGGCAGGCAATGGCATAGAGCTTGTCGCTGTCGCTTTTCCCGGCAAGTGTGCCGAGGAAGCTCTGGCAGGCCGCTGCCGCGTCCCCAAAGGCGCTGGAGTATGCCGCTTGGAAGTACGCCGTCCCATTCGCTCCGCTTTTGAGGTTGTAGGACGGATAGCAGCCGACCGCGGTGGTGGCGCTCATCATAGCTGTGCGCGTGTCCGCGCTCATGGAGATTGGGGCGCTGTCCCCGCCGTTTGCGATACACTCCCGCAGCGCGTCATAGGCTTCGCGGGTGTAGGTGCTGTTGAATACGGCGGGGTTGGCTTGTTCGTGATGTGCGGTCAAGACCGGGGTTGCTTCGGGTTCCGGCTTGTTGACCGCCACCTCTGTGCCTTCCGGGGTGTAGCCTACCATGGTGTCGATGTCGACGGTGCCGCTCGCGGCGTTCCATGTGACGCCGAAATCGACCAGCGCGGCAATGTCCCGGAGCTTGAAGTAGTTGTTGCCGTTGATCAGATAGGCGTCAACCTCCACGGGCGTGCCGTTGAGGAAAAACGGGGTGGTGCTTTTCTCCGCCATTACGCCTGCGGCGTAGGCGATGCCGCTGCCCGATACTATCGCGCCGAGCATAAAACAGATGATACCATAAACTATAGTTCCCTTTTTCATTGTGTGCCGCCTCCTTTGTTTTTTCTGAGTCCAGCATACAGAGAAACGGAAACTTTGTCAAAAAATCAGACGGTCGCTTTTGCCTGTACTTTTACATGAGGTGAGGGGCGCTTGTGCGCCCCTCTCTGTGAATAGCTGCGGTTAGTTGCTACTACCGCCGGAGTGCATCGGCATTGAGGGGAGATAGGTGCCGTTGGGTTCGATCACGTCGCTCAGGCCGATCAGCGACATATCGCTGTCGTAGATGGGCGCGGTTTTGGGGATGCCGGAGGTGTTGTACTCGCTCATAAACCAGTCGTTCCAAGTCGATCCTCTCGCCGCCTGATATGACACGCTGCCCAGCGTAAAGGTAATGGTGTCATTCGCTTCCGCGAGTGCGTCGGGGGTTTCGCTCTCGGCCCAATCGACTGTGATGACGACCTCCGCGACTTCCTCGCTGACGGCGTGGGACTGAACGGCGGCGTCTGCGTCATAGGTCAGAGCCAGCCGCTCGCCGCCCGCAATCACCGGGAAGCCCGCCAGAGAAACGGAGCCGTTTTCGGCAACGTCGGCATCGTTGATCTGCATGGCAAACTCTTTGGTGCCGGTGGGCGTACCGCGGAAGTCCTTGCCCCACGCGGCAATCGACCAGCCGTTTTTGACCTGGACTTTCACCGCGTTTACCTGAATGGGGCCATTGCTGTTGTTGACGATGGCGGCGTTGGTCGCAGTTGTCACGCTGCCGTCCGCTGCGACGCTCACGGGCAAGCGCGTCGGAACGCTGACGCTGAACGTGGCAGCTGCGGCGGTCAGATCGACCTCGGAGCTGAGGTCGCCGGGGCCGTCAATGTTGCTGACGGCAAAGGTGGGTACGGACATACTGGCGCACACGGTAAGCGCCAGCGCGAGGGAGAGGAAGATTGACTTTTTCATAGAATAAAGCCTCCTTGTGAAATTTTCCGGCGACACTCCCAATGTCAACCGGATTGATATGCAAAGCCTTTCGGCATTACATCAATGAAGTACAACGATTTTGATTGACGCCGCAGCCATTCCAAGCGATTGACCGCTTTCGGGGTCGACATTGTAAAAACACGCCGTACAAGGGTATGTCCCGGCAGAAAGTCGTTCGTCCAGTCGGGCTTGTTCAACGGCTTGTCCAATGGGGATCAAGCCGGATTCATAGAGCTTGCGCCCGGTTGAGTTCTCAAAAATCTGAACGACCTGCGGATAGTTGTTGCTGTTCTCGTTGACGATCAGAAGATTGCCCTCTGCGCTGCCGTCAGAAAACACCGGCGCGAGGTTCATGCTGATGGTGATAACCCCGTCCGTGACCTTTCGGTTAAGCTCGTCAACAATTTCCTCCTGCGATACATCGCTGCGTTCGCTTGCGTTCTCGTCGATTGCAAGGTCAAAAGCGTCGGCCAGCGGCACATCGTCGTCCATGATGCCGATGCTCTCGCCGCCGTTGCAGCAGCGCAGCAAAAGCAGAATGACGATGATGACAAGAATCACCACTATACAGTAAAGATGCTTTTTCTTAACTCTCAACATTATCCCTTTTCCTTTCATAAAGAAGGACGCGCCATCAGGCGCGCCCTTCTGCTTCGTATTCGGTTTTTGTTGCAGTGATAACCCATCAAGCCTTTTCCATCGCTTTGACGCACCACCGATACTGCGGCTGATCCGCAACGCAGGTGACAAGCGTGATGATGTTCTCCGCGCTGTCATTCAGCACCGAGAGATCGTCCACGGAAATCTTGGCGACGGAGTAGACGGTGTAGCTGCGGGTGCCGAGCTTGGTCGTGTAGGTGATCTTGTCGCCCATGTTCAGCGTGTGGATCTTGCCGAAGTGATTGTTGACGCCGCGGTTGTGCGCCGCAATCGCTATGTTGCCGTCCCAAACGCTGGTGTCGGTGAAATGCCCCGCGCCCTTGGCAAGCGTCGCGTTGTCCGTGCCTTGGTAGACCTTGACGGTCAAGCTGATGGTGGGAACAGACAGCGTTCCGAGATGCCCGCCGCTGTAATAGAGGTCGGTCGTGACCGACGTGTAGCGCGTGTATTTGCTCGTCGAGGCGCTTGTGTCCGCAAGCGTGAACGGATTGGACGGCGTGGCAACCGTAGTCGGCGGCATAATCGTGACACCGGTTGTCGTGTAGCCCGCCGCGCCGGTGAGTTGTGCGGGCTGATTGACAAGGTTGGGCGTCAGATACTCGCCCGCGTTCAGCGTGTACGACGTGGGGGAGCCGAAACGCGGGGGAATGAGCGCGGCGTTTTTGCTGCGGTCAATGTTCGTATCGCTGCGGGCGGCGACATACACCGTGCTATCCGTCGTAGGCGTTCCAAACAAGCCGGAGTCCGGGCCGGTGAAATCATAGTCCAGCGCCGACGCGGGAGCGCATAAGGCGGTCAGCATCAGACAAACAGCCAACAGCGGTGAAAGATACTTCTTCATCATTCATAGCCTCTTTTCTTATTGATGTAGTGCTTGTACCACTTGCGCCCGAAGTAGCCGGCAGCGCCCAGCGCGATGACACCCACGGGAATCAGCAGCAGATACGCCTTGGTGGAACGCGCCGCGCTCTCCCGGCTCACCGTATCCGTAGCAAGGCTCTCGCTGTTGTCGGTGCCGGAAAACACGGCGGTGTAAACAACGGTATCGCAGCTCGTCTTGCTGACCTCGCCCTTGTAGTCCACCGTCACCGTGTAGCCGGTGGCGTTGCGGCTGGTCGCCGTGCCGGTATAAGTGGCGACGGCGGTATAGCGCACGGCGAGGGGGTCGCCGTCCACATAGTCCGTGCCGGCGTCCTGCCAGTCCACATCTGCAAGGGTGAGCGTCCGTCCGCTGTCCTCGATGCTCTTGGGCAGCAGCGAAATGTCAGCGTCGGACAGGTTGGGATAGGTGCGCGAGGCGCTCACCGTCCAACTGCTCGTCTTGTAGCCTGCGGCCTCCGCGGTGATGGTGGTATAGTCAGGCTTCAAGATACCGTTATATCCGTCCTCGGTCACGACCTCCAGCTCCGGCTCCAGCGTCTTGATGATCTCGCCCACGTCCTTGGTGTCGCTGTCCAGCGTGATGACCTCGGCGTAGTCCTTTACGTCCGTTTCGCTCATGTCGGTTTTGAGAACGTCGAGAAGCGTATAGTGCCGTCCTTCGCGGTCAAAGTCCTCCGTGGGAATGGCGGCGGGGTCGTCGCGCATGGTCAGGTAGTAGACCTTTTCCAGACGCGCGACGCCGTTTTCTTCGCTCGCCCGCACCTCCGCGGGATAGATGGAGGGAGACGGGGGTGCGGCTGCGAGTGCGGGCGCGCTCATGGACAGGAGCATGAGCGCCGCGCTGAGTATGCCAACGATTCGATGTTTCATCTTGTTCACCTCTCTTACCTTATCGGCTGGTTGTACGCCCGCCTCTGTTCCTGCTGCGGCGTGATCTCGTTCTGCACCGCGGTCTGCATCTCGCGGAAAACCTTTTGCACGGTGCCGAGGATGTCGCGGGCGTCCTGCGGCTCCATGCCCTCGTAGAGAACGCCGAGCTTGGTAACATCGGGCTTCTCGCACGGAACGCCAAAGCTGCGGCAAAGCATATAGCTGGCGCTGGCGGCGTCCAGCTCCGTTTCCTCGCGGGTATAGCCGGTAAATCTCCCGTGGTCGTGGACTTTCGCCCGGAAGATCTCGCGGGCGAGCGCCGCGAAGGTCTTGCTGTCGCTCATCAGCTCCGATACGTCGATGATCTGGCGCTGCGGGTCATAGTAGGCGTCAAGGCTGCTGTCCCGGATGGGATTGACCTTGACGGGGGACTTGTAAAGCAGCGCGTGGAGCGCAAGCTGCATCTGCGGCGTGTTTTCCGCGAGGGTGGTCTTGCTCGCCGTCCGATTGCCCGTGGTCTGAGACACGTCAAAGACACGCCCGACCTTATAGCCGCGATGCGTCCGACCGTCCTTGACGTAGGGATCGGACACGCGGACTTTGATCCCGGTTTCGCCGGAGATGACGCTGCGCCCGATTGCGTTCCAGCCCTTGACGCTGTTGAATATCGTCACATCAGGATACTGCTGCATGGCAAGCAGCACGTTGGACGTACTGAAGCCGGGGTTGTCCGCCTGCACGTCCAGATAGTGCAGATACGCCTCTGGCTCTTGCGTGATGCCGGTGATGCCGGCGTCTGTCATTTTGCTGAGTTCCTCGCGCTCGGCGCTCTTGCGCGCCTTGAATTCCTCGGTCTGCCGCGTCTGCTCCGCGACCAGACTTCCAATGTTGGACATCTTGTTCTCCTCCTTATCGTTCGGGTGTTGATTTCTGAGCGGCTTCCTTGACCGCCTCTTTTGCGGGGGCAGCTTTCGCCGCTGCGTCCGCTGCCGCTTTGTAGGCTGCGAGCCTTGCCTTGACGGACGGTTTCTCATTCGTCGCTGCCGTAGCCTGCTCCGTAAATGCTCTCGCACCATTCCCGCGCTCCTTGGAGCTGCTCGCGGACGGAGCGCGGGCGTTGGCTTTTTTTGCGGCATCGTCTTCCTTGACCGGCGCAGGATAGCCCATGCGCTCAAAAATGCGGTTAAGCTGCTTGGCGTCCTTTGCCTTTGCCATGATCTCCACGGTGCCGGTGTTCTCCATCTTGTTGATGATGGGGCAGTACAGAACGCCGTAGCTCTTGGCCTCCATGCGGAAGCCGTCCAAATCCTCCTTTTTGACGGAGAAGATGGTCAGCTCGTCGCCGTCTTGAATGAGCCGCTTCAAGGTGGTCTTGCCGGCGAGCTTTTGGTTGTCGTTGGCGACGGCGATCAGGAGCGCGGCAAGGTTCTTCGCGCCCAGCCCTGCCAGTTTGACCGCGCTTTCGGTGATCTGGATGCCCTCGCGCACCATCAGGTCAGCGGTTTCGCCGTTGGTACTCATGTTGTTTTTCCTCCTTCGTTACAGTTTCGGATTGATCTTCGCGCGCTTGCCGGAGCTGCGCGGACACCTGCGGTATATCGGCTTGTATCCGGCGGCATAGGGCAAGCTCCCGGCGTTTTTCCCGCAGGGCGGCGGTATGCCGGTCGATCTCCGCGGAAATCTGCTCTTTCGCTTCTTCATCGGTTTCCTCCTTCCGTTGTTGATAAAGTGGTTTACGCTGCTCTGTCAGCGCTGCGATCTCTCCCTCCAGCGCGGCGATCCTCTGCTCCAGCTCGTCGGCGGTCTTGATGTTCTGCTCCAGCAGATACTTGAACTGTGCTTGATAGCGTTCAAACTTCGCCGCCTCCTGACGCAGCGGAAACGGGGCGCGGTAGGGCTGCTTGCGCCGCCTCGTGCGCCGCAGCAGGTAGAGGTATCGGAGATAGAGCGCGTGAAAGCCCGTGATCTTGGGCTGTCGCGCATAAAAAAAGAGTCCCCGCACTCTATAACGCTTCACGCGCTTTTTCGGCGTGTGGCGTGCGGGAACATGATACAGGTTGTTTTGACGCTGTTGCGCGAGCCGTTGTTTGATGCCCTCCTCGGTGTACTCGTCACCGAGGCTTGCCAAACGGATCGCCCGCTTTGCGCCTTTGGGCTGGACGGTCGTGTATTTACGGTGCGGGCCGCGGCGCTGGACGGCGTAGCCCTTTCGTTCCAACAGCATGAAAAAGGTGTCGAGCGTGTACGCCTCGGCAATGATGGCGTCCATGTCGGCACGGATCATGCCGCGGATCGTGGGCTTGCCGTCCTGCTCGGCTTTCCATTCGCCGTAGTGCTTGCCCTTGCCCTGCGGGTCGATGACGGACAGGCCGTTTTCCCGGCATAGCTCGTCCGACGTGGCGCGAATCTCTTTGAAGTAGCTCTCCGGGCTGGAATGATACTTGTGACCGTCGCTGCATGAAACCGAGTTGACGACGATGTGGTTATGCGGATGGGCTTTGTCGAGGTGTGTTCCGATGACGACTTGATAATCGTTTCCGAACATACGCCGCGCAAACTCAATGCCGATCTCATGCGCCTGCTCTGGCGTAACCTCTCCCGGCGCAAAGGACTGGATGATGTGATAGCCGAGAACGCCGCCCGTCTTTTTGAATTTGCGCTTGACGGCGCGCATGGCGTCAAAGGCGTTATCATCGTTACAGTTCAGCCCCTTTACAAATCGCACCTGCTTTGTTTTCTCCGGGTTGACGGCGTAGGCGATACCCGCGTCCAGTTCGGTTTTCTCTCCGTCGATGGCATATTTCACGCGGTCGTCCAACCTGCGGCGAATGGCAAAGATTTTTGTATATGCCATATCAGAGCCGCTCCGCGATTTCCCATATCTCCCGTTTCGCCTCCGTTACCGCTTCGATGTCCTCCTTGCTGGCAAAGCCGCGGGCGTTGACGGCGCGAGCGATCTGGTTGATGTTGTTGCCGATGGCGGCGAGCTGGCGGCGTATCTCGGCGTACTCGTTGGGCGGGCGCGGGCGCATCTTCTCGTTGGCAATCAAGCTACGGAGAAACTGCTCCATCGGAAAGCCGGAGAGCGCGGCCTGCTGCTTTAGATGCTCATGCTCCTGCTCGTTCAAACGGAGCGATATTTTGATGGGACGTTTTCTCAAATTGGTTTCCTCCTTTCAGCGCAGCACGGGGGTTTTAGGGGGGGCTTGCCCACCTAACAAGCGCATTTGGACGGCCAAATGCTATGCTTGCGACTGCAACGCAGCCGAAGGCTGCGCTGCAATCCACCACCGTCCGAAAAAGAATCATCGTGCGTCGCCGCCGCGCGTTTTCACACGTCCGGCGATGCCCTTTGTCAGTTGCAGCAGCTCATTGTAGTCCTTGCCTCGCCGGGGCGGGTTGTCCACCACCTCGTATGCGCCCAGCTGAGAACGGATTGCCCGCGCAGCGATGCGCCCCGGCTCGTCGTCGTCCAGACAGAGAATGATTTTCTGGATCTGCCGGTTGTCCGCAAGGTACTGTCCGAGGGCAAGCGGAAATTTCATCTCGCCGCCATGCTTGGGCTGGTAGACGCCGGCGAGGGACAGGCAGTTGGCTTTGTGCCAGTCCCGCCCCTGCATTTTCAGCAGCGTGAGATAGGAGAGCGCGTCGATGGCGCACTCAAAGACGCACAGGGCGCTGTTGCTGCCCGCCTTGACCGGCACAGCGAATGAAAAGCGTTTATCGCTGCCCGGAACGTCGCCCACGAAGGTCGATTGCGAGAGCGTCCCGCGCAGCGCACCATAGCGCGGCGTGTCACCCTCAAAACCGACGAACACGCAGTTGTGATGCTCGGCGTCCTCGTAGAGCTGTCTGCTTTTGATGCAATGGTTGATGATCTCCGGGTCGATGCCGCGGCTTTGCAGGTATGAAAAAACACGCCGGTTGTCGGCGTGTTTCGGCGGCAGTTCAAAAGCGGGGGGCGGCTGCGGCATTTGCGCGTAGGCCGGGGCGCTGCTGCGAGGCGCGCCCGCGATGGCGTTGATGGCATCGGGCAAGGTCATGTTGCAGACCTTTATGAGATAGTCCAGCGCGGTCTTACCGCCGATTCCGCGCGACCACCAGCACCACATACCGTTGGAGATTTTCAGCGAGTCATGGGTGCGGGTGGAATAGACGTTGCCGCCGACGTGGACAAGCTCATTCGGCTCGCAGCGTTGCAGGTAGGTCAGCAGGTCAACCTCGCGGGCGCGGGCGATTTCCTCTTTTGCGTAGTATGGCATGGATCACCTCCTCTGGGCATGAAAAAAGCGCGGGCATTTCTGTCCGCGCTTCATCCGGTATTCGTTTATTTTTCCTCATCGTCCAAGGCAACCGCCTCAATCAGTTCGGTCACGACCGCGTTGAGCTGCGCCGCGTTTTGCGAAGTAATCACCGGCTGTCCCGTTTCCGCTTCCAGAGCTTCGCGGGCGACCTTTGCGACGTTTCCACCGCGCCGCGCGACACGCTTGCTTTCCGCAAATGCTGCCGGCTTTTCTGCGCGGGAGATGTCCCGCGTGGACGCTTCGGCAAGCATCGTCAAAACAAGCTCGGTATCGCTCATGTTGTCGCGCAGGTTTTCCTTTGTGAGCCGCTTCAAATCCTTATACTGCCGCGTCGTCATGCCAGACCATGATCGAGTGATCTCATCCGTGAGGATGGCAAATTCTTTGCCCTGCTCCACGCCGCGCTTTTTCCATTCGTCGGTCAGTTCATTGCGGATACGGATGGAAAGCAGCCTTTGATGTACCCAATCGGGATCGTATCCCTTTTTCAGATAGGTTTCCAGCGCCCGGTCGATGGCCTGCTCCGGGTCAATGGTTTCCTCAATGCGTTCACGGCCCACCTGTGCAAGCCAGAGCTTGAACGGCTCGGCCTTGGGGGAGGGGACTGATTGAATGATGCGGAAAAGCTGCTCGGTCGTCGCAACATCGGTCATGCGTCGTTTCCCGTCAGCGGCTCTCATTTTCAAACCGTGACAATTTGTCACGGTTTCATTTCCTTCTTCTTTTAATCGCTGCTTCAGCTTTCTCCAATATGCCGCAGGGTCTTTGCTCTCGGAAAGAATACCCACGACATCCACAATGGAGAATAGCCATTCTTCGTTTTCAGCATCCCATGCAGTGCGAATTGGCTGATTTTCATATAGCTGAATATTGTTTTCTTCGCTCATATTCCTCACCCTCCAAGAGTATAACACATCGTCGTGCATCTGTCAGCAGGGAAATCCATCGACTATCTCGCCAGCCCCGCGCGGAGACGGTGGGCGTAGTTGGCGGCGCTGAAGCGCCTCATGTACTCATTTTCGCTGGGGCAGGGGCTGTCGAGGTCAATGCCGTCGAGGTATTTGCTGTTGGGGGCGTCCAGCACCTCCTCCGTGGGTATGAACCGCACTCTCCCGCGGCAGCTCAAATGCCCGCCAAATACGCCGGCGATTGTGTGAAAGCTGCGGTCGCCGCATACCCATAGCAGCCTCGCGCCCGCGGGCAGCTCTCCGATGGGTTGTTTCAGCACCACCACCGACCGCGGCTCCGCGCCGGCGACGGCGTAATAGCCATCCTGCTCGGCGCGCTCATAGGCGCGGATCAGCTTCTTGAAATTCCATTGGGGCTGCACAAAAACTAAACTCTCTTGGTATCCCATAGCGTTCAAAACCTCCTTTACCGTTCGATACCACGATCTTTCTTTTGCGGCTGGTTGCGCTCGGTGTCCTCCTCGCTGATCTCGCCGTCGTCCAGCACTTCATTGTCCTTTTTGTCCATATCCAGCATGATGTTCAGCTCGTCGAGCCTCGCGGACTTGGTTTTCAGTTCCTCCTCCTGCGGGAACGGGCGCGCTACCTGCTCTTTAGCACTATCAAGCTGCACTTTTACGTTTTCAAGCTGTTCGGTGCAGGCGGTACGCCGTTCCTCCAACACGGAAAGCAGATTGTCAAGGCGCTGGATATTGCCGTAGATGTCCGTGCCGAGGCCGGTGACGTGGTGCAGCTCGCCTTTGAGCGTGATACGGTATTCACGGGCAAGACTGTCAAAGCTCACCACCATATCAAAGCCCCGGTACTGTCCGAGAGGGACAGGATCGGGGCTGGTCATGTTATGGCAGACCTCCAAAATCGCGGAGCCTGCCGCTTTTTTCTCGGTGTAGGTCTTGCCCTCCACCACCATCGGGGAAAAGCCGTCGTCGTTGGGGTGGGTGTTCTCGGCAACGCGGGCCATATCCGCCGTGTAGCCCTCAATGCGCTGCTCCAGTGCGCTGATCTGCTGCGGGAAGCTCTTGACGATCTGATCCTCCAGTGCGTACTTTTGGCTCAAATAGCTTGATTTCAGGAGCTTGAGCCGCTGCACATCAATATCCAAGTCCATCTTTTCCTTGATGTGCGGGTTGCCGGTGCAGAGCGCCTTGATCTCGGCGTAGGAAAGCGCCGTTTCGTCGATGTCCTCGGCGGAGCGGACGGGCGATTTGCTCGTCATGATCTGCCCGATAAACTTCTGCTTGCCCTCGACAAGCTGATAGAGATAGCTGTCAAAGGTGTTTTCGGTGACGTAGGTGGTGATCTCCACCTCGTCGTTTTCATTGCCCTGCCGGATGATGCGCCCCTCGCGCTGCTGCAAGTCCGCCGGTCGCCACGGGCAATCCAAATGGTAGAGGGCGATCAGCTTGCGCTGCGCGTTGGTGCCGGCTCCCATCTTCTGCGTGGAGCCGATCAGGACGCGGATCTGTCCGCTGCGGACTTTGCCGAACAGCTCCTTTTTCTGCGCCTCGCTCTTGGCGTTGTGGATGTACGCGATTTCCTCTGCGGGGATTCCCTTTGCAATCAGCTTGTCCCGCAGGTCGTCGTAGACGTTAAACTGTCCGTCGCCGTGCGGGGTGGAGAGGTCGCAGAAGATCATCTGTGCCGAACGCTCCGACGCGGTGCGCTGCCATGTGTCGAACACATCATTGGCGCAGGCGGCGACCTTGCCGGTGTCGCTGTCGGGCAGCAGCTCCGACATGAGCCGCTGGTCAAGCGCCAGCTTGCGCCCGTCGTTCGTGATTTTGAGCATATTATCGACTTCGGGCGCGACTTCCCGATTTCTCACCTTTTCGGCGCGTTCGGAAAGCCCCGCGACCATCTCCTTTTGATGCTCGGACGGTTTCAGCACGATGTTGTGGTAGTTGGCTTTTGGCACGGGGAGCTTGAGCATATCCGCCGTCTGAATGTCCGCGACCTCCTTGAACATCGACATTAGCTCCGGCAGATTGTAGAACTTGGCGAAGCGTGTCTTGGCACGGTAGCCGCTGCCTTCGGGGGCAAGCTCGATGGCGGTCACGGTTTCCCCGAACGTGGACGCCCAACTGTCGAAGTGCAGCAGCCCTTTCCGGGCAAGTGTACCGTATTGGAGATACTTCTGCATGGTATAAAGCTCCACCATACTGTTGCTGATCGGCGTCCCCGTGGCGAACACGACGCCGCGCCCGCCCGTCAGCTCGTCGAGGTAGCGGCATTTCATGTAGAGGTCGCTGGACTTCTGCGCCTCGGTCTGGCTGATGCCGCCGACATTCCGCATTTTTGAAAACGCCGCCAAATTTTTGTAATAATGCGCCTCGTCCACAAAGAGCCTATCGACGCCCAGCTCCTCAAACGTGACCACATCGTCTTTTCGGCTGGTGTCGTTCAGCTTGTCGAGCTTTAGCTGGGTAGATTTCTTCGTGCGCTCCATCTGCTTGATGGAAAACCGTTCGCCGTGGTTCTCTTTCAGTTCCGCGATGCCCGCCATGATCTCGTCCATCTGCTGCTCCAGCAGCGCACGCTGCCGTTCTGCCGACATGGGTATCTTCTCAAACTGCGAATGACCGATGATGATGGCGTCATAGTCGCCGGTGGCGATGCGCCCGCAGAAACGCTTGCGATTCTTGGTTTCAAAGTCCTTTTTCGTGGCGACAAGGATGTTGGCGCTCGGATAGAGCTGCAAATACTCTGCCGCCCATTGCTCCGTCAAGTGGTTGGGAACGACAAACAGGGACTTTTGGCAGAGGCCGAGGCGTTTGTTTTCCTGCGCCGCGGCGACCATTTCAAAGGTCTTGCCCGCGCCCACGACGTGGGCAAGAAGCGTGTTGCCGCCGTAGAGGATGTGCGCGATGGCGTTGACTTGGTGCGGGCGCAGCGTGATCTCCGGGTTGATGCCCACAAAGTTGAGGTGGCTTCCGTCGTACTCGCGGGGGCGGGTGGAGTTGAATTTCTCGTTGTAGAGCTTGCAAAGGCGCTCGCGGCGGGGCTGGTCTGCCCATATCCATTCTTGGAACGCTTGCTTGATCAGCTCCTGCTTGCCCTGCGCGATGGCGGTTTCCTTTTTGTTGAGGACGGGGGTGCGCTTGCCGTCCGGCTCAATCAGATAATCGAAGATGCGGACGGTACGCAGGTTCAGCGTTTCCTCGACGATCTTATAGCCGTTGATGCGGGTCGTGCCGTAGGTACTGAGCGCCTTGACGTTGCCCCGGTCGTAGTTCTTGTTCTCCACGTTCCAGTCGCCGGTGTACTGCGAGTAATGCACCTTGATTTTCCATTGGGCGTAGCGCGGGGTGCTGAACAGCTCGTAGATAAACTGCTCCACCACGTCGGTCGGGAGCCACGTCGCGCCGAGCCGCACGGAGATCTCCGCCGCAGTCAAATCGGCGGGCTGCACGGCTTCCAGCGCCTGCACGTTAGGCGCGTAATCGTCGGGGTACAGCTCCGCGCTCCGCTTCGCCCATTGGAGCTTTTCGCGCACGTTGCCGGACAGGTATTCGTCGGCGGTCAGGTACTTGGGGTTGGCGCTGTCCTCGCCGGTGTGCATGGGATTAAGAAAGATAACGCCTTTGAGGTCGGAGAAGATTTCTTCCTCGCTTTTGCCGGTCAGCTCCGACATATACTCCATGTCGATCCTTGCTTTCTCGGCAAGGGAGAGGGCGAGCGCTTCGGACGCGGTATCGACGCTGGTGACGACCACGCGCTGCTTGATGGTGCGCTTGGAGAACATATCGGCCTTGCGGACGAAGTTGCCCTCGTCGTCCAAGACCTCCAGCGAGGACAAGAGGAAATAGGCGCTGTCCGAGTTGAAAGCACTGTTGTTGGCGCGGGAGTTGATACGCCCGTAGTGCTTCACGAAGGCGTCATAGAGGCGGTTGAGCTTTTGCTGCTCCGCGGCGATCATGCTGTCGGGATAGTCCTCGGTCTGGTACTCGATCAGCGTCCGCACACAATCCCGGATGCCCACAAGCCCTTTGATGCGGCTCTCCGCCGTGGCGGACACATCCATCGGCACCATGCGGCTGTCCTGCCGATAGTAGATCTTGCCGTCCACAAGGCAAAAGCTGAAATTCCGCACGGACGGGTCTGCGGGGATAGAGCGGTCTTCCTCGTCCTCCGCCAGCTCCTCGACCGCGTACTCGCCAATGTCGCCGTTGATGTTTTGGATTGCTTCGGATAGCAGCGTGTCAAGGTCGCGGTCGTTGTAGGGCAGGCAAGCCGTTTCCGGCCCATAGGGGCCGCTGACCTCGCGCATTTCGCCCAGGATCATTTCGGGGTGGTCGATGAAGTATTGGTTCATCGTCAACCCGTTCTCGTCTTTTCCGAGGTGTACCCAATCGGGCATGATGTCCATAAGCGTGTCGCGCTTCTGGAGAAAGATGATGTCCGACGTGACCTCCGTGCCGGCTGTGCCTTTGAAGGTGGTGTTGGGCAGGCGGATCGCGCCCAGCAGGTCGGCGCGCTGCGCGATGTATTTGCGGACGCCGATGCTCTCCTTATCCATCGTGCCTTTGGACGTGATGAAGGCGATGATGCCGCCCGGTCTGACCTTATCCAGCGTCCGGGCAAAGAAATAGTCGTGAATGAGGAAGTTGTGGCGGTCGTACCGCTTATCCGACACCTTGAAGCTGCCGAACGGCACGTTGCCGAGGGCGACGTCAAAGAAACTGTCGGGGATGTCGGTTTTCTCATAGCCCTGCACGGCGATGGAAGATTGCTGGTAGAGCTGCCGCGCGATGCGTCCGCTGATGCTGTCCAGCTCCACGCCGTAGATTTTGGAGTCTGCCAGCTTTTCGGGCTTCATGCCGAGGAAGTTGCCGACGCCGCACGACGGCTCCAAGATGTTGCCGCTCTGAAAGCCCATGTTGTCCAGCGCCTTGTAGACGGCGCGGATGACGGTCGGGGGCGTGTAGAACGCTGTCAGCGTGGATTCGCGCGCCGCGGCGTATTCCTCGTCAGTCAGCAGGGCTTTCAGCTCGGCAAAGTGACTGTTGCGGTCATCAAAGCAATCCGCAAGCCCGCCCCAACCGACGTACTGCGCGAGGACGGCCTGCTCCTCCGGCGTCGCCAGACGATCCTCGGCCTCAATTCGTTTGAGGGTGCGAATGGCGGCGACGTTACGCTCATAGCGTTCGCTCGGCGTCCCGACGCCGAGCTGGTCGTCGGTAATGCGGTATTCATGGCGCTGCGCCGTGGGGATCTCCGGGTGCAACGCGAAAGAGGACACTTTTTCACGCTTGCGCGGCGAAGGCGGCGCAAGCGTGGGCGCTTCTTCTTTTTCGGCGGGTGCGGCGGGCAGCGGCGCGTTGACCGGCTGCAAGCTGCCCTCGTCAAAGCCGAACACATTTTGCCCGGTCTGCTCGGACAGCTCCGCCGCAAGCAGCGCCTGTTGGAGCATTTCGTCGCTGCGGTCAACGGGCGCGGGGGCTGGGGCGCTCGCGGCTGTTCTTGCCGCGTCAAGCTGTTCGTTGGTAAAGAAGATCAGCTCCGCAAAGTCAAGCTCCTCCAGCTCCGCGTTGGTCATGTCCTCCAGACAATCGTATTCACGGCGATCCGCCAGATTACCGTCCAGATAGCGGTCAATGCGGCAGTTTATGAGGTCGGCGTAGGCTTGGAAGACAGTTTCCTCTTTCCCAATCGTGGTATGCCCGATAGGTACTTTCGTTAAATCCTCATAGTCGCCGGCTGCGCCAAACTCACGCTCGCAGTATTCGTCGATCAGCTTTTTCGCGCGATCCAGCGATGTTTCCGCGCGCTCCTGCTCATAGTCAGCGATGGTAAAGCTCCGCGGCGGCGAGGCAAGCCGTTCCACAAAGTCGGTTGGAATGGTGCGTCCCTCTTTGTCGCGGTAGACGACAATGTTCATAGCAAGACCGTTGCGGCTATCGTCCTCGGCGTCGCGCACGAATTGCTGTTCGTCCGTGTATTCGCTGGTATATTCGATCTTGCCGTCTTTGTCGGGATAGTCAATACGGCCAACCGGGTGAGAAGCAACCGGCGCGTCTTTATGATAGGAGGGCAGGGGATAAGTCCCTCCGGCGTCATCTACAACGAAAACGTCATGCCCGCGTTCCAGCAGCATATTAAGAGACGTTTGCCCCCACTTCACGGGAATGCCGCACATCGGCACACGCTCTTTCAGCCCTACGTTTCGAGTGGTCAGCGTAATATCCAGCGCCTCCGCTGCGATGCGGGCGTCCTCGCCCAGCACCTCATAGAAGTCACCGACCTGATAAAGTACGATTGCGCTACTATGCTCGGCTTTGACGCTGCTATATGCCTGCCAGAGATCGCCTCCGGGGGCTTTTTGCTCCTTCGCGGGGCTTGGCGCGGGTTGCTCCTCCACAACGACAAGCAGGTGGTCGTTCTGAGGGTTTTCGGACAGCTTGCGGTCAAACTCCTCGCGGGGCATGACCTTGTTGAACAAGGGATACTCCACGTCGTAGAGCCGGACTTCCTGCTCGTCAAAGGCCAGCAGCTCATATTCCTGTGCGCCGAGATATACCGTATCACCGAGGGAAAAGCGGTATTCTTTCTTCGGCGGGGGCGGCGGGTTCAGTTCCTCATACGTCGGTTCCAGCGGTTTTGCGAGGTCGCCGTCCAGCGCGGTCAGCATGGCCTCGCAGCGTTCCGTGAAGGGCGTCTTTTCCGCGATGATGGTCTGCATAGCCTGCCGCATCATGGGGAGTATGAAATCGCCTTCGGCTGTTCGGGCGTGCATCTTCTTCTCGCCTTGTGAAAAAGCGCTGGCGCAGGAAACGAGATACCACCGATCAACGAGCTTGCTCTGCTCGCCAATGCCCTCGACAAACTTCATATATTCGTCGATGATGGCGTCAAACTCTTTGGAAATGGCGCGCCGCGCCGCCCGCGCTTCTTCCTCGCGCCGGTATTCCGGGTACGCCTCCTTGTCCGCGCGGCTCAAATAGCGGTCTGCGGCAATCAGCTCACCGATACGCTTCTCCACACGCTTCCATGACAAGACGATCTCGCCTTTGTCCTCGCCGTAGTGGTTGGAGATGGTAATGCCTTTGCTGCCGTGATCCTCCCAATAGCCGCTGCCGGGGATGGCGTCGGAGTGTCCGCCCTCGCCATAGGTGCTTTTCAGAAATTTGATGTTGTCCGCTGCGGGGTTCTTTTGCAGGAAATACTCATAGATGCGGAATTTCTGATACCTGCCGATGGCGGTGAGGATGTAATCGACCGCCTCCTGCGGCAAGGCAAAGGCGTTGTCCTTGCCCGCTGCCGCCTCCGCAATCAGTGACAACTGCTCATGCGTTGCCGGGGCGAGCTTTTCGCCGGGGTCGAGCCATTGGTCGAGGAGCATCATGCCGTAGATGCTATTTGCCACCTGCGTCCAGCGCACGAAGTCCTCTCTTTCACGGGTGAGGTAATCGCCGCGCCAGAGGTTCAATACGTCCGCGTAGGCACGATAACCGGCGCGCTGGTCGTTGCTCAGGATTTTCTCGACAAAGGCATTGTCAAAGAACGAGCGAACGAAATTGCCGCGTTCCTCGCTGTCCTCATGGACGGCAAAGAATGCGGCAATCTCTGCTCTATGCTCTTTTAGTGCGTCGCTGGTGCGGAGTAGCTCGTTTTTCTCCGCGTCGTGGTAGTAGTAAGGGATTTCGGAAGGGGCGTTGAAATCGTGATGGCTTAGTTGTAGATCAGTTGCCTCGTAGCGATCTCCTCCGCTCTCTGCCGGATGTTGTTCATGTGCTGTACCCACAACATCTGATCCGTCGCCTTCATGCTCTCCGTCACGCCCTCTGTCTGCGCCATCTGCGCCGTCAGCGAGGACACCATCTCGGTCGCCTGCCGGTCGATCTCCGTGAGGTGCGCCGTCAGCTTCCCGGACAGCAGCAGGCGGTTGTACGTCGCCGGTCGGCTCTGCTTGAGGTACTTCTTGTGCATCAGGCCGTACTTGCCCAGCGGCATCTCCTCCGTCTGCTCCGGGAGCGTCAGGTCGGGGTACTGGTAATCGCCCTTCATCGTGTACGTCAGCGTTTGTGTCATGATCGCCTACCTCCTTTTCTTTCTCGGCGGGTTGTTGTTCTGCTTCCTTGCTTGCAGAATAACCGCTTTGCTCGCGGTTTGCAAATTTTTGGCGCTCGATGCTCTTGATCGTCCGCTCGATCTCCAGCAGCATCATACGGGAAACGTCGCTGGTTGCCGTGCCGAGGACGGTCATGGTGTCGAACGTGTTGAACTCATACAGGCCGTCAAAGTCCTCGTTTTCAAAGAATTGCCCTGCGTTGATGCCGCAGCGGGTCAAAACCGTGAACGCGACGCTGTTTGTCAAAAGCCTGCGGAAGCGGGTTTCCAGATTGAGGTCGTCCAGCTCCTCCAAAAAGCTGTCTGTCCTGACATTCCGCAGCTCGTCGAGGTAGTCCGCGAGGTTATCCTGCGCGGCAATGCGACTGACGGCAATGATATGGTCGGCAAAGGACAATGCCTCGCCCTCTGGACTGCCGAAGGTGTTGCCCAGCGCCTCCGCTGCGGCGTCTTGGTATTGCGTACCCATGCGCCAGAGGCGCGGGGTGAGCGAGCGGTAGTTGCCGGGATGGGTGTCAGACACGTCAAAGACGTATTTGAGGCGCGGGCGCTCACCGCTGTCGTCGATCAGCGCGATGCCCTTTGCACCGCGGTTTACCCAGCGCCCCATGCGCTCGTTCCATAGCTCGATGGGGGCGCAGGCTGTCGCGTCGGGGCGCTGTCCGTAGATCAAAAGCTGTTCCGGGAACGGGTACTTGTAGATCCGGGCGGCGGTCAGCAGGTAGCTTTGCCAGACGCCGCGCTGCTCGGCAAGGTCTATGGTCAGCTTTTGCGCGTAGTCAATGATGGTTTGCAGCTTGCTTGGCACATTTTCACCTCCTCATCGTTCCGGCTCGCTCCGTTTCTTTTTTGGCAGTCGGGTTGCGTTTCTTTGCGGCGCTGTACGTTCCTTTTCGCGGGCTTCTTTGTCGTAGCAGTAAAGATAGAAATTATAGTCGCCCTTGACCGGCGTACAGCGCAGCATATATTGATACTGCCTTGTGTCTATGCTGAAGCCATAGGATTTCAGCATCGCTTCGGGAACGGCGGCGCTGCGTTCGTGCATACGGCAAAACCGCTCCATAGAGGGGAAATCATGCAGCGGGCCGGTTTCACCGCGCAGCCAGTTTACAACACGGTCAATGTCCGCCTTAAACGGCTCGGTGTTCAAGCAGTCGTTTTGATGCGGCCACCATGTCGTATAAAACTGCTTGCCCGATCCAAAGTCGCCGCGCAGATGACCAATGCAGCCGTTTTTGCGGTCAGCCGCGTCGCCCTTTGAGAAAAGGAGGTCGTGCTTGTCCTCCGCGATGGTGTAGAGGTCGATCACGTCCTTGCCGGTCGGTGGATGTTCCGCAAGAAATTCCTGCGGCGTAATGCTCGGCTCGTCCGTGTACTCAAATGTGCGTCCGCTTACCCGCAGCCAGCCTTCGGGCGGCAACTGATACGGGTCGCTGGTTAGGATCGTACCCATGAAGTTGACCATGATGCCCCTCGCCAGCTCACACGGCTCACTCCAATCCGCATCAGTGTGGCGCAGTTCATAGCAGCGCAAGCCCTCCGGCACGGTGTCACGGTCAACACGCAGCTCGGTAAAAAGGACGTTCTTGCCCAACACCTCCACTTGCTCAAACCGTTCTGCCCGTGCGTCAATCTTTATCATTTCCCGTCACCGTCAGCCTTTCTCCGGCAGAGCGGGCATACCATTGTCCCCTCCGGGATTTCCTCACCGCAGCAAACGCAGTAGTTGCTGTTCATCGTTCTTCGCCTCGATTCCTTTTTGTTGTCTTAGTATGGGTTTTCTGCTTTGCCTGCAGCAGCTCGTCCATCGGCTCAAAGCCGACGCTATCCACATAGTAGGCGTGTTTCTCGCCGTTGCGGGTAACGACCACGATGTCGCTCACCGACATGGAGCGCATCTTGCGCCCAAACGGGCGCGTATCGCGGTTATGCTCCATGAAAATATCGTCCAAGCGGCTTTTCTCCGGGAGCATACCGGCATAAGCGCGGCGATAGTCGGTCAGCTTGATTTTCCCCTTTGCGCGGTCATAGGACTCAAACAGGTACTCCGCCGTCTTTAGGTCGCTGATCTGATAAATCTCGTAGATGCCGTATTTTTCTGTCCCGTTCGGGTGTTCCGGCTGGTAGACAGTACCGCTTTCGTGCATACGCTCCGCAAACTCGCAGATATGATAGACGCCGTTTCCGACCTTGACGTGATAATCGTCGATGTAGGTGCAGGGCAGCACCTTCTTGGTGCCGTCGATGTAGGTCAAAACGACATTGCCGCCGTCCGGCACCGTAAAAAGCTCGTTGTAGTGAGGATCAATAAAGCGGCAGTCCCGCTTGCCGTCCTCGTTGGGGAATGCGATCACGCCCATAATGTCAACAGGTTCTTTCATCTTGCTTCACCTCGTTCCTTTTCTTTGGCGGCGCGGGCTTTCTCATGCTCCGCGACCTTTTGTTTTGCCCATTCGGGCAGTTTCTCCGTGTCTGCGATGCCCAGCACGTCGCCTATGTTCCAGCGACATTCCTCGCCGGAGTACAACTCACGGAAATACACCGCGCGCCCGCCTGCATTCGGTGTGCAGCCAAAGCCGCCCGTGGCATAGCCAAGCTGACAGTCCGCCGTGCGGTACTCCGGGGAAAGGCTGGACGGACGGAGAATAATCAGCTTACCGGCAAGGTTTTCGCCCTCGCCGCGCTTGCGGCAATGCACCGCACCGAGCGTTTCCAGCGGAACGCCGCGCTCTGTGCGGAATTGCTTGACCTTCTCCATCTGCTTCTGCAAGCGTTCGGAGAACAGCTTGACGACCTCCATGTAGTCGTCGCTT
Source organism: uncultured Clostridia bacterium (assembly GCA_947170435.1). Taxonomy (GTDB): domain Bacteria; phylum Bacillota; class Clostridia; order Oscillospirales; family Oscillospiraceae; genus Hominicoprocola. Next base: position 104,825 of record CAMVTO010000003.1, on the reverse strand, counting down.
GCCATTGCTTTTGTGAAAAGATCGCCCAAGAAGGACGATTCCTTGTAGCAGGTCATGTACTTGCCGTCCTTATCATCGGGATTGTAGCCGATCAACAAGACCTTGCCACCGAGCCGGAGCGATTGGATCACCTCATAATCGCCGGCCATTTCCTTTTGCTGTCTGCTCATGTGTTACCTCTCTTTGTTGTTTTCCCTGTGCGGCGCAACGCGGCGCACGGAAATTTCATACGCATACTGGTTTCTTGCGCGGTTGCAAAAGTCCAGTATCGCAGCGTTGCGGTCGCTGCAATAGTTGCCGTGATAATAGTTCGGCTCGCCGTCGCCGTCATTGGCGAGCGTCCGCGCCCAGGTTGCGAAACGGCTGGGTGCCGTTGGACTTTCGGCAAGGACAAACTCCTTTGCGCCCACACGGACTTTGGCGATGATGTGATAGCCTTGGTTGACTTCCGTGCTATGGGAAAAGCAGCCGTCAGCCAGTCCAAATGTATATTTTTTCTCCAGCGATTGCGTGGCAACGACGGGAATTAGAGGTTCGCCGCCTACCATCTCGGCAAACAGCATGATGCCGCTCTGTGCGCCCATCATGGAGTCCGGCAGGGCTATCGGTTCCAGATAGGTCACAACTTTGCCGGCGACCTTGTAATTGAGAAGATTACACGTTATCGGGTGGTAAAGGCTGATGACCGTATCCTTGATATGTCCCTCCACATGAAATTTCTCCTCTTGCTTTGCAAGATCCAGATACCGCTGCGGGTTGGCTCCCGGCACGGCAAAGCCGAACATGGAGCCGACCCGCAGCGCCTCCACCTGCGCCGGCGTCAGCCCGCGCGCACGGTTATGGTCGTCTGCGATCTGCTTGTTTCGTTCGGCATCGGCGGTGTTCCACTCGGAACGGTAGTAGCCGGTTTCGCCGCGCTTGAGGACGATAAGCTCGCCCGTCCCCGGCATGGTGGACAGGCAGGTTTCGGGTAAATCGGTTCTCATGACGTTCACGCTCCCTTCATCGTGCCTGCTCCTGCTGGCGGCGGCGATACCAGCCCTCCAGCAGCTTCATAATCACGTCCTCGATCTGCTGCGGGGTGTAGCTTTTGGGGAAAAACCGCTTTAAGCGGTCATCGCGGATCGTGACCTTGCGCTCCAGCGGCTTATCCTCGCGCATGATAACGTCCATGACCTCCTCGGTCAGCTTGCCCTGCTCGCTGATTTGCTTCATGCGCTTGGCTTGGTCGAGCGAGGGCGCGGCCTCATCACGTTCCATGACAAACGCGAGGTAGGTTTGTTCTTTTTCGGACAGGTGAGAAATGAAGTCGGACGCGGGGACGAATTTCAGCGTCCCGTCGTCCACCTTGGCAAGCAGCGGGGGAATGAGCTTTGTCAAGCGAATATACCGCTGGACTTGCATACGGCTTTCGTCCACTTGCTCCGCTAAAATCTCAACAGAATAGCGGGTTTCCAACTTCTGCCCAACTTGGGCAGAAGTTAAATCTGACCGTTCACCTTGCCTTTTCATGGCGTCCAGCTTCAGCTTGTAGGCGCGGGCTTTCTCGCTCGGCAGCAAGTCCTCGCGGTTGATGTTGTAGTCCACCACCAGAATGTCCGCTTGCTCGTCCGTGTACTCGCGGACGATGACCGGGCGGGTTTCCAGCCCCACCGCTTTCGCGCAGTAGTCGCGGCGATGCCCCGCGATAATTTCGTAGGTGTCGCCCTCGCGCGGGCGCACGATCATCGGCTCCGCGATGCCGTTGCGCTCAATGCTGTCCATGAGCCGCACAAGGTCGGGTGTGGGGCGGTCAATGCTGTACGGCTGGCGGGCGTAGGGGAAAACCTTATCCGCGGGGACGATCTGCACACGCTCGCCCTGTTCCGTCTGGCGCTCCGCGTCGGTCTTAAACAGGTCATCGAGCGAAGTCAGTCCGATGTTTTCTAATTTGCTTGCCACCGTTCAGCACCTCCCTCGTCAGATTTTCATAGGCTGCGGCGACCTTGCCGTTGCGGTCGAGGTCGTAAATGCTCTTTTCCTCCACGCTGATCTCGGCGGCGCGGACGGAGCGCGGGATCTGCGACGCAAACACGCGACCACCGTAGGTGCGGCGTATCAAGTCCACGATGCCCTTTGATAGCCGCGTCCGCTCGTCCACCATCGTCAGCAGAATGCCGTCGATCTCCAGCCGCGGGTTGAGCTGCCGCTTGACACGCGCCACCGTCTTTAGGAGCTGTTCCAGCCCCTTTGCGGGGAGATATTGCGCCTGCACGGGGATGATCACGCTGTCCGCGGCGGTGAGGGCGTTGATGGTCAGCATACCCAGCGACGGCATACAGTCGATGATGGCGTAGTCGTAGCGGTCACTGACCGAAGAAAGAAATTGCTTCAGCACCGTTTCGCGGCTCATCGTGTTGACCAACGTGACCTCCATCGCGGAAAGCTCGATGTTCGCCGGGATAAGGTGGACGCCCTCGCTCGTTTCCAAGATGCCCTCGCCGGGGATGAGCGGCTGGTCGGTGATGATTTTCCCCATGAGGTCGGACAGGGTAGGGGATAGCTCGTCGGGCTGCGCCCAGCCCAGCATCTGCGTCAGGTTGCCCTGTGCGTCGGCGTCGATCAGCAGGACTTTTTTACCCTGCCGGGAAAGACCAACGCCGAGACTTGCGGCGGTCGTGGTCTTTCCCACGCCGCCCTTTTGGTTTGCCAATGCGATTGTTTTCAAATAAGCACCTCCTCCAACAAAAAAAGAGCCCTTCGGCTCTTGTGATAACAAAACGGTATTCTTTTCTCGGAGAGTATATTTTTACTCAGTCTTATTCCCTCAGTATCATTTCATTTCGATTTCCGAAACTCTGGAACTTCGATAACCGAAAGTCTTGATTTTCGATTTCCGAAAGTCTGAAACAGGGCAGACTGCTTCCGTATGCAGCTCAATTCTCAATCTGTCCGCCTACGGTGGACGCAGCGCCGCAAAGTTTTTGATGTAAATTCTTGTAGGCTTGCCCTGCCCCTGCCGGATACGTTCAATCAGTCCGATGCCGCTCTTGCGGTCAAGCTCGGCAAGTACCTTTGTCGCTTTTTCGCTCTTGCAGTTGAGGACTCTCATCGTTTCTTCTACGGTATAGTAGATGTAGACGTCGCCTTTATCGTCCAGCCAGCCGTTTTCAATGGACAGGCTCATGCGGTCGAGCATAGCACCGTAGAGAAACTTGGCGTCCGTGGATATTGTTCGCAGCCGTTCATCTGTTGTCAGCAGCTTCGGGATGCGGTAGAATGTAAACTCGTCGGCCTCATGGCCGTGGAAGTTTGGCAGGGGTAGTGCGGTCATGGGCGCGCTCCTTTCAGAGTGATATATGGAACAAGGGGAAAGACCGTTGCCTTTCCCCTTGTGTTGATTTCGCAGTTATGGTATTATGTTTTTGCTAATCATGCTTTCGGACGGACACCGCAAAGCATTGTTATCAAAGGCTTTCTTGCTAATGGTTTGCTAATCTGGGTACTGAAAAAACGACGTTTTGGGACGATATTGAATGTTAGAGCGCGGTACGCTATTCGATTAAAAATCCAGTATTCATGCGGGTTTGCGGGCATTTTAAGCCATCGCGTACCAAGCGACATAATAGGGGCGGTTTAGCTCCTAAGCGGTAGGCCGCTGGTTCGAATCCAGTTCGGGGTGCCAGAAAGCGCCGAAAACCTCGTTTTCAGCGCTTTTCTTTTGTCTTTTTGCACGGTCAGGAAGGCACAAAACGACGTCGGCCTTTCAAGTGTGGATGCCGTGCCTTTTTCCTTGACTTGCAACAAAAATAGTAAGATACTGATCGGATCGGGATGCCCAAAACCCGCATTTTTCAATGATGCGTGGACGCAATGGTCTGGTCAATGATGCTCTGCATGATTTCGCCGCTCATCGCGCCGGGGACATAGCCGAACACGTTGCCCTCCGCGTCGATCATAAACGTCGTCGGGAACGCGCTGATGTCGTAGTCATACAGCACCTGTCCCGTCGGGTCCATCGCGACGGGGTAGGTGTAGCCGTTCTCGTTCAGAAACGCGATGACGCCCGCCTCGTCCGTTTCGCCGCCGACGCCCGGCGTAGCAACAGCAAGGATGACGACCTCGGCATCCTCCGCACCGCCGTAGGTTTCGTAGAGCTTCTGAATATCCGGCATTTCGGCGCGGCAGGGCGGGCACCACGTTGCCCAGAAGTTGAGAAATACCACCTTGCCGCGGTAGTCAGAGAGCGTGTGCGTCTCGCCGTACTGGTCGGTCAGGGTGAAGTCCGGCGCAGCGATAGGCGCGCTCTCCTCCTGCGCCGGCGGCTCGACGGCTTGTTCCGTGTTCGTCGGTTCAGCAGGCTCAGCCTCCGTCGCCGCCGTCGGCTCGGCTTCGACGGTGCGGGAGAGATAGCCGGTCACGCTGTTCATCCAGCCTGTCAGCATCATGACGCCCATCAGGATCAGCAGCACGCCGCCGGCCTTGACGGTGTATTTCCCGACGTCACGATGGGCGCGCAGCTTTTCCAGCAGCGATGTGGTAAAGACGCCGAGGGCGAGGAACGGGAGACAAAAACCCAGTGTATAGACGCCGAGGAGCAGCACGCCCGTCTGCCGCGACGCGGCGCTCGCCGCCATCAGCAGCACACCGGAGAGCACCGGCCCGACACAGGGTGTCCACGCGAAGCTGAACACAAATCCCATCAGCAGCGCCGTCCACGGCGACATGGACAGCTTGTCGAGCCGCAGCGGCAGCCGACGCTCCATGCTCATCCGCTGCGAATCACCAAACAGGCCGAGCTGATACAGGCCAAGCAGGATCATGATGCAGCCGCCGATGCGGGCGAACAGAATGCGGTTTCCGCCGAAAAAGCTGCCGACGAGGGACAATCCCATTCCCAGCAAAAAAATGGCGAAGCTGACGCCCAGCACGAAGCAGAGCGTGTTCAGAAACACGCGCGCCTGTCTTCTGCCGCCGCCCTTATCATCGCCCTGTGCCACGCCGCCGGAGAGATAACCCAGATACAGCGGAAGCAGCGGCAAAACGCAGGGAGAGAAAAAGCTCAACAGCCCCTGTGCGAAAACAGTCACGGCGGAGGCGCCGACATCAACGGTAAAACCCATGCATTGCCCCTTTCCGGGCAGCGTATGCCCGATATAATCGCACAGAACAATATACCACAAGCCATAGCGCTTGCAAGCAGAATCCGGTCGGCTTCTTTTCCGCAGCGCAAACAACCGTTACGAAATGTGACAGCACCGGAACTGTCAGTCAGTTCGTCACAAAAAAGCCGAAACACCCCTTGCGCAGCCATGCGATCTATGGTACAACAAGTGTAATCAGCAAAGAGCCTTCGGTTTTGTTTTCCAGAGCCGGGGGCTTTTCCTGCACAGGGCAAAATAAAGAGGGAGGAGACGGATTCGCATGGAACACGTCATGGAGCAAAAATGTGCGTCTTGCGGTGCGCCGCTGCGGTTCGACCCGGAGGAGAGCGTACTGATTTGCGATAGCTGCGGAAACCGCCAGGCGATTCCCGCCGAGCTGCAAGTCGGAAACATCACGCTGGATGGCATTGACTTTTCCGCGCTGACGCAGCAGGTGACCGATGAACACGCCGACGCGCTGCCGGTGTACCACTGTGTCTCCTGCGGTGCGGAGGTCATTGTGCCCGAGGTGCAGATCACCACGACCTGCCCCTACTGCGCCAACAACATTGTCCTGACGGACAAGGTGACGGGCAAGCTTCGCCCGGATGGTGTGGTGCCGTTTCGCATCGACAAAAAGCGGCTGCCGGACGCCGTGAACGAATTCTACAAGGACAAGGCACTGCTGCCGAAGAGGTTCTTCTCCGAGCATGTGCTGGGCAAGGTCACGGGCGTTTACGTTCCGTTCTGGGTGTTCAGCGGCAATGTCAGCGGCACGCTGCGCTTTCGGGGAGAGATGTCCGGCTCGTTCCGGCGGGGCGATTACATCATCACGCAGACGCACCACTATCAGCTCCTGCGGGACGCGGACGTGAACTTCCATGATGTGCCGGTGGATGCCAGCGAACGCATCTCCAACGATCTGATGGACTCGCTGGAGCCCTTCGACATAGCGGATGTCAAGCCCTTTGACACGCGCTATCTGGCAGGGTTCACCGCAGAGCGCTTTGATCAGGCACAGGGTCAGGTATCGGACCGAGCCAAACGGCGGATGATCGCCTCGACGGAGGACGCCGTCATATCCACGCTCAACGGCTATAGCGGCATCCGCCGCGCGGGCGGCGAGCTTCGCGCGGCGCTGACCGCCCGATATCTGCTGCTGCCGGTCTATCTGTTCTCCATGGAGTACGGCGGCAAGGCCTATGAATTTGCCATGAACGGGCAGACCGGCAAGGTTGTGGGCGAGCTGCCGGTGAGCAAATCGGTCAGCTGGAGCTACTTCCTCAAGCGTGCGGGCGCGACAGCGGCAATCATCGCCGGAGCGTTTTTCGCCAGGTACATGATGGGAGCGTGAGGACGATGAAGAAACGATTTTTCGCAATCTTCCCACTCTGCATGCTGTGCCTGACGCTGCTCTGCGTAAGCGCTCACGCGGAAGAGCTGCCGGCTTGGTACCCCGTCGATCCGGCGCAGTTTTCCTTTTACCATGACGAGGCCGCGGCGCGGGTGGTGGACAGCGCGGATCTCTTCACCGATGACGAGGAGCAGGGAATGGAGACTCGCATCGCCGAGCTGCGCCAGGAACTGGACCGTGATATCGTCATCTACACCGACGTGACCGACTACGGTCTCGGCAAGGACGTCTGCGCGGCGGATTTCTACGACTTTAACGGCTACGGCTGCGGGGACGAGCGCGAGGGTATCTGCCTGTTCATCGACATGGACCCGTATGGCCGGGGCTGGTGGACCTGCTGCACCGGCAGCGTGACCATGGGACTCTACACCGAGGTCGTCGCCAACGCTGTGGACGACGTCCTGTACGAATATCTGGCTGCCGGCGATTTCGCCGCGGGCGTCGCGGACTGGATCGAGAACATTGCGACAATGTATCGCAAGGGCATGCCCTTTGCGCCGGACTGGTACCCCGCGCCCGGCGAGGAACTGACGCGGCATCACGATGAAACCGCACCGCGGGTGGTGGACGAGCTGGGCGTGCTGAGCGAGGCGGCGGTTGCCGCGCTCACGGCACAGGCAGCGCAAATCTCCCAGAAGTACCACATTGACGCGGCGATTTACGTTACGACGGGCTCTGATCTGCTCAGCGATTTTGCAGTCGCGAACGCCTACTATGCCTACATGGGCTACGGCCTCGGTGACGACTACGACGGCATCCTTCTGACCGTGTTCAAGCAGGCGGGCTATTACGCCTATCCGCGCATCACTGCTTATGGCGCCGGCGCTGACAAGCTCAGCGATGTGAACTATGAGCGGCTGTGGACGGCGTGCAGGGACAAGCTGGAGGAGAACGAATACTATGCCGCCTTGTCCGCTTGGCTGGATCAGGTGGAGCACATGGAGCGCACCGGCCGCGTGCAGCGGCCTGTGGGATATTGGGCGGCGATCTGTCTGATCGGCCTTTTGGCCGGCTCCGCCTTCGGCGGGATATCGCTGGGACTTGCTCGTCACAAAATGAAAAAGCCAGCGGAGCAGCGCGACGCCGATGCGTATATTGATTCCAGCTCCCGCATTGCCGACGCGGGCCGGTACTTCCTCTACACCACCACTTCGCAGCGATATGACCCGCCGCATGAGAGCAGCTCCCGCAGCTCAGGCGGCAGAAAATCCCATTTCAGTTCCTATTCCGGCTCCTCCGGCAGTCGTCATTCCGGCTCGGGACGGAGCTTCTGAAACGCGATAACAATAAATACAGGAGGATAACAGCATGGGACTCATCAGTGCAGCGGTCGGCGCCGCGGGCGGCGTTTTTTCCGACCAGTGGAAGGACTATTTCTATTGTGAGGCGATCCCCGACGACGTTTTGCTTGTAAAGGGGCAGAAACGCGTCAAGGGCGGCAACAAGGGAAGCGACAACATCATCACCAGCGGCTCTGTCCTTGCCGTGGCGGACGGTCAGTGCGCCATCGTCGTCGAGCAGGGCAAGGTCTCCGAGATCTGCGCACAACCGGGCCAGTACGTCTACGACGGCACCACCGAACCGTCGATCTTCGTCGGCGATCTGGGCGAGAGCATCAAAGACGTGTTCCATAGCATCGGCAAGCGCTTTACCTTCGGCGGACAGGCTCCCAACGACCAGCGCATTTACTTCGTCAACACCCGGGAGTTGCCCGGCAACAAATACGGCACACCCGCGCCTGTTCCGTTCCGTATTGTGGACCGGAACATCGGACTGGATCTGGACGGCTCGCTGCGCTGCCACGGCGAGTACAGTATCCGCGTCACAAACCCGATCCTGCTCTATACCAACGTCACCGGCAACGTCAGCGACGCCTATCGCCGCGAGGAGCTGGAGGGGCAAATGCGCACGGAGCTGTTGACCGCGCTCCAGCCCGCCTTGGCCCGTATCTCTGAGATGGGCATCCGCTATTCCGCCCTGCCCGCTCACACCGCAGAGCTGGCGCAGGCGCTCAACGACATCCTGTCCGCACAGTGGCGCGACAAGCGCGGCATCGAGATCGCCTCCTTCGGCATCTCCAGCATGAAGCTGGGCGAAGAGGACGAGCGGATGATAAAAGACCTTCAGCGCAACGCCGCGCTGCGCGACCCGTCCATGGGCGCGGCGACGCTGACCGGAGCGACGGCCGACGCCATGCGTGCGGCGGCTGCGAACCCCGGCGGCGCAGGTATGGCGTTTATGGGCATGAACATGGCGCAGCAGGCAGGCGGCGTGAACGCCCAGTCGCTCTATCAGATGGCGGCGCAGCAGGCAGGCGCCCCGACGCAGAGCGGGGCCTACTGCCCGAACTGCGGCGCGAAGGTGAACGGCGGGAAATTCTGCCCTGAGTGCGGGAAACCGCTCGCTGCCGCGGATTGGACTTGCCCGCGCTGCGGCAAAGTCGGCAACCGCGGCAAGTTCTGCGCGGAGTGCGGCAGCCCCAGAGCGTAAGCAGAGGCGGCGCGGAGGGTCCCGGCGCTGCACAGACAGCAAAACGGCTGAAACGTATAATTTCACAAGAAATGCATAGGCTTTCCATGGGTGATTGAAATGAAGCAAAGCACATGGAAGGCCTATGCATTTTGGATTGTATTCACAGAGGCTGTGGGTGCGCTCGCGGGCCTTTTGACACGGGAGGGCACAAAGCTGTACGCCGACTCCATTGTGAAGCCGCCTCTGTCGCCGCCCGCGCTGGTGTTCCCGATCGCGTGGTCCATCCTCTATGCGCTGATGGGCGTCAGCGCCGCGCGGGTGTATCGGACGCCCGCCTCCGCCGCGCGCACGCGGGGGCTGCGGCTGTATCTTGTCCAGCTGGCGTTCAACTTTTTCTGGAGCATCATCTTCTTTAACCTTCAGGCCTTCGGATTTGCATTTCTCTGGTTGGTTGTCCTTTGGGCACTGATCCTGATGATGACGTTCACCTTCCGCAGGGTGGATCGCACGGCGGCGCTGCTGCAAATCCCGTATCTGGCGTGGGTCCTGTTTGCCGGGTATCTGAACTTCGGCGTCTGGCTTCTGAACCGATAAAGTCACATCAAGGTGACGCAAAATAGCAGCTTTGAAGCGAGCCGGTGCACCTGATCCAGTGCGCCGGCTTTCGCTGCCCGGCTGCCGATTCGCTCAGAAAAGCTACCCCCGGCGGCGTTTGCTTCCTTTCTGTTGTTCCACACATTCATCTTGATTTTAAACATTTGCCTATGCTACTATAAAGGTAGTTATAGGTATTTTTTTACAAATTGCAGAGAAAAAAGACACATGCGGAAGTGAGACACAATTCATGAAAAAGATTAAGAATTGGGTAATCGGCGGTCTTCAAAACAAGATCTTCAATCTGGTTTTGATCACAATACTTTTGGTTGTCGCCGCCTATACAGCGGTCATCCTCTACCAGTCCGGCAGCCTGGTTACGCTGGTGCGGGAAACCAACGAGCAGCAGGAGGCAGCCATTGGCGCGATCTCCACGCAAACAATGGATGCCGTCGCCTCCTCCAGCCTCAGTCGGTCAACGGCGCTGGAGGCCTACATCATGGACAGTGCGTTCCGCGAAACGGCCGCCGAGGTCGCGCTGCTGCGCGACTGCGCCGAAAGCCTGTTTGCCGCGCCGGAGCGCTACTCCGCCCGCACGCCGGATTTCCCGGACGCGTCAAGGGACGGCACCACCTGCGTGCAGCTGATGCTGGACGACGGCGTGTCGCTCAGCGATCCGCAGGTTGCGGCGGACGCCGCGCTGTTGGGCAACATGGCCGAGGTGATGGCCTCGCTTTACGACGGCGCGAACATCAACTCCTGCTACATCGCAACGCCCAGCGGCGTGTTCATCATGGCGGACGATCGGTCCGGCACCAAATTTGCCGAAACCGGGGAGCTGCTTACCATTCCGGCGCGCATCCGTCCGTGGTACACCGGCGCGATCGAGAACGGCGGTCTGTACTTCAGTGATGTGCAGAAGGATATTTTCACCTCGCAGATCGGCATCTTTTGCTCCTATCCCGTCTATGCCAACGGCGAACTGAAGGCCGTCGTCGGCGCGGATCTGTTTCTTGACGAGATGGGCACTGCGGTAGAGCAAATGTCCGATGAAAACAACGGCTTTGTCTGCATCATCAACCAGAACGGCCATGTGGTCTTTGCCCCCGATTCTCAGGAGCTGTTCCGCGTGAAATCCTCGCTGGAGGCGCAGGATCTGCGCGAATCCCCAGAGGCGGAGTTGGCGCAGTTCGTCAACGACGCACTCGGCGGTCAGTCGCCGGTGCGGCAGGTCAACGTCGGCGGCACCGCGTATTACATGGCGGGCTCGTCCATGGACACCGTGGGCTGGGCGATCATCACCGTCATCGCGTGCGACAGGGTCATGCAGCCCACCGCGATGATGCAGGAGCAATACGCTGCAATCAACGATGCTGCGGTAGGAGCCTTCTATCAGAGCATCGGCGGCGCCCGGCGGATGATTCTCGTTCTGCTGGCAGCTGTTTTCGTGCTGGCCACAGCGGCGGCGCTGATTCTCGCGAAGCGGATCGTCAAGCCGCTGAACACCATGACCACCCGTGTCTCCCGCCTCGGCGGGCAGAACCTGCGCTTTTCAATGGAGAACGCCTACCGCACCGGCGATGAGATCGAGGTGCTGGCGCAAGCCTTTGCGGACCTGTCCGACGCCACGCTTCAGTACATGGATGAACTGACGCGCGTCACGATCGAAAAAGAGCGCATCGGCGCGGAGCTGAACGTCGCAACTCAGATCCAGGCGGATATGCTGCCGCGGATCTTTCCCGCGTTCCCCGGCCGCGACGAATTTGATATTTTTGCCTCCATGCGCCCGGCCAAGGAGGTCGGCGGCGACTTCTACGACTTCTTCCTGATCGACGACAACCATCTGGCTATGGTCATGGCGGACGTGTCTGGCAAGGGTGTCCCGGCGGCGCTGTTCATGGTCATCGCCAAGACGCTCATCAAGAATCGCGCGCAGCAGGGCGGCACCCCCTCGGAGATTCTGCGGGATGTGAACAACCAGCTTTGCGTCGGCAACGATGCCGGCCTGTTTGTCACGGTCTGGCTCGGCATTGTGGAAATCTCCACCGGCAAGGGCCTTGCCGCCAATGCCGGACACGAGCACCCCGCCCTCAAACACAGCGACGGCAGCTTTGAGCTGATCAAGTACCGTCACTCTCCCGCCGTGGCAACGATGGAGGGCATCCCCTTCCGGGAGCACGAGTTTGAACTGCGTCCCGGCGACAAGCTGTTCGTCTACACCGATGGTGTGACGGAGGCCACCAACGCGGACAACGTGCTCTTCGGCGAGGCACGCACCGTGGAGGCGCTCAACCGCAATCCCAACGCCCCGCCCAAGGCTATCCTCGACACCGTGCAGTACGCCATCGACGACTTTGTCGGCGACGCGGTACAGTTTGACGATATCACTATGTTATGCCTGCATTATCGCGGGCCAAATCAATAAACAAAAACCGGAAAGGCGTTGCCTTTCCGGTTTTCTCTTTTATCGGGTCAGCCACAGCAGCAGCGCGATGTGCGCGAACAGGATCGCGGGCAGGCCGTACCGAAAGTACCAGTGCTGCGTCTTGTGGTGAAACGCGCACATGCCGCATACCGCGCCGAGGCTCCCGCCGGCAGCAGCCAGCAGAAACAGCGTCTTTTCCGGCACGCGCCAGCGGTGGCGCTTCGCGCGGCGCTTGTCCGCGCCAAACACGAGGAACGCGGCAAGGTTGATCATAAGCCCATACGCCGTCAGCGCAAGGGCGAGTTCACGGCTCACGCTTCGAGCTTACACAGCGCTGCCGCGGTCTTTGCCGCCAGCTCCGCGTTGTTGTAGACCAGGTGGATGTTGGAATCCAGCGAGCTGCCCTCGGTGAGGTCCTTGATTTTCGCCAGCAGGAACGGCGTGGTCGCCTTGCCGTGGATGCCCTGCTCGTTTGCCTCGCGGATCGCCTCGTCGATGGCGGCGTTGATGACGGCAGGGTCCATGGACCAGCGCTCGGGGATGGGATTCGTCACCAGCATGCCGCCGCGCAGATTCAGTTCCCGCTTGACGTGGAACGCCTCCGCCAGCTCCTCTGGGGTATCGAGACGGTAGTCTACCTTGAAGCCGCTCTTGCGGGTGTAGAACGCGGGCAGTTCCTCGGTGCCGTAGCCGATGACGGTAACGCCCTTGGTCTCGAGGTATTCGAGCGTCAGTCCCAGATCAAGGATCGACTTCGCGCCCGCGCAGATGACCATGACCGGGGTCTCGGCCAGCTCCTCGAGGTCGGCGGAGATGTCCATTGTGACCTCAGCGCCGCGGTGCACGCCGCCAATGCCGCCGGTGGCGAAGATGCGGATGCCCGCCATGGCTGCGATCATCATGGTGGTGGTGACGGTGGTCGCGCCGTCCATCTTCTTGGCGACCAGCACGGGCAGATCGCGGCGGGACGCCTTGGCGACGGCGGTGCCGGTCTTGCCGAGGTAGTCGATCTCGGACTCGGTGAGGCCGGCCTTCAGCCGCCCGCCGATGATGGCGATGGTGGCGGGCACCGCGCCGTTGTCACGGATGATCTTCTCCACGGCAAGCGCCGTCTCCACGTTCTGCGGATAGGGCATACCGTGGGAAATGATGGTGGACTCCAGCGCCACGACGGGCCGGCCGGCGGCGATTGCCGCGGCAACCTCGGGCGCGACATCCAGATATTTGTTCATGCTCATGAGAACGCTCCTTTCAGGCTTGAAAAATGCGGAATGATGCCCTATAATATAGCACGATATTTTCGTTTTAGCAAGGAGATTACACAATATGGAACGTATGAGGATCGCGGCGCTGTTTGCCGACGCCGCGCAGCTGGACGGCAAAGAGATCACCGTCATGGGCTGGGTCAAGAGCGTCCGTGACATGAAGGAGATCGCCTTTGTCACGCTCAACGATGGCTCCTGCTTCCGCAGCCTGCAGGTCGTGCTGGACGCCGGAACGCTGGAGAACTATAAGGACATCGCGGCGCAAAACGTGGGCGCGTCGCTCATTGTGCGCGGCACCGTGGCGCTCACCCCCGAGGCGAAGCAGCCGCTGGAGCTGAAAGCTTCCTCCGTCGAGGTCGAGGGCGCGTCCGATCCCACCTTCCCGGTGCAGAAGAAGGGCCTTTCCCGCGAGTATCTGCGCACGATCCAGCACCTGCGTCCCCGCACCAATCTGTTCTCCGCGGTGTTCCGCGTGCGCTCCGCCGCCGCCTACGCCGTGCATGAGTTTTTCCAGAGCCGCGGCTTTGTCTACGTCAACACGCCCATCATCACCGGTTCTGACGCCGAGGGTGCCGGCGAGATGTTCCAGGTCACGACCCTCGATCTCGAGAATCCGCCCCGCACCGAGGACGGCAAGATTGACTACAGCAAGGACTTTTTCGGCAAGAAGACCAGCCTGACCGTCTCCGGCCAGCTCAACGCTGAGAACTTCGCCATGGCGTTCGGCGACGTATACACCTTCGGCCCCACCTTCCGCGCGGAAAACTCCAACACGGCGCGCCACGCCGCCGAGTTCTGGATGATCGAACCGGAGATGGCTTTCTGCGACCTAAACGGCGACCTGGAAGTCATGGAGGCGATGGTGAAGTTCATCATCCGTCGAGTCATGGAGCGCTGCCCGGACGATCTCGCGTTCTTCAACAGCTTCGTGGATAAGGGCCTCATCGAGCGCCTACAGCACGTGGCGAGCAGCGACTTCGGCCGCATCACCTACACCGAGGCGGTGGAGATCCTCAAGCAGCACAACGACAAGTTTGATTACAAGGTCGACTGGGGCACCGATCTCCAGACCGAGCATGAGCGTTTCCTCACCGAGGAGATCTTCAAGCGTCCCGTGTTCGTCACGGACTATCCCCGTGAGATCAAGGCGTTCTACATGCGCCTCAACGACGACGGCAAAACCGTCGCAGCGGCGGACTGCCTGGTGCCGGGCATCGGCGAGATCATCGGCGGCAGCCAGCGCGAGGAGCGCATCGACATTCTCGAAAGCCGCATCAAGGAACTGGGTATGAACCCGGACGACTACTGGTGGTACTGCGACCTGCGCCGCTGGGGCAGCTGCCGTCACGCGGGCTTCGGCCTCGGCTTCGAGCGCATGGTGATGTACCTCACCGGCGTTTCCAACATCCGCGACGTGGAGCTGCATCCGAGAACGGTCGGCAACGCTGAGTTTTAAACGCTTCAAAGAAAAGGAGAACGGCAATGCCGTTCTCCTTTTTTGATGTTTTTAGTTGCCGTAGGAACGGCTGCCGTACTGGTTGCCGAAGGGACTGCCGAAGAAGTTGTCGAAGAAGCTCCACGGGTCGTTGTAGTAGCCGTAGTAGTTGTTCGGCTGCTGGTTCTGCTGCGGCTGCTCGACCGTCTTGGTCTGTTCGGGCGCAGCGTCAAAGGTGATGGTCAGTTCCTGCTCGGAGCCGGCGCGGTTGACCGTGATCGTCACGGTATCGCCCGCCTTGTAGCTCTTCTTTGCCGCGTTCAGATCCTTCATGCTGGCGATCGTTTTGTCGCCCACCTTCACGATCACGTCCCCGCTCTTGAGGCCCGCCTTCGCGGCAGCACCGTTGTCTTCCACAGAGTTGACCAGCACGCCCGTGCTGACAGCGAGGCCGTTCTGCATGGCGTAGTTGGCGTTGACGCTGCTGGCGGTCATGCCGAAGTAGGGACGGTTGGTGACGCGGCCGTTCTCCATGATATCCTCCACCATGGCGATCACGTCGTTGATGGGGATGGCGAAGCCCAGACCCTCGACACTGGTGCTGGCGTAGGACGAATACTTGGCGGAGACGATGCCGACGACCTCACCGTAGCTGTTGAACAGCGGGCCGCCGGAGTTGCCGGGGTTGATGGCGGCGCTCACCTGAATCATGTTAAACGGTGTGCCGTCCACATTGATGGCGCGATCCACACTCGAGACGATACCCTCGCTCATGGAGAAGGTCAGCTCGCCGAGCGGGTTGCCGATGGCGGCGATGTCTTCACCGACCTGGAGCTTGCTGGAGTCGCCGAAGGTTACGGCCTGCAAGCCCGTCGCGTCGATCTTCAGCACCGCGATGTCGTAATCCTCGTCGCCGCCGACGATCGTGGCGTCGTAGGTCGTGCCGTCGTAGAGCGTGACCTTGACGGTGCTGGCGCTGTCGATGACGTGGTAGTTCGTGACGATGTAACCGTCGGCGGTGATGATGAACCCGCTGCCCGCCGAGGCGTTTTGCACGGTCTGGTTGAATACGTTGGTGGTGATCGTCGTGTTGATGGACACCACACTGTTGATGTTCGCCTTGTAGAGCTCGGTGTAGCTGAGCTTCTTCGCGCCGGTCACAGCGACGGTCTCGACCTCGGTGGTCTCGCGGTCACTGACGGCAATGCTCGTGGTGCTCGTGCCGCGATTCATCGCGGTGCGTACCGCACCCGTGGCGCCCGCGCCTACCATGCCGCCGACCAGCGCACAGGCAAGCATCAGCGCGACCAGTCTGGCGCCGCGGCCCTTCTTCTTGGTCTCGACCGCGGCCTGCGCCGGCTCTTCAGCATAGTTGCGGGTATTGTACACCGGCTCGGTGACGTTGGAGTCGCCCTTGCGGTAGCTGTAGTGATAGAGATTGTTTTCATCCTCGTAATACATGGTGGATTCCTCCTTATGTCGTCCGCCTTGCGGCGGGGGTTGTTTTCCTTTGGGATGGTTGTATGATAATACGCGATTGTGTCTAAATTGTGAAGTCCGGTTATCTTTTTTTTGAACAATTTGTTTTCAGATTTTAAACTTGCAACTTGCGCTTTGCAGCGCCAACCTATAAAATATGGTCCGAGGTAATCGACTATGCTGCGAATCGACAATATTAAAACCCAGCCCGGCGTGACCGTCGACGCTCTGCGCCGCAAGGCCGCGGCACTGCTGCGCGTAAGCGAAGACGAGCTGACGGAGTTCCGTGCGCTGCGGCGCTCCGTGGACGCCCGCGACGGCGTGCAGCTTGTATGGTCGCTTGCGGTTTCGCTCAGGAACGAAGCTGCGGTACTCAAACGCTGCAAGGGCAAGAACGTCACGCGATATATGCCTGCGGTCTACGCGCTGCCCGGCGCCATTGCCGTGCCGGAGGTGCGGCCTGTTGTGATCGGCGCGGGTCCGGCAGGTCTGTTCTGCGCGCTGGTGCTGGCAAAGTGCGGTGCGCGCCCCATTGTGCTCGAGCGCGGCAAGCGCGTGGAGCAGCGCAAGCGCGACGTGGAGGCGTTCTGGAAAACCGGCGCGCTCGATCCTAAGTCCAACGTGCAGTTCGGCGAGGGCGGCGCGGGCGCGTTCTCAGACGGCAAGCTGAACACCGGCACCAAAGACCCGCGCCACGGCTGGATTTTGGAGCGCTTCGTAGAGTACGGCGCACACCCGGACATCCTCATCGACGCAAAACCCCATGTGGGAACGGACAAGCTCTACGCCGTGCTGCAAAGCCTGCGCCGCGAGCTGTTGTCGCTGGGTGCGGAGGTGCGCTTTTCCCATCAGGTCACCGGCATCGAAACCGCACACGGCGCAGTGTCCGCGCTGCGCGTCATATCGCCCGACGGAGAATATACGCTCCCCGCGCAAGCGGTGGTGCTGGCAGTCGGTCACAGCGCGCGCGACACGTTTGAAGCGCTCCGCGCCGTTGGCGTCCCCATGGAGCCGAAGCCCTTCGCCGTGGGCGTGCGCATCGAGCACAAGCAGCGTGCCATCGACGCGGCGCAGTATAAAGAAGCCGCCGGCAATCCCGCGCTGCCGCCCACGTCGTATAAGCTGGCCTATCACACGAAAGACGGGCGCGGCGTGTTCTCGTTCTGTGTCTGCCCCGGCGGGCAGGTGGTAGCGGCAGCGTCCGAGCCTGGGCGCGTTGTGACCAACGGCATGAGCGAGTTTGCCCGAGATCGGGAGAACATCAACGGCGGTCTGCTCGTCTCAGTCACGCCGGATGACTTCGGCGGGAACGATCCGCTTGCGGGCGTCGCGTTCCAGCGGCGGCTGGAGGAGGCGGCATACCGCGCCGGCGGCGAAAGCTATGCCGCGCCGGCACAGTTGGTCGGCGACTTCCTCGCGAGAAAAGCGTCAACCGCGGGAGGCGGCGTCACGCCAAGCTATCAGCCCGCTGTCAAGTGGGGAGACTTGCGGGATTGTCTGCCGGATTTTGTCTGCGACGCACTCGCAGAGGCGCTGCCGGAACTGGACAGAAAGCTCCGCGGCTTCGCCGCGCCCGACGCGGTGCTGACGGCGGTGGAGTCCCGCTCGTCCTCCCCGGTGCGCATCATGCGGGACGAGGGCTGTCAATCCGCGCTGCGGGGGCTGTATCCCTGCGGCGAGGGCGCGGGCTACGCAGGCGGCATCATGTCCGCCGCCGCCGATGGTATGCGCGTAGCGGAGGCGATTTTGAGATCCTTTTCCGCTTAAGCGCCTCCGCTTGCGGGAGAGCTGTCAGCCGCTGTGCGGCCGACTGAGAGGCTACTATTTGTAATTTATCTGGAGGATATTACAATGAGTAAACAGATTGGCGTCATCATCGACTACCTGACCGAGGACTATCGGCGGCAAATTGACGCCGCGGCGGCGAAGCACGGCTACGCCGTGCGATACTATCCTGACAGCAAATCTGCCGTCGGCAACGCCGACGAGTGTGAGATCCTGTTTGGGCATTGCTCGCAGAAAGTGATCGCCTCGGCGAAAAACCTCAAATGGTTTTGTTGCTGCTGGGCAGGTGTAGATCGCTTCTGCAAGGACGAGCTGTATCAGAATCCCGACTGCCTGCTCTCCAACTCCTCTGGAGCCTACGGCGTGACCATTGCGGAACACCTCATCATGGCGGCGCTGATGCTGCTGCGGCGGCAGGGCGAGTACGCCGACCTGATCCGCAGCGGCGGCTGGGACACACTGCCCGGCAATATCCATTCCCTCTACGGCAGCCGCATCACGGTGCTGGGCACCGGTGACATCGGCACGCAGTTCGCGCGACGCGCGAGGGCGTTCTGCCCGGCGAAGCTCGTCGGCGTGCGGCGCAGTGCCAGGCCGGGTGATCCGGCATTTGATGAGATACGCACCAACGCGGAACTGGACGCGATCCTGCCCGAAACCGATATTCTTGTCATGGCGCTGCCCAACACCCCGGACACGGCGGGGATATTGAGCCGCGAACGCCTGGCGCTGCTGCCCCAGGGCGCGTATGTGCTGAACGTAGGCCGCGGTGCGGCTGTGGATCAGAACGCACTGATCGACGCGCTGAACAGCGGGCACCTCGCGGGTGCGGCGCTGGACGTGGTGGTGCCGGAGCCGCTGCCTGCCGACCATCCCCTGCGCAGCGCGAGGAATATCCTGCTTACCCCACACGTCGCGGGAAACACCACGCTGCCATACACCCAACAGCGCACCGTCGACATGTTCCTTGAGGATTTGGAAAACTACGTCGCGCGCAAGCCGCTCCGCCACGCGGTGGATCGCAAAAGGTTCTATTAAGCGAGAAAAACGACCGCTTCCGCGGTCGTTTTCTTGTTATGCAATCCCAAAGAGGCATTTGCCGTTCTCCATGGTCCGTGCGATGATCGCCTCCGGCGTCATGCCTCGCACTTCTGCCAGCTTTTCCACAACGTGGACAAGGTTGCGCGAGTCGTTGCGCGTACCGCGCAGCGGCACGGGGGAGAGGTAGGGGGCGTCGGTTTCGATCAGGATACGGTCGAGCGGCGCTTCCGCCGCGACCTCCACCGTCTTGCGGGCGTTTTTGTAGGTCAGCGGACCGTCGAAGCCCACATACCAGCCCCGTTTCCACAGCTCCCGCGCCATCTCCACACTGCCGGAATAGCAGTGGAATACGCCCCGCAGCGCCGGGAATTCGCTCACGATGGCAAAGCAGTCGGCATGGGCGTCGCGGTCGTGGATGATAACAGGCAGATCCAACTCCACCGCCAGCGCCAGCTGACGGCGCAGCACATCCCATTGGTGCTCCTTCGGCGGATTCTCCGCCCAGTGGTAGTCCAACCCGATCTCGCCGATGGCGACGACCTTCGGGTGCTTTGCCATCTCCCGCAGCGCGTCGATGTCCGACGGCACGAAGGGTCCGCAGTTCTCGGGATGCCAGCCCACCGCCGCATAGACGTGGGAATGCTGCTCCGCGATCGCCAGCGCCTTGCGGGAGGTCTCCAGATCACAGCCGGGATCGACGATCAGCCCCACGCCGTTTGCGGGCAGGGAAGCGAGCAGCTCGGCGCGATCCGCGTCGAACTGCTCGTCGTCATAATGCGCATGTGTGTCAAAAATCAAAGCCATGTTAAGACATTTTTGCGCCCGCGGGAATCTTATCATCCAAAATGACAAGGTTCAGCTTCTCCTCGCCGTTTTCCTTGTGGACGGCGGAGATCAGCATGCCGCAGCTTTCGAGACCCATCATCTTGCGCGGAGGCAGGTTGATGATCGCGAGCAGCGTCTTGCCGACAAGCTGCTCCGGCTCATAGAACTTGTGGATGCCGGAGAGGATCTGGCGATCCGTGCCGCTGCCGTCGTCCAGCGTGAAACGCAGGAGCTTTTCGCTCTTTTTCACCGCGTCGCAGGCCTTGACCTTCACCGCGCGAAAATCGCTCTTGCAGAACGTGTCGAAGTCCACGCTCTCGGTGGCGTAGGGCTCCAGCTCGATGGGACTCTTGTTTTCCGCCGCGTGCAGCGCCTCCAGCTCGGCAAGCTCCTTCTCCGCGTCGATGCGCGGGAAGATCGCCGCGCCCTTGTGGACGGTCACGCCCTCGTGAAGAACGCCGTACGCCGCCGCGCTGTCCCAGCTGCGCTCACAGGCGGTCGCGCCGATCTGGTCGAAAATCTTATCGCAGCTCTCGGGCATAAAGGGAATCAGCAGCACCGCGCAGATCCGCACGGTCTCCAACAGGTTGTAGAGCACCGTCGCGAGGCGTTCCTTTTTCGCTTCATCCTTCGCCAGCACCCACGGCGCGGTCTCGTCAATATATTTGTTGGCGCGCTGAATGACCTTAAAAATCTCCTCCAGCGCATTCTGGAACTGGTACTTCTCCATCTGCGCCTCATAGCGGTCGCGCAGAGCTTTCGCCATTGCCAGCAGCTCATCGTCCATCGGCTCCGCCGCGCTGCACTTGGGCAGCGTGCCGCCAAAGTACTTCTCCACCATTGCCGTGGAGCGGGAGACGAGGTTGCCGAGGTCGTTGGCGAGATCGACGTTGATCGTGTTGATGAGCAGCTCGTTGGAGAAGTTGCCGTCGCTGCCGAACGGGAACGTGCGCAGCAGGAAGAAGCGCAGCGCGTCCACGCCGAAGCGCTCGGCGAGGATATAGGGGTCGACCACGTTGCCCTTGGACTTGGACATCTTGCCGCCGTCGAGCAGCAGCCAGCCGTGGCCGTAGACCTTCTGCGGCAGGGGCAGGTCGAGACTCATGAGAAACGCGGGCCAATAGATCGCGTGGAAGCGCACGATCTCCTTGCCGACGAAGTGCACGGCGTGGGGCCAGTACTTGTCGAGGTCGTTGTGCGCGTCGTTCTCAAGGCCCAGCGCAGTCATGTAGTTGAACAGCGCGTCCAGCCAGACATAGACCACATGCTTGGAGTCAAAATCCACGGGGATGCCCCAGGTGAAGCTGGTGCGGGAAACGCAGAGATCCTGCAGGCCGCCCTCGCAGTCAATAAAGTTGTTGACCATCTCGTTGACGCGGCTCGCGGGCTGCAAAAAGTCCGTGCCGGTGAGCAGGTCGCGCACGCGCTGGGCGTACTTGGACGCGCGGAAGAAATACGCCTCCTCCTCGGCGTCCTGCACGTCGCGGCCGCAATCGGGGCACTTGCCGCCCGCAAGCTGGCTCTCCGTCCAGAAGGACTCGCAGGGCTTGCAGTACTTGCCCTTGTAGGTGCCCTTGTAGATGTCGCCCTTGTCGTACATCTTGCGGAACACGCGCTGGATCGCCTGAACATGGTAGCCGTCCGTGGTGCGGATAAAGCGGTCGTTGGAGATGTTCATCAGCTTCCACAGATCAAGGATGCCGCGCTCGCCGGTCACGATGTTGTCCACGAACTGCTGCGGCGTGACACCGGCGGCCTTCGCCTTGTCCTCGATCTTCTGGCCGTGCTCGTCTGTGCCGGTCAAAAACATCACGTCGTAGCCGCAAAGCCGCTTGTAGCGCGCCATCGCGTCGGTGGCGACGGTGCAGTAGGTGTGGCCGATGTGCAGCTTGTCCGACGGGTAGTAGATCGGTGTGGTGATATAAAATGTCTTGTCTGCCATAGTTGGTTTTCCTCTCTTTCCTGCCGTCCCGAATGGAAGGACGGCGAAAACTGCCTTATAGTTTACCACGCTTTGCCAAGACCTTGCAAGGGTTTTTCCAGCCTCCGCGCCAATTCTATTTTTATAAGGATCCATGCCGCTTCGTTATTGCATTTCCGGGCTATTTTTGCTATAATTACTAAAATTGCGTTCAAATGCTCCGGCTGCCACAAAATATGGTAGACGCCGCGCGGAAAAGGACCATTATGATGATCAATACGCTTCCCTTTGACACAACTCCATACGACAAGCTGCCGGTCAGCGTGATGATCTACGAGCCGGTCTATGCCGGCGACGGTACGGTGCGGGATTTTCGCGTTGTGTACGGCAACGAGACCTTTGCGCGCGACTGGCTGGCCACCTATCACGACAACGCTTTTGTCGGCGCATGCCTCAAGGAACGCACACTGATGGATGAACACTCCATCAGCATGCTCGAACGCTTTCTGGCCGAGCCGCCCCACCCGTTTTCCACATATATGCCGATGGTCAATTTCCATCTGCACTTCGTTCCCATCACCAACCTGCCCGCGCCTTACGCAGGCGTTGTGATGACCAACCTCAACGACTACGAGGAGACGGAGTCCCGCGTCCACTTTCTGCGCAACATCCGGCAGATGAAAAACAACGCCGTGCTGATGCAGCGCCATGACGACGGGCGGCTCGAGTCCGTCTACGTCTCCGACTCCTTTGCCAAAATGATGGAGTGCAGCGTGGAGGAGGCCATGCGCCTGATGGACGGCATGGGCTTTTTCCACTCCACCCACCCGGAGGATCGGCCGTTTGTGCGCTCCATGCTCAAGCGCCGCGTCACCGACGACGGCAGCAGCGACCTGACGATCCAGATAATCACGGCGAAGAAAAACCGCATCTGGTGCAACGTGCACTATGCGTTCATCGACGATTTCGGCGAGCACTACGTTTACTGCACCTACACGGACGTGACGATGCTCAAGCAGTACGAGGAACGTCTGCGCAGCGTCTACACGAATCTCGGCAGCAACTTCTATCAGAACGATGAACGGACGCTCGCGCTGTTCCGCGTCAATCTCACCCGCAATGTGGTGGAGGAGGCGAAGGGCCGCGATCTGTTCGCGTCTGACTCCGCGCGTCTGCCATACTCCGAGCTGCTCACCCGCCGCGCGGAGAACTATCCCATCACCGCCGAGCGCGAGCGGCTGCTGCGCAGCTTTGATCGCGAGGCACTCTCCGCGCTCTATCTTCAGGGCAAGGTCTCGGCGTCCGAGGTGCTTTACTCCCGCCGCCGCGACGGACGCGACTGCTTTGTGGAGCTGTCCGCCACGCTCACGCGCCACCCGCTTACCGGCGACATGATCGCCTTCATCACCGAGCGCGAGCGCAACGCCAAAAAGGTGCGCGAGACGCTGATGAACAAGATCCTCGCCCACCAGTTCGACATGGTCGCCTATCTGGTGGACGGCAATTACGGCGTGAGCATCGGCGACGCCGCGAACATCACCCGCGGCAGCATCTTCCCGCTCACGCGCTCCGGCTCCTACCAGCAGTACCTTGACAATCAGGTCGCGCCGGTGCTCCACGGCTCGGAGGAGTACCGCAAGGCGGCGATGACCGCGCTTTCGCTCGACATGATTGAGGTGCAGACCCGCATCCGCGAGCCCTACGTCGCCAACATCGCCATTGAGCTGGACGGCGAGGTGTTCCACAAGCGCTTTGACTTCTACCTCGTCGACCCCGAGGCGCGATTCTACATCGTGCTCAAGAGCGACACCACCGAGCTCCACCGCGAGCAGGCGGCGCGCAACGAGCAGCTGCGCCTCGCGCTGGCGGACGCACAACAGGCGAACGTCGCCAAGACTGCATTCCTCAGCTCCATGTCCCACGAGATCCGCACGCCGATGAACGCCATCATCGGCCTGGACAATATCGCGCTCAAGGACCCCGACCTGCCTGAGCGCACCCGCGAGCATCTGGAGAAGATCGGCGGCAGCGCACGGCACCTGCTGGGGCTCATCAACGACATCCTGGACATGAGCCGCATCGAGTCCGGCCGCATGGTGCTCAAAAACGAGGAGTTCTCCTTCTCCGGTATGCTGGAGCAGATCAACACCATGATCGGCGGACAGTGCCAGGACCGCGGTCTGCGCTACGACTGCAAGATCCTCAGCCCGGTGAATCCGTACTACATCGGCGACGACATGAAGCTCAAGCAGGTGCTCATCAACATCCTCGGCAACGCGGTGAAGTTCACCCCCGCGCCGGGCACTGTGAGCTTCTACATCGAGCAGACCGCGCAGTTCGGGGAGCAGTCCACGCTGCGCTTCACCATCAAGGACACCGGCATCGGCATGGACAAGGAATACCTGCCGAAGATCTTCGAGGCCTTCACGCAGGAGGATGCCACCGCCACCAACAAGTACGGCGGCAGCGGCCTCGGCATGGCAATCACCAAGAACATCGTGGAGATGATGAACGGCAGCATCTCCGTGGACTCCGAAAAGGGCGTCGGCTCCACGTTCACCGTGAACGTGACGCTGCGCTCCTCCGAGCGCACCGACAACGGCTCGCACGCCGACATCCACCCGCAGGATATGCGCGTGCTGGTGGTGGACGACGATGCCGTGGCCTGTGAGCACGCCAAGCTGGTGCTCGATGAGATCGGCATCGCGGCGGACACGGCGCTCAGCGGCGCAGAGGCGCTGGAGATGATCCAGCTGCACCACGCGCGGCGCGAAGCGTATAACCTGATCCTCGTCGATCTCAAAATGCCGGAGATGGACGGCGTGGAGCTGACCCGCCGCATTCGCGAGATCATCGGCGCGGAATCCGCCATCATCATCCTTACCGCTTACAACTGGGCGGATGTGCAGGACGAGGCGGTGCTCGCGGGCGTGGACAGCTTCATGTCCAAGCCGTTGTTCGCCTCCAATGTGCTCTACGAGTTCAAGCAGGCCATCGAGCGCAAGCGCACGCGTGCCGGGGAGGACGCCGCTCCCGTCGATCTGACCGGCCGCCGCATCCTGCTGGCGGAGGACATGATGATCAACGCGGAGATCATGATCGAGCTGCTTGAGATGATGGACATGACCGTGGAGCACGCCGAAAACGGCAAAATCGCGCTCGAGATGTTCCAGGCAAGCCCCGAGGGCCATTACGACGCGGTGCTCATGGATATGCGTATGCCGGAGATGGACGGTCTCACCGCCACACAGGCGATCCGCGCGCTGGAGCGCCCGGACGCGAAATCGGTGCCCATCATCGCACTGACTGCCAACGCGTTCGACGAGGACGTGCAGCGCAGCTTGCAGGCAGGCATGAACGCGCATTTGAGCAAGCCCGTGGAGCCGGAACGGCTCTACGAGACGCTCTCGGAGCTGATCAAGGATTAAGCCGGAGGAAACAACAACCATGAAAAATATGCAGATGAACCCTATGCAGAAGCAGATGCTGGACGACGTGTTCGATGCGTTCCAGATGATCTCCGGCGGCGCGCTGGTCAGCCTGATGCACGCCGAGGGCGGCGTCACCCGTTGGTCGCCGGGCGCGGTGGAGCTGTTCGGTCTGCCGGGGGAGTACGTCCCCAACGGCGCAATGGACTGGGGGGATTACGTTCACCCCGAAGACCGGAAACGCTATCTGGACGTCATGGCACCTCTTGCCGAAGGTGTGCTGCACTCCTATGACCTCACCTATCGCGTGCGGACAAAAACCGGCGAATACTACCATTTTCGCAACGTCGGCTCCGTGCTTCGCAACGAGCAGGGGAAGCCCAGTCTGATCGGCGGTATTCTGATCAACCAGGGCCTGACGGAGAGCACCGACCCCATTACCGTGCTGCCGAACAAATACGCGCTCTTCGGCGATCTCACCGATCTGATGGTACGCGACGGCAAGGCCGTCACGCTGCTGCTGGGTGTGAGCAAGCTCTCACGCATCAACGAAAACCACGGCTACAGCTACGGCAACCGCGTCCTGCAGGAGATCGCGTGGCTCATTCAGGAGACGGTGGGCGAGCGCGGCAAGGTCTACCGCATGGACGCCGCCACGTTTGCCATCGTGTCCGAGACGCTCTCCCGCGAGGAGCTCGCCGCGATCTATGACTCCATCCGCCTCAAGCTCCAGCGCGGCATCCGCGTGGAGGGCAACCGCCACAACCTCATCGCCAACGGCGGCTTGATCTCTGTCGGCGGCACCCGCACCGACCCCGTCACTGTGTACTCCTGTCTGGGTTACGCCTACCGCGAGTCGAAGCTGCACAAGCACGGCGAGTTGGTGGACTTCAATGGCAGCGTCAAGTACGACGTGAACGAGTCGCTGGAGATGGTCAACGTCATCCGCGACAGCATCGTGGACGGCTGCAAGGGCTTTTTGCTGGACTATCAGCCGGTGGTGGACACCAAAACCGGCAAGATCCTCGGTGCGGAGGCGCTGGTGCGCTGGGAAGGTGAGCCCTACGGCGAGGTGGAGCCGATGGAGTTCCTGCCGATCCTCGAAAACGACTTTGTGTTTGAGGAGCTGGGCAGCTGGATCCTGCGCACCGCCATGATCGACGGACGGAAATTTTTGGAGAAGTCGCCGAACTTCCAGTTGGGTATTAACATCTCCGCCTCACAGGTGGAGGACGAATATTTCATCGACAGCGTGACGGAGCTGCTGGAGGAAACAGGCTTCCCCGCGGCAAACCTCAGTCTGGAGATCACCAAGGGCTGCCGGCTGCTGGATTTCGACCGGCTGCACAGCGTCGTGGAGGCGCTGCACAAGCTCGGCATCCGCGTGGGTGTGGACGACTTCGGCACAGGCTTTGAGTCCATCGGCTTTCTCAAGCGCTTTGCCGCCGACTACATCAAGTTCGACCGCGAGCTGGTGCGCGACATTGAAATCGACGCCGCTGACCGCGAGACCATACTGCACCTCGCTGAATGTGCCGCAGCACGCGGCACGACGGTCATTGCCAAGGGCGTCGAGACTCCGGGCATGCGGGACATTCTCAAGTCCTGCCGCATCGGCAGTGCCCAGGGCAACCTGTATTCCAAGCCCATGAGCTTCACGGGCATCATGAACGAATTCTTTTCGTAACGCAGTTTCCGAGTAAAGGGGTAGACATATGGCAAACGAGAAAGAGATCATTCAACGCAAGCGCACGGTTCTCGTCGTCGAGGACAACGAAATGAATCGCGAGATTCTCTGCGAATTGCTCTCGGACGACTATGAGGTGCTGGAGGCAGAGGACGGCAACGTGGGTCTTGCGCAGCTCGACGCCCACATCGGCGAAATCGCCCTGGTCATGCTGGACGTGTACATGCCCAACTGCGACGGCTTCGAGTTTCTGGAGCGTAAGCGTCAGGACCCGCGCTTTGACACGGTGCCGGTCATCATGATGACCGCGAGCAACACCGTCGACGACGAGATCCGCTGTCTGGAGCTGGGCGCGAGCGACTTCATCACCAAGCCCTATAACGTCGAGGTGATGAAAAACCGCATGAAGAGCCTCATCCGTCTGCGCGAATCCAGCACCATGCTGGGCAGATTGGAAACCGACAGCCTGACGGGTCTGTACAGCAAGGAGTTCTTCTACCACACGCTCGAGGAGGTGCTGCGCGCCAACCCCGATGAGCGCTACGACATTGTGTGCAGCGATGTGGAGAATTTCCGCACCCTCAACGACCGCTACGGCACCGCACAGTGCGACAACTTCCTGCGCGCCATCGCCGACGACCTGAAGGAGCGTATTCCCAATCTGATTTTCGGCGGGCGCATCGGCGCGGACGTATACGCATTCCTGCTGCGCCACTATGAGGGCAGCTGGAACGGCATCCTCACCCCGGAGGGCGAGGAGACGCGCTATGCCAAGTTCGTCGTCAAGTACGGCATCTTCGCCAACATCGACAACGGCCTGTCTCCCGCCGCGATCTGCGATCGCGCGACGCTGGCGCTGGGCAAGATCAAGAAGAAATTCGGCGTGCGCGTGGCGTGGTACGACGACGAGATGCGCAACCTCCAGCTCCGCGAACACCAGATCGAGGAGAATATGGAGACCGCGCTGGCGGAACGGCAGTTCGTCGTCTACTACCAGCCCAAGCACAACCTGCACACCGACACCACCGGCGGCGCGGAGGCGCTGGTGCGCTGGATCCATCCCGAGCTGGGCTTCGTCAGCCCCGGGCAGTTCATCCCGCTTTTTGAGCGCAACGGCTTTATCACCAGCCTCGACTTCTACATCTGGGAGGAGGTCTGCAAGGAGCTGCGCCATTGCCTCGACGAGGGCCTGCCCGCCGTGCCGGTGTCCATCAACGCCTCGCGCATGGACTTCGACGTACCCGATCTCGCCGGCGAGATCGCCGCGCTCGCGGACAAGTACGGCCTCGACCACTCGCTGCTGCATGTGGAGCTGACCGAGTCCATGTACTCCGATAACCCCGGCAAGATCGAAAAGACGCTGGAGGACCTGCACAACAACGGCTTCCACATCGAGTTGGACGACTTTGGCTCCGGCTATTCGTCGCTGACCAGCCTCAACACGCTGACGCTGGACGTGATGAAGGTGGACATGAGCCTGATCCGGCAGGCTGCCACAACCGGCGACTACAGCATTCTGCGTTTCTGCTCACTGCTCGCGGACAATCTGCGCCTCAAGACCGTGGTCGAGGGCGTGGAGGACGCGGAGCAGGTAACGGCGCTGAAGGTGCTGGGCTGCGACTACATCCAGGGCTACTATTTCTCGAAGCCCCTTCCCCCGAAAGAATTTGAAGAGTATTTGGTTGCGCATAGCGCCAAGGAGGTAAAGGCATGACGGTTCAGGAGTTATATGACAGCATCGGCGCGAGCTATGACAGCGCCAAGCGCATTTTGCAGATGGATAAGCTCATCAGCAAGTTTGTGCTCAAGTTTCTTGACGACAAATCCTGCGAGAAGCTGATGTCCGGCTGGGAAGCGAAGGACACCACCGCCGTCTTTGAAGGTGCGCACGCGCTCAAGGGCGTGGGCGCGAACCTTGGCCTCAACCACCTCTCCGAGCAGGCCAGCGCCATTGCCGAGGAGTTCCGTCCCGGCAACGCCCGCACGATGGACGACGCTGCCGTGACCGCAAAGCTCTCAGCGCTCAAGGCGGATTACGACAAAACCATTGAGGGCATTCGCGCCTTTGCCGCGGAGCAGTAAACAGGCAAAAGAAAGACGCACGGTTTGCACCGTGCGTCTTTTTGTATGTAGCTTACAGATACTTCTGCATGCCGTCGGTCGCGTGCTCGGGGTCCACGGAAGCGGACACCGTGAAGCGCACACCGTGGGCGGTGCTGAACTTCTCCAGCCAGTCGAGGAACATCTCGGCTTCGTGGTCGCTCTTGCCGCCGACGATCTTGAACAGATTGTCGATGAAGATATGGGAAATATCATAATTGCCGGCATACAAGCCACTGATAAAGCCGCGCATCGCCTCATAAGAGCCGACTTCGTAATCCCCGGCAACGATCAGACGAACATGATAATGCAGATCGAAGGTCATGACCTTTTCCGCCTCGATGCAGACGACGTTGCCCGCCTCCTGCGCCGCCGCGCTGTTGATCAGCTCGATCAGCTTCTTGGTCTTGCCCGACCCCTTGTCACCCATGATCAGACGAACCATAGGAAATCACTCCTTTCAATTTTTGCGTTCACAGCATATCACACGGACAGGCTTTTTTCAATGAAGAAAGTGTTAAATCTTTCGATTACTTTCCGAGCTTCTTGCGCAGCTCCGCGCCCAGCTCCTCATAGCCGGGCTTGTTCATCAGGGCAAACATGTTCTTCTTGTACGCCTCGACGCCGGGCTGGTCGAAGGGATTGACGCCCAGCAGATAGCCGGAAAGGCCGCAGGCATACTCGAAGAAGTAGATCATTCCGCCCAGCTCGCGCGCGTCGCGCTTACCGACCTTGACGATCATGTTGGGCACGCCGCCCTCGACGTGGGCGAGCAGCGTGCCGTCCATCGCCTGAGTGTTGATCTCGTGGAGCGTCTTGCCCGCGAGGAAGTTGAGGCCGTCGCCGTTCACGTCGTCGTGGGGGACGATCATCTGCTCGTCGTCGGGATCGAAGCGCACCACGGTCTCGAGCATCAGGCGCTCGCCCTGCTGGATGTACTGACCCATGGAGTGCAGGTCGGCGGTAAAGTCCACGCTCGCGGGGAAGAGGCCCTTGCCGTCCTTGCCCTCGCTCTCGCCGTAGAGCTGCTTCCACCACTCCGCCATAAAACGGAACGACGGCTCAAAGCAGGCGAGCATTTCGACGGACTTGCCGGCGCGGTAGAGCGCGCTGCGGACCGCGGCGTACTCCCACGCGGGGTTGGTGAAATCATCGGTGCGGCAGAGCTTCATCATGTCGGCGGCGCCGCCCATGAGCTCGTTGATGTCGATGCCCGCGACGGCGATGGGCAGCAGGCCCACGGCGGTCAGCACACTGTAGCGGCCTCCGACGTCGTCGGGCACCACGAAGGTCTCATAGCCCTCGGCGTCCGCGAGGCTCTTGAGCGCACCGCGGGAGCGGTCGGTGGTGGCGTAGATGCGCTTCGCCGCCTCCGCCTTGCCGTACTTCTGCTCCAGCAGCTCCTTGAAGAAGCGGAACGCGACCGCAGGCTCGGTGGTGGTGCCGGACTTGGAGATGACGTTCACAGAGAAGTCCACATCCTTGACGAGGTCGTAGACCTCCTTCGTCGCGGCGGAGCTAAGGCCGTTGCCCATGAAGTAAACGTTTGGCGTAGCTTTCTTCTTAAGGTTGTAGTTCGGGGAAGCAAGGCATTCGACCACGCCGCGGGCGCCGAGATAAGAGCCGCCGATGCCGATGACCACCAGCGCCTTGGAGTCGCTCTGGATCTTTTTCGCGGCCTTCTCGATGCGCGCGAACTCGTCCTTGTCATAAGCTTCAGGCAGCTTGACCCAGCCGATGAAATCATCGCCCTTGCCGCCGCCGTTTTGCAGCCAGTTCGCCGCCTGCTTCAGCTCGCCGCCCAACTCGGTCTGATAGGAACCGGAGAGGAAGGATACCGCCTTGGAAACGTCAACAGATAACATGGAAACATCCTCCTGTTTTGTATGAAATCGGGTGTAGTTCACTTTAGCACAGTTGAGAGCAAGAAACAAGTTGTCATGGAAAAATCTTTATGCTAAAATCTCTTTGTTTGAAAAAAGGAGGTGTCTGCATGAGCGAACACAGCCATGACCATCCCCACGGTCACGTCCACAGCCACGAGCACACCGCCGCGGTCTCGAACCGTCTCGCCCGCGCCATCGGGCATCTGGAGGCCGTACGCAAGATGGTGGAGGACAACCGCGATTGCTCCGAGGTGCTGATTCAGCTCGCCGCCGTGCGCTCCGCGCTCGCGTCCACCAGCCGCATCATCCTCAAGGATCACATGGAGCATTGCATCGTGGACGCCATCGAGGAGCACGACCAGACGGCGCTGGACGAGCTGAACCGCGCCATTGACAAGCTCTTAAAGTGATGCGTGCGGAGCAAATCCGAAGCTCTTGAAAAGCAACGCAGTTTATTCAGCAGACATTAAAGCAGCCCGCTTTCGGTCAGATACAGCGTGCATCTCAAGTCATGCGGCTCCGTCGGCACCGTGTCGGCAAGCAGCCGCTCGCGGCAAACGCACACCGTTGCGCCGTGAAGCCGCGGCAGGATGCGGTCGTAGTACCCGCCGCCCTGGCCGAGGCGGTTGCCCGCGCGGTCAAAGGTTGTGCAGGGCACCACGGCGAAGTCCACCTCCTCCGGCTGAAGCACCGGACAGGAGCGCTTCGGCTCCAGAATCCCCATCGCGCCCGGCTCCAAATCGGCGTCAAGGTCCCGCACGACACACAGTGACAGCTGCCGCTCCGGCTCGCAGCGGGGCAGGAGCAGGGTCTTGCCCCGCGTGATCGTCTCGCGCAAAAACTCCCGCGTGTCGATCTCCCGCGCGAGGCCCGCGAAGGCAAACACCACCTTTGCCGCGTCAAATTCCGGCAATGCCGCAAGAGCGCGGCAGATCGCCGCGCTGCTCTCCGCCTTGTACCCGACGTCGAGGGCGCGTTCCTTGGCCCTGATTTCCGCGCGCAGGGCGCGCTTTTTCTCTGCAATATCCATAGCTTGATTCTACCACCATTCCCCGCCGAAAGGAAGTGCTTTTATGGCGGAGCTACTCAAAGGCGCCCCCGTCGGGCGCTCCATCGCCGATGCGCTCCACGCAGAGAGCGACGCGCTGCGCGCACAGGGGATCACCCCCTGTCTCGCCACAGTGCGCG
Organism: uncultured Clostridia bacterium; assembly: GCA_947170435.1. GTDB lineage: Bacteria > Bacillota > Clostridia > Oscillospirales > Oscillospiraceae > Hominicoprocola. The sequence goes on along the minus strand of CAMVTO010000003.1, from coordinate 72,757 downwards.
TGGGGGAAAAGGACGCTGACCTCGCCTACGAGCGCGGCATTGGCAAGCGCTGTGAGCAGGCCGGCGTCACAGTGCAGCGCATTGCGTTCCCCGGCGACGTGTCGCAGGAGACACTGCTGCGGGAGCTGGCGGCGTTGGGCGCGAATCCCGGCGTTCATGGCATACTGCTGCTGCGCCCGCTTTCGGAGCGGTTTGACGACGCGGCTGTCTGCGCCGCCGTGCCGCCGAGTAAAGATGCTGACGGCGTGACGCTCACTTCCATGGCGGCGATCTATTCCGGCGCACACGAGGGCTTCGCACCCTGCACCGCGGAGGCCTGCCTCGCCCTGCTGGAGCACTACCAAATCCCCGTCGACGGCGCTCGCGCGCTGGTCATCGGGCGCAGCTTTGTCATCGGTAAGCCCGTGTCCATGCTGCTGCTGCGGCACAACGCCACGGTGTCCATTGCCCACACCCACACGCAGAATTTGCCTGCGCTGTGCCGTGAGGCGGACATTCTGGTGGTCGCCACCGGCTGCGCGGGACTCATCGGCGCGGAGCATGTCCGCGCGGGACAGACGGTCATCGACGTGGGCATCCACACCCTGCCGGACGGCTCGTTGACCGGTGACGTGCGCTTTGCTGAGGTCGAACCCATCGTGGACTATATCACGCCTGTGCCCGGCGGCGTCGGCGCGGTGACCACCGCCATTCTCTGCCGCCACACCATCGAAGCCGCAAAAAGGAGCGCCCGCTGAGCGGGCGCTCCTTCCTTATTTTGCAAGGTATACCGCCCCGACGCCCAGCATCCGGCACAGCTGCACCTTTTCGGCGATGTCCTCCCCGGACTCGTACCAGATCACAGTGCTGCCACTGGTGAGATAGGAGCTTTCGTAACGTGTGGAGCGGTAGGTTTTTGTCGCAGATGCGTCCAGATAGCGCTGCAATTCCGCATCACTCATCTCCCTGGGCTGCGAGGCGGTTTTGCCGCGCAGCGTCAGAAACACCGGCGCTGTGTGCAGCGCAACCGCGCCGCCCGCACCGGCCTTCACTGCCGCGTCATAGACGCTCTCCAGCGGTGCGCGGGGATACATCGGGATCGACGCGGCGCTGTTGGCGATGCTCTCCGCCCAAACCGCGTTCTCCGGCACATCCGCGTCGCTGTAGACCACGGTATGCTGGCTGTCATGCAGGCGATCATAAACGCGCACCAGCACCGCAGCCGCCTGCTCCCGCGTCGCCGTCGTGCGGGGCGCGAACTGTCCGCCGCCCACGCCGCCGAGCAGCCCCATCCGATAAGCCAGCGCAATGTAGCCGCGGTTGGTGGTCACATCGGTGAACGGGCAGTCGTCCTGCACCACGCCGGCGAGCGGTGCGTAGTCCAGCGCGCGCAGGGTCATCGCCGCCAGCTCCTCCCGGGGCAGCGGCTCGTCGGGCTTGCAGTTCTCGCCCAGCTTGAGCAGAACGCCGTGGTCAAAGGCGGTTTCCACCACCGCGTAATACCATTTGGTTTTGTCCTGATTATCCGCGAAGCTGCCGGTTTCCGGCGCGGTCAGCGGCCAGCCCATAAGCGAGCAGAGCATCTTCGCGTACTGCGCGCGGGTGACGCTCTGCCCCAGGCCGAAATAGCCGTTGCCCACGCCGCCAACCAGGCCGTATTGCGCTGCCTTCTGCACGCTCGCATATGCCCAGTGGCGCTCCGGCACATCGTGAAACACGGCGTCCGCAGCGCGCGCGGGGGTCAGCAGCAGCGCCGTCAAAAGCAAAAGGGCCGCCGCCCGACGGAATCGTTTCATCGCTCAACACCTCTTTCGTGCTTGTCGCGTATTGTATCACGAAATGACTTTCGCGTCAAATTCGGGAAATGGTCAACGGAAATTCGCTCTTGTCCTTTTTGCCGAGTTTTGATATAGTTAAATATTGTGTAGGCTATACTGAGAAAGTATGCCCTTTCAATTCAGAGAAAAGGAGGCGATCGGCGTGAAATATGAGCAGTGGAACTGCCCTGCGCTCAGCGACGGAAAGATTGACGCGCTGATGGACGCGGGCTATCCCTACCTCGTCTCCTCCGTCCTCGTCTCCCGCGGCGTGGAAACCCCTGAGGCCGCCGCCGTGGCGCTGGAGCGGGAGCGGGAACTGTCCTATTCACCGTTCCTCATGCGCGACATGGACAAGGCGGTAGAGCGTATTCAGGACGCGCTTGCCAAGGGCGAAAAACTCGCGGTGTTCGGTGATTACGACGTGGACGGCATCACCGCCACCTGCCTTTTGACCGACTATCTCCGCTCCCGTGGGAGCGAGGTGATCATGCACATCCCCGGCCGCTTCGACGAGGGTTATGGCCTCAGCTGTGACGCCATCCGCGCATTGGCGGAGCAGGGCGTCAAGCTCATCATCACCGTAGACTGCGGCATCACCGGCGTGGAGGAGACGGCATACGCGAGCTCCATCGGTGTGGACATGGTCATCACCGACCATCATGAGTGCAAGGAAATCCTGCCTGCCGCCGTCGCCGTGGTCGACCCCCATCGCCCGGACTGCGGCTATCCCTTCAAGCATCTCGCCGGCGTTGGCGTAGCGCTGAAGCTGGTGCTGGCGCTCGGCGGCAACGACCGCGAGGACGCGCTCTTCGCGCGCTACTGCACGCTGGCCGCCATCGGAACGATTGCCGACGTGATGCGCATGGAGGGCGAAAACCGCGCCATCGTCAGCATGGGGCTGGAGGCCATCGACCACAGCGATTTCATCGGACTGCACGCGCTGCTGCGCGAGGCGGGCCTTGCGGATAAACCCATCTCCTCGATCCAAGTCGGCTTCGTGCTGGCGCCGCGCATCAACGCCGCGGGTCGCATGGGCCGCGCCGCGCTTGCCGCCGAGCTGCTGCTGACCAACGACGAAGCGGAAGCGGCACAAAAGGCGCGCGAGCTTTGCGGACTCAACCGCGAGCGGCAAAGCGTGGAGCAGGAGATCTACGCCAAGGCGGTGGAACAGCTTGAGACCCTGCCGCCGGAGGAAAAGTACGCCCTTGTCCTCGCCAGCGATGACTGGCATCAGGGTGTGGTAGGCATCGTCGCCTCACGTCTTTCCGAGAAATACTCCTGTCCCAGCTTTATGATTCATCTCGCCGACGGCGTGGGCAAGGGGTCATGCCGCAGCTACGGCGGTTTCAACCTCTTCAGCGCGCTGGAGGCCTGCTCCGACCTGCTGCTGGGCTTTGGCGGGCATGAGCTGGCGGCGGGCTTCACCATCGAGGAGGCCAACATTCCCGCCTTCCGCAAGAAAATGAACAAATATGTGCGCGAGCACACAGGCCGGGCAAGGCCGGTGTCCTCGCTGGCCATTGACGCGGAGCTGACCCGCCCCGCCCTCGTCACGCTGGACGAGGTGGATCGTCTGAGCGAGCTGGAGCCCTACGGCGCGGGCAACGATCGCCCGGTGTTCTGCTTCCGGGGCGCACTGCTGGAATCGGCGCAGAGCGTGGGACAGAACCGGCATCTGAAGGTCCGGCTGCAAAAGGGTCACGCTTCCTTTGAAGGCATCTTCTTTTCCGTCACCGCGGACGATGTGGGGGTTGCCGCCGGGAGCCGCGTGGACGCGGCGTTCTATTTGCAGATCAACGAGTTCCGGGGCAGCCGCAGCGTGCAGCTGCAATTACTGGATCTGCGCCCCGCCCGCTCGCCCAGCACCCGCGAATCGGAGCTGCTGGCGCTGCGCGACGCACTGCTCGCCGGCGATCCGCTGACGCCGCGGGATGCATCGCGGCTGATGCCCTCGCGGGAGCAGTTTGTGCGGGTCTGGCGGATTCTGGAGCGGGACGCGGCCGACCGTGTTCTCACCGGGCCGGAGCTGCCGCTGCTGCGGCAAATTGCCGCGGAGGTCACCGGCGCGGAAAGCTTCCTGCGCACCGCGCTGTGCCTTGACATTTTCGCCGAGCGCGGTTTGCTGACGCAGGAGCGCAGCAGCGATCTGCTGACGCTGCGCCTGACCTCGGACGGCAAAAAGGTCGAGCTGGAGGACTGCCCCTATCTGCGGCAGCTGCGTGATATTCTGACAAAATCTGGGAAGTGACTTGAGCATGACAGTACAGGAACAATACGACCATCTGGTGGAAACCATCCAAGGCTATAACCCCGGCGCGGACTTCGCCATGATCGACAAGGCGTACCGCTACGCTGTGGAGCACCACGGCGAGCAAAAGCGCAAGGACGGCTCACCTTATGTGACGCACCCCATTGCGGTGGCGCAGATCGTGGCGGAGGAGCTGCATCTGGACTCCGAGTCCATTGTCGCGGCTCTGCTGCACGACACCATCGAAGACACCGATGTGACCTACGAAGATGTGTCCCGGGAATTTTCTCCCACCATCGCCAACCTCGTCGAGGGCGTGAGCAAGCTCTCCCGCGTGGTCTACACCACCAAGGAAGAGGAACAGATGGAAAACCTGCGCAAGATGCTCATGGCCATGTCCCGCGACATCCGTGTGATCCTCATTAAGATCGCCGACCGCACTCACAACATGCGCACGATGGAGTACCAGTCCAAGGAAAAACAGCGCCAAAAGTCGCTGGAGACCATGGAGATTTACGCGCCCATCGCCCACCGCCTCGGCATGCAGCGCATGAAGTGGGAGCTGGAGGACACCTCGCTCAAATACCTCGACCCCGTAGCCTACAACGAGATCGAGACCTCACTGGAATCGAAGCGCGAGGAGTACGACGCCTTCCTTGCCCGCGTCACCAAGCAGATCGAGGATCGGCTCCACGAAATGCACATCCCGTTCCACCGCGTTTACGGGCGCATGAAGCACCCTTATTCCATCTACCGCAAGATGTTTGCCCAGTCCAAAACCATGGACGAGGTGCTGGATCTGTTCGCCTTCCGCGTCATTGTGGACACGGTGGCGGACTGCTACAACGTGCTGGGCATCATCCACGACCTCTACCGCCCGCTGCTGGGCCGGTTCAAGGACTATATCGGCACGCCCAAGCCCAACATGTACCAGTCGCTGCACACGACGGTCATGGGCAACAGCGGCATCCCCTTTGAAGTGCAGATCCGCACGCAGGAGATGCACGAGATCGCCGAATACGGCATCGCGGCGCACTGGAAGTACAAGCGGGGCATCTCCGGCGCGGCGAGCGAGGGTACCTACGAGTGGGTACGCAAGCTGCTGGAAAACCAGGAAAACACCGACGCGGAGGAGTTTATCCACACCTTGAAGGTGGATATGTTCGCCGACGAGGTGTTCGTGTTCTCCCCCAAGGGCGACGTCACCAACCTGCCCGCCGGCGCGACGCCCATCGACTTCGCTTACAGCATCCACAGCGCTGTCGGCAATCGCATGACCGGCGCGAAGGTCAACGGCCGCATCGTGCCGCTGGACTACACATTGCAAAACGGCGACATCGTCGAAATCCTCACCGCCAACAACGCCCACGGCCCCAGCCGCGACTGGCTGAGCATCGCCAAGTCCACCGAGGCCCGCGGCAAGATCCGTCAGTGGTTCAAGCGCGAGAAACGACCGGAGAACATCGTCAACGGCCGCGCGTCCTTTGAAGCCGAGCTCAAGCACGCGGGCGTGTCGCTCTCTGACGTGGTGGGTACGGAGCTGGAAAGCACGCTGCTCAAAAAGCTCCCCTACAGCACGATGGACGACATGTACGCCGCCATCGGCTACGGCGGCTTTTCCGCTCAGAAGGCGGTCAGCCGCATCCACGAGGAGCTTCAGCGGCTTCACCGCCAGCGTCAGGCAGAGAAAGAGGCCACGGAGCCCGTTCCCGACAACGCAAGCGCCACGCGCCCGGCGATCCCCCAGCGCACCAGAAGCGAGCAGGGCATCATTGTCGAAGGGCTTTCCAACTGCCTCGTCAAGTTCTCCAAGTGCTGCACGCCGGTGCCCGGCGACGACATCGTGGGCTTTATCACCCGCGGCTACGGAGTATCGGTGCATCGCTGCGACTGTCCCAACGCCTCCAGGGAGCGCCGTAAGGAAAACGAAGGGCGCTGGATCAAGGTCAGCTGGGGCAGCGACGTGCGCGAGAGCTACCTCACGGCGCTGGAGGTCTTTGCCAAGGACAGCCAGCATCTGGTGCTGGATGTCTCGTCCGTGCTGTCTACGACCAATACCCGCGTCAAGTTCCTCTCCGCCGACGCCACCAGTGACGGCTACGCTGTCGTGCGCCTGCAAATCTATGTTGCCGACAGCACACAGCTTGCCACCGTGATGCGCAAGCTCAACCAGATCAGCGGCGTGATGAAGGTCGACAGGCCGGCGGGATAACGCCCCCTTAAATCAGATTCATTCGCCTGCGGCGAATCATAAGGAGCCTGCTATGAGAGCAGTTTTGACAAAAGTAACCTCCGCCGCCGTCCGGGTGGACGGCAAGACCGTCGGCAAGATCGGTCAGGGCTTTTTGATCCTCCTCGGCGTCGGTGCCGAGGACACCGGGGCGCAGTGCCACAAGCTGGCGGATAAGCTGTGCTCCCTGCGGATTTTCGACGACGAAAACGACAAGATCAACCTCTCCCTTGACGACGTCGGGGGAGAGATTCTGGTCATCTCCCAGTTCACGCTCTACGGCAACTGCCGCAAGGGGCGCCGCCCGGAGTTTTTGAGCGCCGCGCGGCCGGAGACTGCGATCCCGCTCTATGAGCTGTTCGTAGAGCTGTGCCGCGAGAAGGGCTACCATGTGGAAACCGGCGAATTCGGGGCGCACATGGAAGTCGAGTCCGTCAATGACGGGCCGTTCACGCTGGTCGTGGACACCAACGATCTGAAATGAGGAAGCTGCCATGAAGATCATTCACAGCGTGCTCGGCGAGCTGGAGACCAACTGCTATCTCCTCATCGACGAGGAGACCGGCGAGGCCGCGGTCATCGACCCCGCCGACGAGGCGGAGACCATCCGCGGCGCCATCGAAAGCGCGGGCGCAACGCTCCGCTATATTCTGCTGACCCACGGCCATCGCGATCACACACTCGCCGCGCCGAAGCTGCACGAGATGTTCCCCGACGCGGCGGTCTATATCCACGAGCTGGACAAGGGGCATGTGGGCATCTACCGCTACCCGATGGAGGAACTGATCGGCGACGACCTCAGGTTCTACGGCGAGGGCGATACGCTGAAGCTCGGAAACCTCACCATCGAGGTGCTGCACACCCCCGGTCACACCGGCGGCTCGGTGTGCCTCAAGTGCGGCAATGCCCTCTTCACCGGCGACACGCTGTTCGCCGGCTCCATGGGCCGCATTGACCTGCCCGGTGCGCAGCCCGACAAAATGATGGGCTCGCTGGCGCGCCTTGCGCGGTTGCAGGGCGATTTCGACGTCTACCCCGGCCACATGCAGACCACCACCATGGCGCGGGAGCGGCAGTACAACCTCTATATCAAGATGCTTTCCCTGTCATGAAACTGGAACTTTGCGGACACAATGAGAAATATGCGCTGGAGCAAAGCCTGCTGACGCTGTTCCCCGGCGAGCGGCCCGTCTATGGCGAAGTCACGCCGGAGGACGCGCGCTGGGCGGTCGTCACCATGCACGAGAACGGCGCGCAGGTCGAGTTCGTCACGGAGATCGGATACGACGGCAAGACTGCGCGCTGCGCCTATGCCTACCCGCTCTCCGGCGACGACTACGAGCGGGAGGGGCAGCGCCGGCACGCGCTGGGGCTGAGCTTCTTCGGCGCGGCAAAGGACGCGCTGGGCGTGACACCGCCGTGGGGGAGCCTCACCGGCGTGCGCCCGACCAAGGTCGCGCTGGCGCTGCTCAAGGAGGGCGGGCGCGAGCACGCCGACCGGGTGCTGGACGAAACCTACGCCGTCACGCCGGAGCGCCGCCGCCTCGCCATCGAGGCCGCGGAGGCGGGGCAGAAGGCCGCCGAGGCGCTCGCGCCGAACGACATTTCCCTCTACGTCGGCATCCCGTTCTGCCCGACGCGCTGTGCCTATTGCAGCTTTGTCGCCCAAAGCGTGGAAAAAACCTTCGCTATGGTTGAGCCGTATCTGGACGCGCTGTGCGCCGAGATCGCCGCCGCGGGGGAGATGGTGCGCGACACCGGCTTGCGCGTCAAGTCCTTCTACATGGGCGGCGGCACACCGACGACGCTGACCGCCGATCAGATGGACCGCCTGCTGACGGCGTTGGAAAGCCATTTTGACTTTGCCAGCCTCGCGGAAAAAACTATCGAGGCAGGCCGTCCCGACACGATCACCGCGGAAAAACTCGCGGTGCTGCGCGATCACCGCGTCACGCGGCTGAGCGTCAATCCCCAGTCCATGAACGATCATGTGCTGACCGCCATCGGCCGCCGCCACACGGCGGAGGACATCCGCCGCGCCATGGTGGAGGTAGCGGACGCGGGCTTCCCTCACGTCAACATGGACCTGATCGCGGGGCTCAGCGAGGACACGCCGGAGAGCTTCCGCGCCTCGCTGGATGAGTGCCTCACGATGGGCGCGGACAACATCACGATACACACGCTTTCGCTCAAAAAGGGCAGCCGCATCACGCTGGAGGGCACGCACATCCCCAGCGGGGAGGATGTGGCGCAAATGCTGGACTACGCGGGCGTCACGCTGCGTAAACATGGATATGCGCCCTATTACCTCTACCGCCAGAAGTACATGTCCGGCAGCTTCGAGAACGTGGGCTGGACGCTGCCCGGGGCAGAGAGCCTGTACAACATCTACATTATGGAGGAGCTGCACGGCATCTTATCCCTCGGCGCGGGCGGCTCCACCAAGATGGTAGGACGCAGCGAAAGCGGGGACGCGCTGATTCGCCGCGCGTTCAACGCGAAATACCCCAAGGAATACATGGAGCGCCCGGAAAAGTGGCGCTCCAACCTCGACGAGTTCGCGGAATTTTATCGAAAAGGTCGTTCATAGCCTATGGCAGAGACGAAAAAACAATCCTTCTTCGGCGGTGCGGCAGTGCTCGCCGCCGGCATCATCATCGTTAAGATCATCGGTGCGCTGTTCAAGATCCCGCTGGCGAACGTACTGGAAAAAGAGGGCAACGGCATCTTCAACCAGTCGTACTATATCTACTCCGTCTTTCTGAGCGTGTCCACCGCGGGACTGCCCGTGGCGCTGTCGAAAATGGTCTCGGAGGCGCGTTCGCTGGGACGGGAGCGTCAGGCACAGCAGATTTTCCGCGTCTCGTTCCGGCTGTTTTTCACCCTCGGCGCGTTGTCCTTCATCGCGATGTGGTGGGGAAACACGTTCTTCGCCGACTTTCTGGAGAACTCCAAAACGGCGCTGAGCATCCGCGCCCTCGCCCCCGCCGTCTTTTGCGTGGGCTGCCTGTCCGCGTTCCGCGGCTACGCCCAGGGCTGCGGCAACATGACGCCCACCGCCGTCTCCCAGATCATTGAGGCGCTCTGCAAGCTGTTCGTCGGCCTCGGCCTCGCGATCTATCTGCTGCGCATCGGCAAGGGCGTGGACGTCGCCGCCGCGGGCGCCATCACCGGCGTCACCATCGGCACGATCCTGTCGCTGGTGTACATGGTTGTCAACTACTTCCGGCACCGGAAGGCGCCCCAGACCGCTGACACTCCCTCCGGCACCGGCGCGATCCTGCGTCAGCTGCTCAAGTACGCCATTCCCATCACACTGTCCTCGTCGATGGTGGCTCTGATCTCCACCATTGACTCCAAGTTTGTCATGATGCAGCTTCAGGAGCGCCTGCACTACACGGAGGCCGACGCCAGCGGGCTCTACGGCACCTACGGCGCGGCGATGAACCTCTACAATCTCCCCGCGTCGCTGATGGTGGCGCTGACCGCGTCCGTGATCCCGTTTCTCTCCGCGGCGCTGGCACGCCGTGACCGCGTCGGCGCGAAGGCGGTGGTGAACTCCTCGTTCCGTGTCACGGCGCTATTGGCATTCCCCATGGGTATGGGGCTGTGGGCGCTGTCTGAGCCGATCATGGGCCTGCTGTACCCGAAGTACGACAGCGCGCTGGGCGGCGCGCTGCTGGCGGTGCTGGGCATTGCGTCACTGTTCGTATGCATCATGCTGATCTCCAACTCCGTTTTGCAGGCACACGGGCAGGTCTACGTCTCCATCGTAACGATGCTCATCGGCGGCGTCATCAAGATCGCGCTGAACTACCGCCTCGTCGCGATTCCGCACATCAACATCCACGGCGCGCCCATCGGCACGCTGTCCTGCTTCTCGACCGTCGCGGTGCTGAACCTGTTTTTCGTCTCCCGCACGGTGGCGGATAAGCCGAACTATCTCGCGCTGTTCGCAAAGCCGCTGGCGGCGTCGCTTGTTATGGCGTTTTGTGCCCGTGGCGCGTACAGGCTCCTCGCCGTCCAGCTGGGCGCGGGCAGCGTTGCGCGGCTGCTGGCCGTCGGCATCTCCATGGCGCTGGCGGTGGTGGTCTACGCCGTGCTGGTCGTCGCGCTGCGCATCATCACAAAAGAGGATCTGGCGCTGCTGCCCAAGGGTGAGAAGCTCGGACGGCTGTTGCGCATCAAATGAGAGGATTTCCACATGGTACCGTTTCCCGAAAAAAACAAGTACACCTATGACGATCTGGTGGCGCTGCTGCGCATCCTGCGCTCGCCGGAGGGCTGTCCGTGGGATCGGGCGCAGACGCACCTGAGCAATCGCCGAAACTTCCTGGAGGAGGCATACGAGGCCGCCGAAGCGTTCGACCGCGACGATCCTGAGCTGATGTGCGAGGAGTTGGGCGATATGCTGATGCAGGTGCTCTTCAACATCCACATGGAAGAGGATGCCGGCCGCTTCACCACCGACGACGTGACCGACCATGTGGTGCGCAAGCTGCTCTATCGCCATCCGCATGTCTTTGGCGATGTCAAGGCAAAGGACAGCGACGAGGTGCTCGCCAGCTGGGAGCAGCTCAAGCGGGCGGAAAAGGGTCAGAAATCCACCGCAGACGCGCTGGACGCGGTCGCGCGCTCGCTGCCCGCCCTCTGGCGGGCGGACAAGCTGCAAAGCAAGGCGGAGAAAGCGGGCTTTCGCTTCCGCGACAGCGACGGGTCGCTCTGCAAGCTGGAAGAAGAGGTTCGCGAGCTGCGGGAGGCCGTGGAGCACAGCGCCAACATCGAGGAGGAGCTGGGCGACGTGCTTTTTGCGGCGGTGAACGCGGGACGGTACCGGGGTATTGACCCGGAAACCGCGCTGAACGCCACCTGCGAGAAATTCATCCGGCGCTTTCGCGCCGTAGAAGATGCCGTCAGCGCACAGGGCAAAGCGATGGATGCACTTGCGCCGGAGGAGCTGGCAGCGCTGTGGAACCAAGCCAAGCAAGGAGAGAGAACTCATGAGACTTGACAAATACCTGAAGGTCTCGCGCCTGATCAAGCGGCGCACCGTCGCCAACGAGGCCTGCGACACCGGCCGCGTCGAGGTCAACGGCAAGGTCGCCCGCGCGTCCTACGACGTGAAGGAGGGCGACCGCATCACGATCCGCTTCGGCGAGCGTGCGCTCACCGTCGAGGTCGTCAGCGTGCAGGAGAACGCCGGCAAGGCCGAGGCCGCCATGCTCTACCGCGAGATTGCCGAGTGAGCGGTTCTATTTCAGACAAACCTCCCATACACTGCTGTGTACGGGAGGTTTTGCTATGGCTTATGATACCGACTTCAACCCTGCGCCGCACCGGCTGACGCTGGACGGGCGCGACAAGCTGACGGTCTCCGGCGTGGAGGATGTGGAGCGCTTCGATGAAAACGAGATCGTAATGAACACCACCGATGGCGTGCTGATCGTAAGCGGCGAAAATCTGCACATCGGGAAGCTGAGCCTTGACGGGGGCGAGCTGCACGTGGACGGCCGCGTGGACGCGCTGAGCTATGAGGACGGTGCGGTGGGTCACGGCGGCGGGCTGTTCTCGCGCCTGTTCGGCGGCTGAGCATGGGCACAGTCATCGGTGAGCAGGCACGGACGCTGGCGGCGTCGGTGCTGCTGGGTATGGTGCTGGCGCTGATCTATGATCTGCTGCGCGCCCTGCGGCTGCGGCGGAGAAAAAATCGTGCGCTCACCGGGGCGCTGGACGCGCTGTACTGTGCCGCATTGGGACTCTCCGCGCTGCTCTTTGCCCTGCGGCTCACCGGCGGCGAGCTGCGGCTCTACACGATCTTTGCCGCCGCGGCGGGCGCGTGGCTGTTTTTCGGCGTACTCTCGCCGCTGCTGCGGCCGCTGTGGGATTTTTGGGCGCGGACGCTCTTTGAGCTGCTGCGACTGTTGCGTTTGCCGCTGCGCAAGCTGCGCGCGCTGTTGCGCCGAGGAGAGAAATTCGGCAAAAGAGTCTTTCTTTTTTCCCGCCACAGGCTTATAATAAGCTTGTATCGGCGTTACGCGCTTCGCGCGAGACGCCGCGCGGAGAGAAGGGAGGGCGTTCGCTATGACTGCCGCAAAGCCGAAAAGACGCACCGGTCTGATCGCGGCGCTCGTCGTTCTGATCATGCTGATCGTGGTGGGACTGCAGCTGCTGCGCATGCGCGAACAGCTCATCCAAGCCCGCGCAGAGCGCGACGCGCTCGCCGAGCAGGTGGCGCTGCAGGAGCAGGAGAACCGCACCCTTGAGGCGGCACTCGAGCGCGCCGAGGACCCGGAGTATTTGCAGGAGCTGGCGCGGGATCAGCTGGGGATGGTCAGCCCGGGACAGAAAGATTTTTACGATGTCAGCAACTAAAGTTGCTTCAAAAAAGTGCAAGCAATTTTTTGAGTTGGTTTCGTTTCCCGCACGCCTGCGGCGCACCGGCACTCCACGCAAAGAGTTTTTCTGACGCGCATGTCGTCAGAAAAGCGATCAGGTTCATTTGCGCCTGCGGGCGCAAATTTTTTTACCTCTTTTTTAAATAGGATAAAAAGGGGCCGCTGCTCATCTTGAACAGCGGCCCAAGTGGGTGGGATATTGGAAAGCTTCCAATGCGTAGGATACACGCTTGTCCGCGAAAAAACCGTCGAATCCCGGCGAGCGCTGTATTTTAGGCAGTTTCACTAAATTCTATAAAATTTTCTTCAATTCTATTTGACATTCCGACAACATGTGTTATAATCAACTTACCCGAAAGGGTGTCCCAACCGTCAACAACGAAAGGAGCGCAGCGTTATGAAGTTTACATTTGCCTGCAAAAAAATCACTTTGAACGACTCCGTCAAGGCCTATGCCGAGAAGAAGATCGGCAAGCTTGACAAATACTTCCGCAGTGAGCCGGACGCCACCGTCACGTTCGCTGTCGAAAAGAAGAATCGCTGCGTCGTGGAAGTCATGCTCAGAAGCCCGGATGGAACGATGTTCCGTGCTGTCGCCGAGGACCCGGACGGTGATATGCGCGGTGCCATTGATTCCTGCGAGCAGCAGATCGACCGCAAGATCCGCAAGAACAAGACGCGGCTTGCCAAGAACCTGCGCGAGGGCTCCATCAAGGCTGAGGTGCCGGTGGAGTTCGACCTGCAGGAGGAGCGCGACTTCGCCGTCGTGCGCACCAAGCGTTTCGCCGTCAAGCCCATGAGCGTGGAAGAGGCCATCTTGCAGATGAATCTGCTGGGGCACAGCTTCTTTGTCTTCCGCAACACGGAAAGCGAGGCCGTCGATGTCGTCTACAAGCGCAACGATGAAGGCTATGGTCTGATCGAAACCATGGAGAACGTCTGAAAAGGCTGAGCAACTGCGCCGCCGCATGCGGCGCTCCCGATAACGCAAGCCCCGCGCGATTGTCGCGCGGGGCTTGCCTTTTTTCGTTTTCAGTCTACCAGGCGCTCAAACTGCGTGGCATCCTTCTGGAACAGAACGTGGAGCTTCACACGGTCCGCGCGCATATAGCTCGTGGTAAATTCATACACGCGTCCGTTCTCACCGGAGGTACGGCGCTGGTGCAGGAATGCCGGCGAGCCGCTGCGGCTGTCCAGCAGCGCGGCCTCGCGGTCGCCCAGCAGCACCGATTCGTAGGTGTCCTCCGCCGAGATCGGCGTCACGCCCACATGATAGAGCAGACTGTAGAAGCTGTGGGTTTGCAGCATCTCCCGCGTCAGGTTGGGGTAGATGCTCTGGGGATAGTACGAGGTCTCCACGATCATCGGCTTACCGTCCACGTTGCGCACACGGGTGAAGCAGTAGAGCTTTGCCCCCATCTCCAGCTCCATCATCTCACGGAAGCGCGGCGTCGCCTCCACCACCTCGAAGCTTACCAGTGTTGAGGAAGGGCTCTTGCCCTGCTGGGAAACCTCGGTTGTGAAGGAATACTGCACGCTCTTGCGGCGGGTCGTCGGATCGGCGACAAAGGTACCCTTGCCGCGTTTGCGCACCACAAAGCCGTCCTCCTCCAGCGCTCCGATGGCCTGACGCACCGTGTTGCGGCTGACGTGATACGCCGCGCACAGCTCCGCCTCCGACGGAAGCAGGGCACCCACGCCGAACTCGCCGGTGGTGATGCTGCGCTTGATGATGACAATGAGCTGGGAGTAGAGGGGCTTCTCGCTTTCGATGGCAAGCTGACTGCTCAGGATGGAGTTGGATTCCATGGGTTCTCCTCGCTTTGTATGTTTGGAATGTCTTGATTGTACCATATCTTTATGGGATATATCAAGTGAAATATATGGACATTTCGGACATATCTTACGATTATGCGGCGCGAAACAGAAAAAGCGGCGGGATGATCCCGCCGCTTGGATTGTTGCGATTCTCAGAACTTGGGCTTGCTCGCCGGGCACTTCGGCGCTTCGCCGTTGCACACCGCCACGATGTCGTTGGCGACGGAAGTGCAGCAGTTGAGCACGGACTGTTCGGTGGTCGCCGCCATGTGCGGCGTCATGATGACGTTGTCGAGGTTGAACAGCTCGCGGCTGGACTCCTGGATGGGCTCATGCTCGAACACGTCGAGGCCCGCCTGGAACAGCGTGCCGTCCTTGAGGCAGTCGATCAGCTCATTCTCCTTAATGAGGCCGCCGCGCGCGCAGTTGATGAACGACGCGTAGGGCTTCATCCAGCTGAACTGCTCGCGGCCGATGGAGTGGTGGGTGGACTCGACCTCGGGCAGATGGACGCTGACGAAGTCCGCCTGCTCCCAGACCTCCTTGGCGGTCGCCTTGAGCTCGCAGAGGTCGCCGACCTTGTCCTGCGTGAGGTACGGGTCGTAACCGATGACCTTCATGCCGAAGCCATACTTCGCCTTCTGCATGACAAGCTGGGAGATGCGGCCGCAGCCGATCATGCCCAGCGTCTTGCCGCCCAGTTCGACGGTGTGCTCCATGCCCATGCGGACGAGGAAGTTCCCGCCGCGGAACTGCTTATCCACGTAGTTGAAGCGCTTGGCGCAGGCGAGCATCAGCAGCATCGCGTGCTCGGCGACGGCGTTGGCGTTGCCGGCGGGGGCAAAGACGACCTGAATGTCCTTCTCGGCGGCGTGGTCCATGTCGATATTATCGAGGCCGGCGCCCTGCTTGCCGATGACCTTGAGATTCTTGCAGGTGTCCATCATCTTCGCGGTGATGGGCTCCGTGCGGCACATAATGCCGTCGGGTTGGTACTCTGCCAGCTCCTTGACGTAGGTCTCCTCGTCGTTGTGGGAGCAAACCTTGACCTCAAAGCCGTTCTGCTCGAAGATGTGGGTTGCCACCTCGTTGAGTTCGATGGTGTAATAAACTTTAAACTTAGCCATGTCGCGTCTCCTCTCGTACTTTTTATAAGAAATTCACAAAAGTTTTCTCGGATGACTAGATTCTATCCTGTATCCCGACGAAAAGCAAGGGCTATTTGCAAGATTCCATTCACGTTTTTGAAGACATGCTTTTCTTTTTGAAATTGTTCCGTCAAACAATAAACACTTCGCCGTCTCTCCGAATCGGTACGATCGTTTCCGCGTGCTCCGGGTGTGCGGCGCGGTAGCGGTCGATCCAGTCGAACTTCTCCCAGATGTGCATGGGGAAGACGGCTTTGACGGGAATCTGTTCCAAAAGATACGCAATCCCCATGTCGTAGGCCTCCTCCAGCCGCGGGTCGAGCGGCGCCATCGCCACGTCGATCGTCGGCGCGCAGCCACAGTCCGCAGCTTCATCCCGCACCGCGGCGGCGAGCTTCGCAATGGAGCGGCGGTAGTTCGCCGCCATGTTCGTGCAATACTGCTTGCCCTCGTCCTCCCAATGCCACCAGTTGAGATCACCCGCGTGGTAAACCAGCTTGCCCTCGGCGGAAAGCAGGAACGCCACGCCGACATCGGTGGACTGGATGGTGCGCACCGTCAGCGGCACGCCGCCCGCCTCCGTTGCGTAAATGCTGTCAATGCGCATTGAGGTCACACGGGAAAAGATCTCAGGCGTCATGCCCAGCTTTTCCCAGCGGCGTGTGGCGAGGCGAATATCGTGGGAGAGAATGAACCGCGTCAGCGGATACTCGGCCGGCAGGGTAAAGATGTGCTTATCGAAGTGATCCTCATGGCTGTGGCTGGCGAACACCAACAGCGGCTTCGTCTTGTCCAGCGGCGGCAGTTCGCCCTTCCACCAGTCAAACAGGGTGTAAAAGTGCTCCCATTCGATCAGAAAACCGCTGTGGGCAATGAACGTAATCTTCATGGATTGCTCCTTTTTCACGCCGGCTCCGGTGCGCGGTCTCCCGCAGCATCCAGGCAGATCATTTCCGGCGGACTCACTTGTTTTTGCTCGGAAATGGCGCAAATTTAGTAAAGTGAACGATATTTTTCATCGACTTTTGACGTGATTTCTTGCAGACTTACAAAATTCGACATTTTTCGTCTGTAAACCAAAAATCATTTTTTAAAATTATATCATATTGCTTGCGGCGTCGCAAGCGGTATGGTATCATCCATACAGAGCAAAAAATGGGAGGCGCGCGCGTGCTGAAAAAAGCTTATGTGGAGATCACCAACATCTGCAACCTGCACTGCGCGTTCTGTCCCGGCACGCGCCGCGCACCGCGATCTATGACGCCCGACGAGTTTTCACTCGTGCTCGACAAACTGCGCCCTCGGGTATCCTACGTCTATCTGCACATCATGGGCGAGCCGCTGCTGCACCCACAGCTGGGAACGCTGCTATCGCTCGCCGCGCAGCGGAGCATGAAGGTCTGCGTCACCACCAATGGCGCGCTGCTTGCGGATCAAGCGGAAACGCTGTTGCGCTCCGGCGCACTCTATAAGATCAGCGTCTCCCTGCACAGCATTGAGGAAAACGGCGGCGATCCCGCTGCTGCGGAGCAGTATCTGGACGCGGTCTGGCAGTTTTCTGTACTGGCGGCGCGGCAGGGGATCATCGTCGCGCTCCGTCTATGGAACGAGGGCGCCGCCGACGCCGGCAATCCCTATATTCTGGACGAACTTCACAAGCGCTCCGGGCTTTCCGCATGGGCAGAGCCCCGCAAAAACAGCTTTCGCCTTGCTGAAAATCTGTATCTGGAGCGGGAACGTGCGTTTTGCTGGCCCGATCTTGCCGCCGACACCGCGCCGACGCAGTTCTGCCGCGCGCTGCGCGAGCAAATCGGCGTACTGGTCGACGGTACCGTGGTACCTTGCTGTCTTGACCACGAGGGAGACCTCGCCCTGGGCAACCTCTTCACACAGGAGTTGGACGATATTCTGAGCAGTCCCCGCGCCACGGCGATGTTTGAGGGCTTTTCCCGGCGCACGCCGACGGAGGAGCTATGCCGCCGCTGCGGGTATGCAACACGATTTAATATATAATATGAAAGAACAATGGGAAAATTTGGATCTGCTGCGCGAGCCGCTGCTTGACTGGTATGCGGCACATCGCCGCATTCTGCCCTGGCGGGAGCAGCCCTCGCCCTATCGCACCTGGGTCAGCGAGATCATGTTGCAGCAAACCCGCGTGACGGCGGTCATCCCATACTTTGAGCGCTTCATGGCGGAGCTGCCGGATGTCTACGCGCTCTCGGCGGTCTCGGAAGATCGCCTGTTCAAGCTCTGGGAAGGGCTCGGCTATTATTCCCGCGCTCGGAATCTGCACCGCGCGGCAAAAATGATTGTCAGCGAATTCGGTGGGGAGCTGCCGCCCACGGTGGAAGCGCTGCGTAAGCTCCCCGGCATCGGAGACTATACCGCCAGCGCCATTGCGTCCATCAACTTCGCCGCGGCGGAGCCTGCGGTAGACGGCAACCTGCTGCGCGTGGCGGCCAGGCTTGTCGGCTGCGGGGATGATATTACTGACAGCAAGGTGAAAAAACGGTTTCGGGATATTATGTCAATTTCGATCGACCGGGGCCAACCCGGCCAGTGGAATCAGGCGATGATGGATCTTGGCGCAACGGTATGCTTGCCCAACGGAGCCCCACTGTGCGCGGAGTGTCCGGGACGCAGCTTCTGTGTCGCATATCGGGAGCAGTTGACCGCGGTGCTCCCGGTTCGCGCGGAAAAACGCAAACGCCGTGCGGAGGAGCGCACCGTGTTCGTCTTGCAGCGTAACGGAGAAATCGCCCTTCATCAGCGTCCTGACAGCGGTCTGCTGGCCAAATTGATGGAATTTCCCAATGTTTTGGGAAATCTGGACGAGGGCGCCGCGCGCTTGCAGCTTGCCCAATGGGGACTTGATGTGCGCGATCTGTCGCCCTGCGGCACGGCCAGACACACCTTCACCCACATCGAGTGGCAAATGAAGGGCTATGTAGCGGAGGTGGAGGGCTCTTGCGCCGACCTTCGTTGGATCGGTCGTAAGGATTTGGATTCCCTTGCCATTCCAACGGCTTTTCGGGTATTTACCGAAATCGCCCGAAACTGTTTGGTCTAGGATGTGTCGAAACTGGTCGACATAATAATTACGCAGAAAACGTTCGGGAATTTTCTCTCCATTTTTACTCCGACATGCTTTCTGACAACCATTGATTTTAAGAAAAAGAACCGAGGAAACAGATTATGGCACAACTCTATTTCAAATACGGCGCGATGGGCTCCTCTAAAACAGCCAATGCGCTTATGGCTCGCTTCAACTATGAGGAGCGCGGACAGCAGACTCTGCTGGTCAAGCCGCAACTGGACACGCGAAACGGCGATCATATTGTCCATTCGCGCATCGGCTTAGAGTTCCCGTGCATCTATTTTCACGAAATGCGCGCCATGCCGGAATCGGAGCTTCAAAAGAATGCCTGCATCATTGTCGACGAAGCGCAGTTTCTCACGCGCGAGGAAGTCATGTACCTGGTGCACCTCGTGGATGACTGTGATATTCCTGTAATTTGTTATGGACTTAGGGCTGATTTCCGCGGTGAACTATTTCCTGGCAGCTATGAGCTGCTGGTAATGGCAGATAAGCTGGAGGAAGTCAAAACCATCTGTTGGTGCGGCAAAAAAGCGATGTTCAACGCACGCTTTGATGCCGCGGGACATGTGCTCAAGGAGGGCGAACAGGTGGTGCTGGGTGCCAACGATAAATACATCGGCCTGTGCCGCAAGCACTGGTCACGAGGTGACCTCGGCCCGGATTTTAAGCCAAATTTCTAACCTATGATCTGTGATCTTTGTCCGCGTCAATGCCACGCGCTGCGCACAGAAACCCGCGGTGAGGGGTTCTGCGGCATGCCGGCCGGGATCGTGGCGGCCAAGGCCATGCTCCATCACTGGGAGGAACCATGCCTCTCCGGCACGCGCGGAGCGGGCTGCGTGTTCTTTTCCGGCTGTAATTTGGGCTGTGTGTACTGCCAGAACGGCAGCATTTCCCGCGAAAACTTCGGAAAACTCATTACTCCGTCGCGATTACGTGATATTTTTGACGAATTAGTTGCGCAAGGCGCTCATTGTATAGACTTAGTTACGCCGACAATCTATGCTCCTTGGATCCTGGAAGCATTGGAAAAACCTCTTCCGGTGCCGGTGGTTTGGAACTGCGGCGGCTATGAGCGCGTCGAACAGCTGCGCACACTGGAAGGGAAGGTTCAGATCTACCTTCCAGACTTTAAATACGCCGATGACACCCTCAGTTTAGACTTATCAAACGCTAAAAACTATCCCCAAATTACGGCTCTCGCGGTCGAAGAAATGTTTCGTCAGGTCGGTCCCTATCGTTTTGACGAGGATGGGCTGCTGAAAAGCGGCGTGATTCTTCGACACATGGTGCTTCCAGGGCAGCTGGAAAACACAAAGCACGTGATCGACTTCGTGGCGTCTCGTTTTTCACCCGGTGACGTTCTTTTCTCGCTGATGAGTCAGTATACACCCCAAAAGTCGGCAAAAGGCGCACTTTCTCGACGCATTACCGGTGCAGAATATCGCGCCGCCGTGGATTACATGCGCGCTTGCGGCATTGCGGACGGGTTTGTGCAGGAAAAGTCCAGCGCAAAAGAGGAATATACGCCGATATTCGATTTGAGCGGTATTTGATTCAGTCTATAGCTATTATTATTTATTGACCAACGCAATCGTATTGTATTCACCGTATTCATCGAATTTATGTATTTTTTCTATTTTATGCATGGAGGTATCGTCTTATGGAAGCTGTTTCTATGAACCGCGTCAGCAAAGAGAACTATTACCTTGACATTGCGCAAACGGTCACCGAGCGGGCGACCTGCCTCCGCAGAGTGTACGGTGCGATCATTGTGAAGAACGATGAAATCATCTCTACGGGCTACAACGGCGCACCCAGAGGCCGCAAAAACTGTGTAGACTTAGGCTATTGTACGCGCGAGGCGATGCAGGTTCCTCGCGGGCAGCGGTATGAACTGTGCCGCAGTGTCCATGCCGAGGCCAACGCCATTATTTCCGCCTCCCGGCGCGATATGGTAGGCGGTACGATCTATTTGGTCGGGCGCGACGCCGCTACCGGCAAGCTGTTGGGAGACGCTGATTCCTGCTCCATGTGCCGCCGTCAGATCATCAACGCTGGACTGGAGCGCGTTGTGATCCGCCGCACGCCTACCGAGTTCGTCGTGGTACCTGTTTCCAGCTGGATCGACGACGATGATTCTATGCCGGACATTCCGTAAATTTTGCTTTTTTGGCTTGTTTGCGTTTGCTAGTTTTGTTCTGTAGTTTTTGTCTATAGAAAAAAGAGGCTCTTTCGAGCCTCTTTTTCGTTTTTAGAATATTCTAACGACATGAATAGGAATACCAGCCCTCAGAGCTGCGTTCTTCCTCGATGTTCCAACCGGCGTCCAACAGCTTTTGCTTCACCTCTGCGGCGCGATCATCGATGATACCGGAGCAGAGGAACACGCCGCCCTCCTTCAGCAGCGGGCGCACCCGCGGCGCGAGGGCAATGATGACATCCGCGACAATATTGGCCACCACCACATCATACGCACCACCGAACTCGCGCGCCAGCTCTTTGTCCGCCGTCACGTCGCCAGCACGAACCGTATAGCGGTCGCGATCGACACCGTTGAGCGCCGCGTTCTCGTAGGCCACATTGACGCAGGTCGGGTCCACATCACAGGCAAACGCCCGCTCCGCACCCAGCCGCAGCGCCGCAATGGAGAGAATTCCGCTGCCGCAGCCCAGATCCAGCACCTTTTCGCCGCCGCGGATCAACCGATCCAATGCCGTCAGGCACAGCCGCGTAGTCGCATGGCTGCCGGTTCCAAACGTCAGCCCGGGGTTGAGGATCAGCTTGATGCGGGATTCGTCCTCCATCTGCTCCCACTCCGGCACGACCAGCAGGCGTTCCCCGATCTCCATAGGCTTGTAGAACTGCTTCCAGTTGTTCTCCCAATCCTCATCCGCTACGTTTTCCATCGACAGAATCAGCGGAGCATACTCCGGATGCTGCTTCTTGAGGGCGGAGAGCATCATGCGCACCTGCGCCAGACGGTTCCAGCCCTCCTGATTATCCTCCAGGTAGAAGGTAATACGGCACTTGCCGCGTTTCTCAGAGAGCAGTTTGTCGTCCACATAGTCCCAATACTGCTTATTGTTCTCCAAAAAATCCTTGAATTCGCCCTCTTCATCTATCATCAATGAGTCTATTTCATTGGCAGAGAGCAGCTCTGTGACCGGGTCAATGCCCGCCGGAACGGTGTCAATGTGCAGTTCGATCCAATTCATCGCTCCCTCCCGAAAAAGAACAAGCCGAGGGTACCGGCACCGGTGTGTGAACCAATGACCGGGCCAATGAAGTCCGCGCGCACATCGGTCACACCAAAGCGTTTTTTCAATAGACTTACCACATAGTTAACGCTATCCTGCGCGTCTGCGTGGCAAATAAACACTGTCTGATCCTCGAGCGGGCGGATGCCCAGCTCATCCATCTTGCCCACCAGCTCCTCCAGCGCGGCGTTCATGCCGCGCGCCTTGGATACCGGGGTTAGCTTGCCCTCTGCATCCGTGTGCAGAATGGGCTTAATGGCCAGCACTGTGCCGACGATGGCGCTGGTGGCATTGAGGCGGCCGCCGCGACGCAAATGGTTCAGGTCGAACACCGTGAACCAGTGATCCTGATGCGGCGCCATCTCACGCACCCAGTCCGCCACCTCGTCAATAGACTTACCTTCTGCCTTTTTCTTTGCCGCATACCACACCAGCATGCCCTGTCCGCGGGAAGCCGCCAGTGAGTCGATCACAATAATGCGCCTGTCGGGGAACTCCTGGCGCAATTCTTCCGCGGCAATGGAAGCAGATTGATAGGTCGTCGACAGCGCACTGGAGAAATTGATGCAGAGGATGTCCTTCCCGGACAGCAGCACCCGGCGCATCGCGTCCAAAAAGTCGCCAACATTGACCGCAGCGGTGGTACACTCCTTGCCCGCGCGGATATTCTTGTAGAACTCCTGCAACGACATATCCTCGTGGTTCGGCGTGTCCCGGTAGGTCACGCCGTCCATGGTAAAGGTCAGCGGAACCACGACCAGATTGCTCTCGTTCACCTCTGCCGCGCTGAGATCGCAGCAGCTATCGGTCATAATGACGTAATCGCCCATGGTGAAATCCTCCTGTTCTGATTTTCAAAACTATATGATATGCTATTATATAACATGTCTATTAAATAAATCAACAGTCTATCATTTTCCGACGCAAAAACGCTCAAAAATCCGGCTCACCATGTCTTCCCGCGCGGTACGTCCTGTCAACTCGCCCAGCGCGTTCGACGCCGCCTCGACCTCCGTGAGCACCGCATCCGGCGTCACGCCATCGCGCAGCGCGGCGAGCGCGGCGCGCACGGATGCAAGGGAGCGCGTCACAGCGTCCGCCTGCCGCGCGTTGGTCAAAAGCGTTCCGGTCTTGGGTGGAAGCGCTGGAAACAGCGCCGCGACGGCAGCCTCAAGTGCGTCGAAGCCTTCGCCGGTCACGTTGGACATCGCAAGCCCATCGCCGCTGCCGCCGAGGTCGCTCTTGGTACGCAGCAGCAGGCAGGGCTTGCCACATGCGTTTGCCAAGTCCAGCGTCTCCGCGTCCTCAGCGCTCGCGGGCCGGCTGCCGTCGATCAGCGCCAGAATCAAATCCGCGCTCTCGATTGCTTTCCGTGACCGCTCCACGCCCAGGCGTTCCACCTTGTCATCCGTATCGCGCAGACCGGCCGTGTCAATGAGCCGCAGCAGCACACCGCCGACCAACGCCTTTTCCTCTATGGTATCGCGGGTGGTTCCGGCGATGTCCGTGACGATCGCGCGGTCGTAGCCCACCAGTCGGTTTAAAAGTGATGACTTCCCTGCGTTTGGCGCGCCAATAATGGCGGTCGCGACGCCGGATTTGACGAATTTTCCCCGGGTGTAAGTGGAAAGCAGGTCGGAAAGCTCGGCCTCCGTCTCTTGCAGCGTCGCCGCAATCTCCGCCGGGGAAGCGTCCTCGATATCCTCGTCTGGATAGTCCACCACGGCGTAAAACCGGCTTGCGATGTCCAGCAGCTTGTCATAGGCGCCCTCCGCCAAGCGGCGCAGCGCACCATCCACCTGTCCCGCGGCGTTGCGCGCCGCTTCGGCTGTCTCGGCATCCACCAGATCCACCACGGCCTCCGCCTCGGTAAGATCCATCTTGCCGTTCAGGAACGCGCGCTTGGTGAACTCGCCTGCCTTCGCCTGTCTCGCGCCGGCGGCAAATGCCGCGCTCAGGGTCTCGTTCAGCACGACGGGGGAGCCGTGGCAGTGGATCTCCGCGCCCGGTTCGCCGGTATAGGAGTGCTCGGCGGAAAAACGCACCGCCAGCGCGTGGTCGATGACCCTGCCCTGCACATCCCGCACCGCGCCGTAGACCATGCGGCGGGGTGGCTGCTGCGACATGGGCATGCCGTTCAAGGGGCTGAACAGCGCGTCCAGCACCAAAAACGTATCTTCCCCGCTCAGACGCACGATGCCTACCGCGGCAGGCATGGCAGCGGTGGCGATAGCGGCAATCGTATCCATAAGCTGCTCCCTTTGTATGATGATCCATTTTATCAGAAAATGACCGATGTTTCAACAAATAATAAAACGGAGAGGCACATGCCTCTCCTTTTTCGCTCTTCTAAACCGTCAACAGAAGCCCCACAGCTACCAGCGCCACGCCCAACACCAGCCAGAACCACCATTTGTTATAGAGGATCAGGCGGTTGCGCGCGCCGCAGTTCGGACAAATCTCCATGTCCGCCAGCATACCGCCCCCGCAGTATCGGCAGCGAATAATATCTTTCGACATTGCCGTGCTCCTTTTGCTCTTTGTCATACAGCCATATAAATATAAAAAATATTAACACATCGGGCACAAAATGGTCAATAAGAATGCTGTCGATGTTTATTTTTGTTAAGTGCTGACTTGCAGGGCGAAAAAAGAGCAGGCATAGATGCCTGCTCTTTTGATCATTGCTTACTGTTGTTCCTTTGCCTGCTGGGCTTCGATCTCCATAAGCGCGTCCTTGCGGGAGAGATTCCAGCGGCCCTTCTCGTCGATCTCCATGAACTTGACCCAGATCATGTCGCCGACGGAGACCACATCCTCCACCTTCTCCACACGCTTCTTGTCGAGACGGGAAATGTGAACGAGTCCGTCCTTGCCCGGAGCGATCTCCACAAAGGCACCGAACTGCATCAGGCGCACAACGCGGCCGTAGTACAGCTTGCCCACCTCGGGAACAAACACGATGTCGTCGATGCACTTCTTCGCGGCGTCGCAGGCGGCGGCGTTGGTGGAAGCGATGTGGATCGTGCCGTCATCGTCGATGTCAACCTTCGCGCCGGTATCGGCAACGATCTTCTGGATAACGCTGCCGCCCTTGCCGATGACCTCACGGATGCGGTCGGGATCAATGTGCATGGTGATCATCTTCGGCGCGTAGGGGCTGACCTCGGGACGCGGCTGAGAAATGACCGGCAGCATGATCTGGTCGAGGATCTGGCAGCGCGCGTCATAGGTGATGTCCAGCGCATTCTCAATGATCGCCATGGTCAGACCGTCGTTCTTGAGGTCCATCTGGATGGCGGTGATGCCTTTCTTCGTACCGGCAACCTTGAAGTCCATTTCGCCGTGGAAGTCCTCCACGCCCTGAATGTCGATGAACGTCGTGAAGTCATCGCCGTCCTGAATGAGGCCGCAGGAGATGCCCGCGACGGGCGCCTTGATGGGCACGCCCGCGTCCATCAGCGCAAGCGTCGAGCCGCAGATGGAGCCCTGAGAGGTAGAGCCGTTGGAGGACACAACCTCGCTCACGACACGGATGGCGTAGGGGAACTCCTCCTCGGAAGGAATGACCGGCAGCAGCGCGCGCTCCGCGAGCGCACCGTGGCCGATCTCACGACGGCCGGGGCTGCGGGCGGGCTTGGCTTCGCCGACGCTGTAGCTGGGGAAGTTGTAGTGGTGCATATAGCGCTTCTCGGTCTCTTCCCAGATGGTGTCCAGCTTCTGGTTGGCGGACAGAGTATCGAGGGTGCAGACGGAGAGCACCTGCGTCTGACCGCGGGTGAACAGGCCCGAACCGTGGACGCGGGGCAGCACGCCAACCTCAGCGGAAAGCGGGCGGATCTCGTTCTTCTGGCGACCGTCGACGCGGTGGCCTTCGAGCAGCCACGCCTTGACGATCTTCTTCTGGAGCTTGTAGGTGATCTCCTCGAGGTACTGGTCCATGTTCTCATGGTCGGCGAGATACTTCTCGTGCCAGTGCTCGATCATCTCGTTCCAGCGGGACTCGCGGACGTTCTTGTCGTCGGTGTCCATGGCGGCCTTCGCCTCGTCCATGAAGTCGGCGCAGATCTTGTCGAACAGCTCGGTATCGAAGTCCGCGTGCGGATAGTCAAACTTGGGCTTGCCGATCTCAGCGACCATCTGGTTGATGAGGTTGACCTGCTTCTGGTTCTCCTCATGCGCCAGCTTGATGGCGGCGAGCATCTGATCGTTGGGCACCTCGTTGGCGCCGGCCTCGATCATGACGACCTTTTTGCCCGTGGAGACCACGGTCACGTCGAGGTCGCTGACCTTGCGCTGCTCGCTCGTGGGGTTCAGCACGAGCTGGCCATCCACGAGACCGACCTTCAGCGCGCCGATGGGGCCATTCCAGGGAATGTCGGAGATGGCGAGCGCCGCGGACGCGCCGATGAGAGCCGCGATCTCGGGGGAGCAATCGTGATCGACCGCCATGACGGTGGCCATGATGGACACGTCGTTGCGGAAGTCATAGGGGAACAGCGGGCGAATGGGGCGGTCGATGACGCGGGCGGTCAGGATGCCCTTCTCACCGGGGCGGCCCTCGCGGCGGTTGAAGCTGCCGGGGATGCGGCCCACGGAATAGAGCTTCTCCTCAAAGTCCACAGACATGGGGAAGAAGTCCACGCCGTCGCGGGGGCGGGGCGCGGCGGTGACGCACACCAGCACGCGGGTATCGCCGTAGCCGACCATGACGGAGGCGTTGGCGAGCTCAGCGAGCTTGCCGACCTCGAGGAACAGCGGGCGGCCAGCCACTTCCAGCTCATACTTATGATAATTCGGGAACTGTCTCTTGGTAATGATGGTTGACATTGCATTTCTCCTTTTGAAAATTTTTCTTCAGGAGCCTGTCCAGCCTTTAGCACTTGATTTCAAGGTCGAGCTTCGACCGCAAAATCAACTGCTAAAAGGGAAAACCGGCTCCCGAAACGCCGGGATAGATACGAAAAGACGCGGGGGAAGCGGAACTTCCCCCGCGACTGCTCTTACTTACGAATGCCGAGCTTGGCGATCAGCGCGCGGTAACGCTCGATGTCCTTCTTCATGAGGTAGTCGAGCAGGCTGCGGCGCTTACCGATCATCTTGTACAGGCCGCGACGGGAGTGGTTGTCGTGGGCGTGTACCTTCAGGTGCTCGGTGAGCTGGTTGATCCGCTCGGTGAGAATGGCGACCTGCACCTCGGGGGAGCCGGTGTCGTTTTCGTGGGTACGGTTGGCCTCGATGATGGAGGTCTTCTGGTCTTTGAGTATCATGGTTGTTTTCCACCTTTCATTCGATTCTCCCGCGGCTGCGTCAGGGAGCAGGTGGACTGTCCGCAAACGAGGCCGGGGAATATGCCAAAGTATAATATCACGGTTTTTCCTGCGCGTCAAGGGATTTTTGCGCCCGCGGGCGCAAAAAAACCGACGAGACGGGGCGGCCTTGCGGCCGCCCCTCGGAGTTTGTGCAGTTTTTATCCGAACGTCACGTCCACGTCCATGGCGCGGAGCGTCGCGACGGTCTCGGTCATGCGCTCGGTGATCTCCAGATCGTAGGTCACCATGTCCCGTCCCGGCGGCACCTCGGAGGGATAGGTGTCGGACACGCCGCGGTCGGCGGGACGATCGGGGGCGCTGTAGGTGGCGTAGAGCGTGACGCTGCCGTTCAGGATGGACTCGCTTTCAAACAGCGAGCCGCCGACGTGCCCCGCCGCTACGTCGCGCAGCACGGCGTCGTAGATCAGCTCCGCCTCGTGGGCGGTCAGGGTGCGGCTGGCCTCACGGTAGGCGTCGTTGTCGTACACATAGGCGTCGCCGCCGGTGAAGCGCAGGTCGGGCAGGGCGCGGGGGTCGGTGTCGCCGTTGTAGTAGTCGCACCCCAGCGCGCGGGCGAACATGGCGGTCTCGGAGTTGTTCAGCGCGGTAAGCGCTCCGGCGAGGGAGGCGGGATCGCCCAGCTCGTCGGCGAAGATCGTCACGTCGGAATAGCGCCGCCGGACGACCCGCCCGTCGCTGAGGGTATAGTCCACGGAGAAATAGCCCCCGACGGCGCCGGTTTCGGTGTAATCCCACGGCTGCGCGCTGTCGTTGAGCCGGAGCTGCCGCTCCTTGTCGCTCACGATGGCGCGGTGCGCTTCGATGATGAGGCGGATGGTCTCCGGGTCACGGATGCCGAACAGGTAGGTGTGGGCGCTGCTGTTGTAGACGTTCATCTGCACGGTGGCGGCCTGCACGTCGTTCTGATTCGGCACATAGCTCTCGTAGCCCGTGAGGTCGAGGGACATGCCGCAGCCCATCACGACCAGCACGGCGACCACGGCGACCGCGCCGCGCCAGCCGGATTTCCACACGCGGAAGCTCTTTTTGAGCAGCATCTCCGCGACAAAATAGCCCAGCAGGCCGGACAGCGCCATGCACCCCAGCGTCCCGGGCAGGGAGTAGCTGCCGTTCGAGCGGAACTGGCCGAAGAACAGGAAGTACAGCAGCTGACCCAGCGCCAGCGCCGCGCAGAACGTGACGCCGTACTTGAAGATGGGCCGCGCCCAGTCAATCGCGACGGTGGAGCCGGTCGCCTCGCTGTGGCGCTTGCGGTAGACCAGCAGCCCCAGCGCCGCAAACACCAGACCCGCGGCGGCGTAGATCAGCAGCCAGTCGAGGCCGAGGAGCTGAAGCTCCTGGGTGCCTTCCACCCGGATGACGCCGTTTTCCAGAACCTCGTAGGTATCCTGCGTGGCGCGGACGCCGTTTTCCACCAGCTTGACGATGGGCGAGAAGGGCGTGAGCACGGGTTCGATGTTCTCCGCCCAGCCGTAGAGGAAGTTGCCCGCGAACGTGCGGATCAGCAGCTCCACGCCCACCACCAGCACGTTCAGCGCGCCGTAAAATACCGGCGCGGCGAGGATCTGCCCCGTGAACATCATGCAGAATACGCCAAAGGAGTAGAAGAACAGCGTCGGCAGCACGAACGCGAGCAGCATCAGCCCCAGCAGCCGCGCGCTGAACGCGCCGTGCGCCGCCAGCACCGCCATCGTCAGCAGGACCGTGAGCAGCTGCGGCGCGAGCTGGCTGCACAGCCCCGCGAGATAGTGGGTGACGTACAGCGTCTCGCGGCGCTCCGGCAGGGCGTGGAGCCCGTAGGTCGCGCGGGGATTGGTGAGGTACGAGAACGCCGCCATGGCGAACAAAATGCCGGTGAGAAACGCGCTCCAGTACCCGGCGTTGCCGGCGATGTCCAGCGCGTCAAACTGCACGTTCCACGCGCTTAAATACGGGTCGTGGTTCAGCTCCGTCAGCCACCCCAGCGGCATGGCCAGCAGCCAGATCAGCGCATAGCCCGCCGTCAGCGGCCACCAGCGCTTTAAGTCGTGCAGAAAAACCGTCCGATTAAAGAATGATGTCTTTGACTGCATAGTCGGCTCCTCCCAACTCATAGATAAAGATTTCCTCCAGCGTCAGCGGCACGGCCTCCAGAAAGACCGGCCGGAACTGCGCCAGCGCGGCCTCGATGTCGTGCTGTGCGCCGCGGAAGATGATGGTGTGCACGCGCCCGACGGCGCTTTGGTGCAGCACGGTGAGGGACGCCGGCAGCTCCGGCGCGTCGCCGTCGAATACCACCTGCATTTTCACCGTGTTGTCCTGCAGCTCGGAGAGGCTGCGCTCCAGGAGCACCTTGCCCTTGTTCATGATGCCCACATGGTCGCACACGTCCTCCAGCTCGCGCAGGTTGTGGGAGGACACCAGCACCGTCGTGCCGCGCTCCGCCACGTCCTGCATGATGAGGCCCCAGACCTGACGGCGCATGACGGGGTCGAGCCCGTCCACCGGCTCGTCGAGGATGAGATAGTCCGGCATGCAGCACATCGCCAGCCAGAACGCCGCCTGCTTCTGCATACCCTTGGACATGCGGCGGATGGGCTGCTTTTCGTTCAGCTCGAACACGGTTTTGAGCTTTTCATAGCGTTCCCTGTTGAACTGCGGATAAAAGCCCTTGTAATACGCCATCATTTCCCGGATGCTTGCCTGCATAAAATAGTACCAGTCGTCGGGGATGGACGCGATGCGCGTCTTGACGGCGGGATTCTCCCACACCGACTGCCCGTCCACGGTGAGCGTGCCGGAATCCTGCCGGTACACGCCGGTCAGGTGGCGCAGCAGCGTGGTCTTGCCCGCGCCGTTGGGGCCGACGAGGCCGTAGATCGCGCCCTGCGGCACGGTCACGTTGGCGTCATCCAGCGCCCGGAACCCGTCAAAGGTCTTGACGAGGTGTTTGACTTCGATCATTTCTCTTCTCCCTCCTTGCAAAGCGCTTCGATCTCGGATTGGCTCATGCCCATGGCGCGCAGCTCCGCGGCGGTCTCCCGCAGGCGCTCCGCCAGCTCCTGCCGGCGGGCGTCGTCGTGGGCACGCTCGCCGCGCACGGCGAAGCTGCCCTTGCCGGGCACCGACGCGGCGTAGCCCTCCGCCTCCAGCTCGTTGTACGCTCGCTGGATGGTGTTCGGGTTGATGGCGAGCTGGCTCGCGAGCTGCCGCACGCTCGGCAGCTTTTCCCCGTCCGCGATCGCGCCGCTGACGATCAGCTTGCGCAAGCCGTCTTTCACTTGTTCGTAGATGGGCCGCGCGTCGCGATAGTTCAAGGTGATCAACGCATTTCCTCCTTTCGGCGAAACTGTATTAACTGTTCTAGTACAGTTAGGATAGCTCACTCTGTGCGTTTTGTCAAGAGACATTTTCAAATTGCGGCGTGCCTTGTGAAAAGGTACTCATAATACCAATTCTCTATTGACAAAATGACGATTTTTTGGTATAGTCGCATAGAAATTTTTGAAGTTCAACTTCAAAAAATTTAATAGATTGTTTTAGGAGAGTGAAAATATGGATGCGATCATTCAGATCAACAGTGCCATCAACAGCTTCGTCTGGGGTCCCGTGATGCTGGTGCTGCTGGTCGGTACGGGTCTGTACCTGAGCATCGCCACCGGATTTTTGCAGTTCCGCAAGTTCGGCTATGCGATGAAGAACACCATCGGCAAGGTCTTTCACAAGGCGGAGGCCGGTCACGGCGAGATCACGCCCTTCCAGGCGGTGACCACGGCGCTGGCGGCGACCGTCGGCACCGGCAACATCGCCGGCGTCACCGGCGCAATCGTCCTCGGCGGCCCCGGCGCGGTGTTCTGGATGTGGATTTCGGCGCTCGTCGGCATGTGCACCAAGTACGCCGAAGTGCTGCTCGCGGTGAAGTATCGCGAGCGCAACGAGAACGGCGAGTGGGTCGGCGGCCCGATGTACTACATTAAAAACGGCCTCGGCAAGCGCTTTAAGTGGCTGGGCACGATCTTCGCCGTCCTCGGCGCCATCGCGGCGTTCGGTATCGGCAACATCTCCCAGATCAACTCCATCGCGGATTCCGTCAATCAGGTGGCGCAGGCGTTCAATCCTGCCGCTGTGGACGCGAAGAACACCATCGCGCTGGTGACGGGTATTATCATCGCGATCTTTGTCGGCCTCGTGGTCATCGGCGGCGTGAAACGCATCGGCCAGGTCACGGAGAAGCTGGTGCCGTTCATGGCGATCATCTACATCGTCTGCGCGGTGATCGTGGTCATCGCCCACGCGGGTGCGATCCCCGCCGTGTTCGGTACGATCTTTAAGGGCGCGTTCAACCCCTCCGCCGTCGTCGGCGGCGCGGCAGGCATCACCATTCGCCTCGCCATGACCAAGGGTGTCGGCCGCGGCGTGTTCTCCAATGAGGCGGGCCTCGGCTCCGCGCCCATCGCCCACGCCTCCACCTCCGAGCGCGACCCGGTCAAGCAGGGTCTCTACGGCATCTTTGAGGTGTTCATGGACACCATCGTGATCTGCACGCTGACCTCGCTGGTTGTCCTCTGCTCCGGCGTCGCCGAGGGCCACTGGGGCGAGGGCGCTCTCGCCGGCGCGACCACCACCATTGCGGGCTTCTCCACGGTGTTCGGTCAGAAGTTCGGCGCGACGCTGCTGGCGATCGGCCTGCTGCTCTTCGCGACCTCCACGATCCTCGGCTGGTCGCTCTACGGCACCCGCTGCATCGAGTACCTGTTCGGTCACAAGGCGGTGAAGCCGTATCAGCTGCTGTTCGTCATTGTGATCGTACTTGGCGCGGTGGCGGATCTCACGCTGGTGTGGGACATCTCCGACACGCTCAACGGCCTCATGGCGATCCCGAACCTGATCGGCCTGCTGCTGCTCAGCCCGGTGGTCATTAAGGTCACCCGCGACTACTTCAAGGCGATCAAATAAAACGCAAAGTGGAAGGAGGAGCCCTCCTTCCACTAAAAAAATTCGCTGCCCGCCCGTATGCCGATGGCGCACGGACGCTCCGCGCAAGTCAAAAAATCTGACGCACATAGCGTCAGATTTTTTGACTTGGTTCTTTTTTGCGCCCACAGCCGCACCTACGCCCCTCTCTCGGGCGGATATTTCTTGACAAACGCTTCATTTTCTAATAGTATATGTGGTTGTTATGCAAATTTTTCACGGGAGAGACAACCTATGGAATACAAACAGACATTGAATATGCCGAAATCCGGCTTCCCTATGCGCGCCGGCCTGCCCGCCCGGGAGCCTGAGATGCTCAAGAAGTGGGAAGAGCTGGACATCTACCACGAGCTGCTCAAGAAGAACGAAGGCAAGCCCCGCTTCTCGCTGCACGACGGCCCTCCGTTCTCCAACGGCAACCTGCACATGGGCCACGCGCTGAACAAGGCGCTCAAGGACTTCATCATTCGCTCTCATGCCATGCGCGGCTACTATACGCCCTACATCCCCGGCTGGGACAACCACGGCATGCCCATCGAGAGCGCCATCATTAAAAAGAACAAGCTCAACCGCAAGGCGATGAGCGTGCCCGAATTCCGCTCCGCCTGCCACGAGTTCGCCGATCACTACATTGACGTGCAGCGCGAGGGCTTTAAGCGCATCGGCGTCGTCGCCGACTGGGAGCACCCATACAAGACCATGGATCCCGGCTTTGAGGCCGAGGAGGTCAAGGTCTTCGGCGCGATGTTCCGCAAGCGCTACATCTACAAGGGCCTCAAGCCCGTGTACTGGTGCCCCAAGGACGAGACCGCGCTGGCCGAGGCCGAGATCGAGTATCAGGACGACCCCGTCACCACCGTGTACGTCAAGTTCCCCATGCACGACGACCAGGGCAAGCTCAGCCATCTCGACCACAGCAAGCTGAGCTTTGTGATCTGGACGACGACCATCTGGACGCTGCCCGGCAACCTCGCCATCGCCATGCACCCGGAGGAGAGCTATGCCGTTGTGCGCAACAAGGCAAACGGCGAACTGTATATCTTCGCCGAGGCGCTGGTGAACAAGGTCATGAAGGTTGGCGGCGTCGAGGATTACGAAATCGTCGAGACCCACCCCGGCAACTTCTATGAGAATATGCTCGCGAAGCACCCGTTCCTCGACAAGACCTCCCGCCTCGTCAACGCGGACTACGTCACCATGGACAGCGGCACCGGCTGTGTCCACACCGCCCCCGGCTTCGGCGCGGACGACTATGAGACCTGCAAGCGCTACGGCATGGACATGGTGGTGCCGGTCGATGACCGCGGCCGCCACACCGACTACGCCGGCAAGTACGCCGGCATGACCACCGACGAGAGCAACCCCGTGATCCTCGCGGATATGAAGGAGAGCGGCGCGCTGTTCGCCTCCGAGGACATTGTCCACAGCTACCCGCACTGCTGGCGCTGCAAAGGCCCCATCATCTTCCGCGCCACTCCGCAATGGTTCTGCTCGGTCGAGGCGTTCAAGGACGACGCCTGCGCCGCCGCGGACGACGTGCGCTGGGTGCCGGATTGGGGCATCGACCGCATGAAGTCCATGATCCGCGAGCGCAACGACTGGTGCATCTCCCGCCAGCGCAAGTGGGGTCTGCCGATTCCCGTGGTATACTGCCCCGACTGCGGCAAGCCCGTCTGCACGGACGAGAGCATTGAGGCGATCTCCAAGCTGTTCGCCGCCGAAGGGTCCAACGCGTGGTTTGAAAAGGAAGCGTCCGAGTTCCTGCCCGACGGCTTTGCCTGCCCGCATTGCGGCGGCAAGGGGCCGTTCACCAAGGAGGAGGACACGCTGGACGGCTGGTTTGACTCCGGCTCCACGCACTTTGCCTCCATGCAGAAGGATCAGGGCTTCTGGCCCGCCGATATGTATCTGGAGGGTCTCGATCAGTACCGCGGCTGGTTCCAGTCGAGCCTGCTGACCGCGGTCGGCGCTCTGGGCAAGGGCGCTCCGTTCAAGCAGTGCGTCACGCATGGCTGGACGGTGGACGAGCAGGGCAAGGCGATGCACAAGTCGCTGGGCAACGGCGTCGATCCCGATGATATTTTCAAGCGCTACGGCGCGGATATGCTGCGTCTGTGGGCAGCGAGCGCCGACTATCACGCGGACGTGCGCTGCGGCGAGAATATCTTCAAGCAGCTGAGCCAAAACTACTTGAAGTTCCGCAACACCTGCAAGTTTATGCTGGATAACCTCGTGGACTTCGACCCGAACACGCAGATGGTCGCCCCCACCGACATGCCGGAGCTGGATCGCTGGCTCATCACCAAGCTCAATGAGCTGATGGCGAAGGTGGAGCAGTCCTACAACGACTACGAGTTCCACATCATCACCCACGCGGTGAACGACTTCTGCGTCGGCGTGCTCTCCACGTTCTACCTCGACATCGTCAAGGATCGCCTCTACTGCGACGGCGCGGACTCCGTTTCCCGCCGCAGCGCGCAGACGGCGCTGTACCTGACGCTCGATACGCTCACCAAGCTCTTTGCGCCGATCCTCGCGTTCACCTGCGATGAGATCTGGCTTGCCATGCCGCACAAGGCGGGCGACGATGCGCGCAACGTGCTGTTCAACGACATGAACAAGCCGTTTGCGGACTACGCCCTCACCGGCGACCTCTCCCGCTGGGAGACCGCGCGCACGCTGCGCGACAGCGTGAACGCCGCGCTGGAAGCCGCCCGCGCTGAGAAGAAGATCGGCAAGAGCCTCGAAGCCGCGGTCGTGCTGACCTGCGCCGATCCCGCCGCGCTGCCCGACACCGATCTCGCGGATTTGTTCATCGTCTCGCAGATCGAACTCAAGCAGGGCGAGACCGCCGTCGAGGTCAAGGCCGCGCAGGGCGTCAAGTGCCCGCGCTGCTGGAAGTTTTCTCCGTCCGCCGACGCCGAGGGCCTGTGCCCGCGCTGCGCGGAGGTCATGGCGAAGCTGCCCGAGCTCGCTTGATTCCGAAATCCATTTATTGTGAAAGCCCCTCCGATCCGGGCTGAAATCCGAGGGCGGCGTTCCGCTTCGGATTTGCCCGGCCGGCAAGGCCCGGGGTGTCTGCTAAACCCCCGTTATCAAAACAGAAAGGAAACTCTACTACCATGCAAACCATCGAAACCACCAACTCCAGGTTCACCACCAAGTATCTCACCCGCGCCGCCATCATCGCGGCCCTCTACGTCGTGCTCACCTACCTCGCGGGGCTGATGAACCTTGCCTACGGGCCGGTGCAGTTCCGCTTTTCCGAAGCGCTGACCGTGCTGCCGTTCCTGTTTCCTGAGGCCATTCCCGGACTGTTCGTCGGCTGCATCGTCTCCAACCTCATCAGCCCCTACGGCGTGCTCGACCTCGTGGTCGGCTCCGCCGCCACGCTGCTTGCCGCCATCTGGACGGCGAAGTGCAGCAAGCGCTGGTTCGCTCCCATGCCGCCGGTCATTGCCAACGCCGTGCTTGTCGGCGCCATGATTGCCTGGTACGAGGCCGGCTTCGGCGCGGGCTTCCTCGCCGCGTTCGTTTACAACGCTGCCACCGTCGGTCTCGGCGAACTGGTTGTGTGCTATGTGCTGGGTCTGCCGCTGCTGAAGGTGCTTGAAGATCGCGGCATCAAAAAGGCATAAATCTATTGAATTGGTATACAGTCTATTATATTTCAGCAAAATCTCAATCGACATTTAACAATTAGTCTATTTCTTGAGGAGCGCGTATGGCGGATTTGACGGCGTTCGCACAATCGAATACCGCCGTGCGCATCCGCACGGCGGCCTCCCGCGGAACATTGAGCCACGCGCTGATTTTTTCCGGCGCGGGTGACCGTGTGAGCGCAGCGCGTTATGCCGCCGCAGGCTTTGTGTGCACGGCAGAGGGCGACCGCCCGTGTCTGGCGTGCGCGCACTGCCGCAAGGTCATGGCGGACATCCATCCCGACGTGAGCTATGTACGCGATCCTGAGCACAAGGAGCTGTCGGCGGAGACGATCCGCGCCATGCGCTCCGATACGTTCATCCGTCCCAATGAGGCCGAACGCAAGGTCTATCTCTTCGAGGACTGCTCGATCCTCAACGAGCGCGATCAGAACATTCTGCTCAAGACCATTGAGGAGGGGCCGTCTTACTGCGCGTTCCTCTTCTGTGCGGAGAACTCCGCCGCGCTGCTCCAGACCATCCGCTCCCGCTGCGTGGAGCTGAAGCTGGGCGGTACGGAGGACAAGGCGGAAACTGACCGCACAGATGCCGTCGAGCTCTGCCGCCTCAGCGCCAAAGGAAACGCCGCCTCCCGCGCCGCATTCACGGCCAAATTGGAGAACGGCAAGCGCAAGCGGGATGAGCTGGGCACGCTGTTCGAGGACGCTCGGCTGCTGTTCGCGAACGCGCTGCTCGTGCAATACGGCGGCGAGATTCCGCCGGAGGACGCGCAGGCGGCACAGGGCCTTGCTAAGTACCTTGCCTCCGCGAAGCTTCTGCGCATGATCGAATTGTTGGATACCTATCGCCGACACTGCGACTACAACGTGGGCGTCGGCCCCACACTCGGCGGCTTCGCCGTGGAATGGGAAAACGCTTTGAAATAAGAGGCAACAGCTATGACTGAAATCATCGGCATCCGCTTTCGCGGCGGCCCAAAGGAATACTATTTCGACCCGCGCGGACTCACCGTCGAGCCGGGTCAGTACGTCATTGTCGAGACGGCGGCCGGGCAGGAGTATGCCCGCTGCGTTACCGGCAATCACGAGGTTGAAGACAGCGAGGTCGTGCAGCCTCTGCGCCCGGTGCTGCGCCTCGCCACCGAGAACGACAAGCGCACCTGGCAGCTCAACCGCGAGCGGGAGAAGGACGCCATGCGCGTCTGCCAGAAGAAGATCGCCCAGCACGGACTGGACATGAAGCTGGTGCGCGTGGACTGCAACTTCGACGGCAGCAAGATCATCTTCTACTTCACCAGCGAAGGCCGTGTGGACTTCCGCGCGCTGGTGCGTGATCTCGCGGCGGAGTTCCGCGCCCGCATCGAGCTGCGCCAGATCGGCGTGCGCGACGAGGCGAAGCTCCTCGGCGGCATCGGCATCTGCGGGCGGCCGTTCTGCTGCGCGGAGTTCCTCGACGACTTTATCCCTGTCTCCATCAAGATGGCGAAAACCCAGAACCTCAGCCTCAACCCCACCAAGATCTCCGGCACCTGCGGGCGGCTGATGTGCTGCCTCAAATA
The DNA here is from genome assembly GCA_947170435.1 of uncultured Clostridia bacterium. GTDB lineage: Bacteria > Bacillota > Clostridia > Oscillospirales > Oscillospiraceae > Hominicoprocola. The sequence goes on along the minus strand of CAMVTO010000003.1, from coordinate 35,250 downwards.
TGAACAGGACGCCTACGAGGACGCGGTGCGCCGCTGTCCGAAGCAGGATTCCTTCGTCCTCACGCCCGACGGCCCGGGCAACATCACCAATGTTGACCTGCTGCGGGAGCAATCCGTGGTGCGGCTGGATGACGCCCCCGAGGCGCCCAAGCGCTATCACAACAGTGAGCTGAATGTGCTGCGCAACGGCAAAGGCTCCCGCGACGGCATTGTGATCCCGCGCGAGCGTCCTGAGCGCTACCGTGCGCCGGAGGACGAGGCTGACAAGCCCATGCTCTCCGAAGAGGCGCACGCGTTCTTCGGCACCGACGCCGCCGAACCGGGCGAGGAGAAGCGCCGGTCCCACCGCGGCGGACGCGGGCGCAGACGCGGCGGTGAGAAAACCGACGGCGCGCAGGAGCAGCCGGCAAAGCAGGAAAAGGGCGAAAAGCCGCCCAAGGCGGACAAGCCCCGCTCCGAGCGCCGCCGCGGCGAAAAGGCAGAGGGAGCAGCTACAGCGGATAAACCCAAAGTACCCGATCAGCCTAAGCCGGAGGGCGGCGAGAGCGACAAGCCCCGTCGCCGCCATCATCGGGGCGGACGAAACCATCGCCGCGGAGGCGGTGGCGGTGAGGGCGGCGCACCCAAGACGGAGGCATGAGCGTGGGGAAGTTCGATCATGTGCTGCTCGCCAGCGACTTTGACAATACGCTCGTCCACACCAAGGCAGCGCTGGACGCCGGCTCCACGGAGCTGCCGCCCATGCCGGCGCGCAACCGCGAGGCGCTGGCATACTTCACCCAAAACGGCGGATATTTTTCCGTATCCACCGGTCGGGCTCTGCCCGCGTTCGCCCGCTACGCAAGCGATCTGCCCATCAACGCGCCCTGCATCATTGCCAACGGTGCGGGGCTCTATGACTTCCGCACCGAGCAATATGTGGAAACGGCGTTTCTCGACGAGAGGATACGCCCCCACATTGCCGAGCTGTTGTGCTACGATCCGCAGCTTCCGTTTGAGATTTATCACACCGACCGGCGCATCCACGCCATGCACCCCAACCACTACATCCTCAATCACGAGCATCTTACCCGCACAAAGATCGAGGTGGTGGACAGCTTCGACGCGGTGGATTTCCCGCTGGTGAAGCTGCTCTTTGAAGACGACCGCGACAAGCTCGACGCGCTGTTTGATTACATCCGCGCGCAGGACTGGGCGAGTCAGTACGAGCTGATCTATTCCAGCGACAACCTGCTGGAGCTGACCGCACGGGGCGCCACCAAGGGCGCGATGGTGCTGCGGCTGGCGGAGCGGCTGGGCGTCGGGCGCAACAACCTCTACTGCATCGGCGACCATGGCAACGACATCTCCATGGCGGAGCTGTCCGCCATTCGCTTCGCGCCCGCCAACGCCATCGACGACATGAAGGCGCTGCCGGGGATGCACATCGTTTCCCACTGCGCCGACGGCGCGATCGCCGACGTCATCGAAGCGCTCGATCGGAAATATTAAGCAAAGCAAAACCGGAAATGCAGCCGCATTTCCGGTTTTTATTCTATTATTTCGGTCTATATTTTGCGCAATCCACCAAATTACGCTATCGGTCGATCTTGCGCAGCATGGCGGTGAACTCGTCAGGCAGGGGACAGGATAGCTCGACTGCCTCGCCGGTGCGGGGATGCTGAAATCGCAGGCCGACGGCGTGGAGGCATTGCCCCGTGAGGCCGGAAACCGGTTTTTTTGCGCCATATACCGTGTCTCCGAGGATCGGGTGGCCGAGGTACGCCATGTGCACACGGATCTGATGCGTGCGCCCGGTTTCCAGCTTGCAGCGGACGTGGGTGTAGCCAGGATAGCGGGCGATGACCTCCCAGTGGGTCACGGCGTCCCGCCCACCGGCGACCACCGCCATGCGCTTGCGGTCCCGCGGGTCGCGGGCGATGGGCGCGTCTACCGTGCCGCTGTCCTCACGCAGATTCCCCACGCAAATAGACTCATAAGTTCGTGAAAGTCGATGCGTTTTCAGCTGTTCCGCCAGGCTCTGATGCGCCAGATCGTTCTTCGCGGCGATGATAAGGCCGCTGGTATCCCGGTCAATCCGGTGCACAATGCCGGGGCGCAGCGCACCGCCCACGCCGGATAGTGAGTCTCCGCAGTGGTAGAGCAGGGCGTTGACCAGCGTGCCGTCAGGATGCCCGGGCGCGGGGTGTACCACCAGCCCAGAGGGCTTGTTGACCACGATCACGTCCTCGTCCTCGTACACCACGTCCAGCGGGATATCCTGCGGCACGGCGTCGATCGGCTCCGGCTCCGGCAGCGTGACGGATACCGTCTCCGTGCCGGTGAGCTTGCAGCTCTTGGGCGCGCTCTTGCCGTTCACCAACACCATGCCGCTCTCGATCAGTCGCGCGGCGGCAGCGCGGGTCAGCTCCTCGATGCTCTCTGCCAGAAATGCGTCGAGGCGCTTATTGCTCCCGGTTTCCGTTGTCAGAACGATGGGCTCCATGGCGGTTCTCCCAGTTTTTTGCGTCGAATTTGTCATAATACTTGAGGTAGTAGACCGCAGCCGCGGCAGTGCCGCAGGTAACGAAGATATCCGCGATGTTGAACACGGGGAAGTTGATGAACTCCGTCGCCAGCATGTCCACCACGTAGCCGTTTACCACACGGTCGATGAGGTTGCCGATGCCGCCGCCGATGATGAGCCACAACGACCAGACCCCCAGCGGGTGGCGCACGATGGTGGTCACAAGCCAGAAGATCGCCGCGATGCCCACACCCGTCACGCCGATGAGCAGCCAGCGCGCACCGGAAAAACTGCTCCACGCCGCGCCGTAGTTGTGCACGCGCTCCAAGCGCAGCAGGCCGGGCAGCAGCTCTGCCGTTTCGCCCAGGTCGAGGGTCTGCACCACCGCGCGCTTGGCGTACTGGTCGATGATGACCACCCACGCGCCCGCCATGACGGCGAACATGCGCTCCTGCTTGCGGCGCACGCCGAAATAGACCGTCATGGCGATGATAAAGAGCAGGATTGCAAAATAGAGTAAGATTTGTTGTCCGATCATGGCGTCGCCTCCGTTGCTCCGAGCACGATGACGAGCATACCGTCTGTCGGTCGCTGCAAGCCGTCCTCCGCGACCAGCTCGAGCGTGTCGGGCAAAGCGTTCACGTCCTCGACGCGCACAAGCCAGCGTCCGTCGCCCAAATCTTCACCGTGTTCCGCGAGCCAGTCCGCCGCGCCGTCGCCCATCAGCGTCATCACGGGCGCTGCTTTCCGGGACTCCTCCTCCGGCAGCGCGTCCATGGCCGCGTCATACGCTGTCTCCGGCGCGGCGGCGGTATTGGTCGTGGACTCGACGGGCGCTTCCTCCATGAGCTCCGCCATTGCCGCGCCCGCCGCCGGCGTGCCGCCGTCGAGCATCTGCTTGGATTCCGCCAGCATCGGCGCGTTGCCCGCCGCCATCAGGGGAGCTTCTTCCTCAGTGCTTTCCGCCGGAAACGCCTCCGCCGCGGCACCGTTCGTGGCGCCCGAAGCACCGTAAATCGCTGAACTCTGCACGCTGGGCGCAGTCTCCGGCGCACCCGCGCCGCCCATACGGAGCATCCGCGGCACGCTGACGATTACCAATACCGCCGCGGCGGCGGCAAAGGAGGCAGCCAACCGCCGATTGCGGCTGCGCTTCGGTGTATTTGGGGTGCTTTGGGCAATATTGACTGAATCAATCGACTTTTCTTGCCTGGTTTCGCGGAGCCGTGCCATCACACCCGCCGCAAAGCCTTCCGGCACAGATGGCGTATCCATGCGGCTTAGCGCGTCACGCATGTCTGTTAATTCTATTAAATAAGTCCAGCATGCCTCGCAGGACTCCAAATGCGCCATTACATCAGTTTGCTCCGCCTCGTTCAGCTCGCCATCCAGCAGAGCGGAGAGCTTTTCCCGATATTCGTCATGGTTCATGGCTTCTCCGCCCCCTTTCCTTCTGTCGTATTTGACGTGCTGCGGTGAAAAAAGTTCCCGCTCGCCGCCAAATAGTTGCGCAGCGCCTGCCGCGCCCGGCTGATGCGCGACTTCACCGTGCCGACGTCCAGCTGGGCCGCCTCTGCGATCTCCGCGTAGGAGAGCTGTTCCAGCTCCCGCAGGATCAGCACCTGCCGGTAGTGGTCAGGCAGGGAATAGAGTCCTTCCCGTACCAGACGCTGCGTCTCTTCGCGCTCCACGGCCTCCTCCGGCTGCGGCGCGGTATCCCGCGGCTCGATCGGCGTTTCCTCGTCGTCCAGCGACACGTCTCCGCCGCGCTTTTTCTCCCGCCGCAGGATATCAAGGCAGGCGTTGGTGGCGAGGCGGTAGAGCCACGTTGAGAACTGCGCGTCGGCGCGAAAGCTGCCGATACCGCGCCAGACGGAGAGAAACGTGTCCTGCGCCGCCTCCAGCGCGTCGTCCTCGCTGCGGCACATACGGCGACAGAGGGCGTAGACCTTCTTTTCATGCAGGTGAATCAGCGCCTCGAACGCCGCCTCGTCTCCCTGCTGACATCGCAGGATCAGTTCTTTTTCTTCCATCTCATCCCACCTCAGTCGTGCAGATCGCGTTTCACGCCTTCGGCTACCTTATATAAATCCTCCAGCGTCTCCATCTTCACGATCTGTTCCTTATAATAATTGGCGTAGGGCACACCCTTTAAGTACCAGCAGCAGTGGCGCCGCGCCTCCAGCAGCGCCGTGCGCTCGTTGCGATACTGCGCGCTCAGCTCGATCTGCCGCACGGCGACAGCGAAGCGCTCCGCCACCGGAGGCAGGGGAGGGATTGCACGCCCTTCCAGCGCCGCCTGTGCGCGCTCGAACAAAAACGGGTTGCCGAACGCGCCGCGCCCGATCATCGCCATATCCGCGCCGGTGAAGTGCAGAATGCGCACCGCGTCCTCCGGCTCGAACACGTCGCCGTTGGCGATGACAGGGATCGACACCGCCTCCTTGACTTGCTTGATGGTCGTCCAGTCCGCCGCGCCGCCGTACATCTGCGCCCGCGTGCGGCCGTGAACGGCGACCGCTGCCACGCCGACCTGTTCCAGCCTCCGCGCCAGCTCGACGGCATTGATGCTGCCCTTATCCCAGCCCCGGCGCATCTTCACCGTCACCGGCACATCGACCGCGTTCACCACCGCTTCGGCAATGGCCGCCGCTTTGTCAGGGTCCTTCATCAGCGCGGCGCCGCTGCCGTGGGCGGCAACCTTGTGCACGGGACAGCCCATGTTGATGTCGAGCATATCCGCGCCCGAAACCGCCACCGCGACCTTTGCCGCCTGCGCCATCTCCTCCGGCACATTGCCGAAAATCTGCACGACGCCCGGTTTTTCATTTGGCGCGAGGCGCAGCAGCGTCTTGCTCTTTTCGTCGTCGTAGCACAGCGCCTTGGCGCTGACCAGCTCCGTGCAGGAAAGACCTGCGCCGTGCTCCCGGCAAATCTGCCGAAATGCCGCGTCGGTCACGCCCGCCATCGGCGCAAGGTACAGCTTCGAGTCGATTTCCACGGTTCCGATTTTCACAGGCGTTCCTCCTTCCGGCGCGATAATGAATGAGTATATCATAGACTTGTGCAAAGCAACAATCCCCAATTTCTGCTCTATAGCGAAAAACCCTTTCATTTCCGTGTTTTCCATGACAACTGCGCTTATTTTATATTACGTTTATTCATATAACTGTCATGTTTTGTGCGAATTGACTATATGAATTGTATGAATATGATTTATCATTTGTTTTAGACGACGATTGACATTTGCCGCGTGCCGTGGCAAAATATCCACAACGCTCACGAAAGGAGTCTCGGATCATGACGATGCTGCGCACCAACGACATCCGCACCCTCGCTTCCAGCCGCACGGCCGGGGCTTCCTCTCTTATTACGATTCTGTCGGTAGGGGTAGTAGGCGTAAACGCCCATATTCCTTTTTGAAGCCGGAATCGAATCGTAAGCCTCCGACAAGCGATTTTCGCCTCCGTCTCCAAAAAGGGGATGGAGGCTTTTATTATGCCGCTGAAGCGGCAACCGGAAATTCAGGATGCTCTTGCGATACCGGACGCGCAAGCGTTTCGATATAAATTCATTCCAACAAATCATAAGGAGAAAAGAACATGAAAAAAGCATTGTCTCTCATGCTCGCCCTCGTAATGGTGCTCGCGCTGGTCGCCTGCGGCGGCGGCAACAGCTCCACCGACAACGGCAGCAGCACCCCCGCTCCCGCTGAAACCTCCACCCCCGCTCCCGCTGAGGCCCCTGCCGGCGTGCAGGTCTTCAAGCTGGGCGGCACCGGCCCGCTGACCGGCGGCGCCGCGATCTACGGCCAGGCCTGTGCCAACGCCGCGCAGATCGCCGTTGACGAGATCAACGCCGCGGGCGGCAACGTCCAGTTCGAGCTGAACTATCAGGACGACGCGCACGACGCCGAGAAGGCCGTCAACGCCTACAACACCCTGAAGGACTGGGGCATGCAGGTCTCCCTCGGCTCCGTCACCTCCACCCCCTGCGTCGCGACCTCCGCGGAGACCTTCTCCGACCGTATCTTCGCGCTGACCCCGTCCGCTTCCTCCACCGCTGTCATCGCGGACAAGGACAACCAGTTCCAGATGTGCTTCACCGACCCCAACCAGGGCTCCGCTTCCGCGCAGTATATCGCTGACAAGAACCTTGCCACCAAGGTCGCGGTCATTTGGAAGAACGACGACGTGTACTCCAAGGGCGTCTATGACACCTTTATGGCGGCTGCTCCCGGCCTCGGCCTTGAGGTCGTGAGCGACACCACCTTCCAGGACGGCAACGACACCAACTTCTCCGTCCAGATCGCCGACGCGCAGAGCAACGGCGCTGAGCTGGTGTTCCTGCCCATGTACTACACCCCCGCTTCCCTGATCTTCGCGCAGGCGAAGGCCGCCGGTTACGCTCCCATCTGGTTCGGCGTGGACGGCATGGACGGCATCCTGACCCTCGAGGGCTTCGACACCAGCCTCGCGGAGGGCGTCATGCTCCTGACCCCGTTCAACGCGGACTCCGACGACGCCCGTACTCAGGCCTTCGTCAAGAAGTATCAGGAGAAGTTCGGCGACGTCCCCAACCAGTTCGCGGCGGACGCTTATGACTGCGTCTACGCTTACGCCCAGGCCCTCGAGGCTTCCGGCGCCACCGCCGATATGAGCGCGGAGCAGATCTGCGACCTCATGATCCAGCAGTTCACCACCATGACCTTCGACGGCCTGACCGGCGACGGCATGACCTGGGACGCCAGCGGCGAGGTCACCAAGAGCCCGAAGGGCATGATCATCGAGAACGGCGCTTACGTCGGCCTCGACTAATCGTCAAAGACTTACAGAATAGATCAAACTCGCTGTAAAAACCTTGCCACCCGCGGGAGAGGGAGCGTGCGCTCCCTCTCCCGCCCGGGCGGATAAGCGCGTATCGGAGCGATGTCCGCTTTCCGCAGACGTCATTCCGATGCGCGTTTGCCCGTATCTACCGACCCGATTATCCTTTGTGTGTATGAGGTGAGAACATGAGCTTTCTGGATTCCCTGATCAGCGGGATCAGCCTCGGCAGCGTGTACGCGATCATTGCGCTGGGCTACACGATGGTGTATGGCATCGCCAAGATGCTGAACTTTGCCCACGGCGACGTCATCATGGTCGGCGCGTACATCTGCTTCTTTGCCGCGACCCGCTTCAATCTCCCGCCGCTCGTCGGCATCCTCGTCGCCGTGCTGCTGTGCACGGTTCTTGGCATAACCATTGAAAAGCTGGCCTATGCGCCGCTGCGCTCCGCGCCGAGCCTCGCAGTGCTCATTACCGCTATCGGCGTGAGCTACTTCCTGCAAAACGCCGCTCTGCTGCTCTGGTCGCCGAACCCCAAGGTGTTCCCGAACTTCTTTCTGACTCACGCCGCGGATGGCACGGAGCAGACCGGTCTGGAGCTTGGCTCGCTGCGCGTGAGCTATGTCACGCTGGTCACCATTGTGGTCTGCGTCGTCATCATGGCGGTACTGACGTTCTTCATCAACAACGGCAAGCTGGGCAAGGCGATGCGCGCGGTGTCCGAGGACAAGGACGCGGCGCGGCTGATGGGCATCAACGTGAACACGACGATTTCCGTGACCTTCGCCATCGGCTCCGGTCTCGCCGCCATCGCGGGTGTGTTGTACATGTCCGCGTACCCAACGCTGGTGCCGACCACCGGCTCCATGCCCGGCATCAAGGCGTTCACCGCGGCGGTGTTCGGCGGCATCGGTTCGATCCCCGGCGCGTTCCTCGGCGGACTGCTGCTGGGCGTCATCGAGATCTTTGCCAAGGCGTACATCTCCACCCAGCTCTCCGACGCGGTGGTGTTCGCGGTGCTCATTATCGTGCTGCTGGTGAAGCCCACGGGCCTCCTCGGCAAGCAGATCCGCGAGAAAGTGTGAGGTGGCGGACATGAAGAAACTGAATCTGACCAAGACCTCCCGCAACAACTTCCTCACCTACGGCTTTGTGATCCTTTTCTATATTGTGCTGCAATCCATCGCCGCGGGCGGGCACATGTCCTCCATGCTCAAGGGGCAGCTGGTGCCGATTTGCGCCTACGTCGTGATGGCGATTTCGCTGAACCTCACCGTCGGCGTCCTCGGCGAGCTGTCGCTGGGCCACGCGGGCTTCATGAGCGTCGGCGCGTTCATGGGCACGACTACGGCGATCGCGCTCAAGAGCGTTGTCGCCTCGCCGACGCTGCGTCTCATCTGCGCGCTGATCGTCGGCGCGATCTTCGCCGGTATCGTCGGCTTCCTCGTCGGCATCCCGGTGCTGCGCCTCAACGGCGACTACCTCGCCATCGTGACGCTTGCCTTCGGCGAGATCATCAAGAGCATCTTCAACAACCTCTACCTCGGCCTTGACTCCCACGGCTTCCACATGAGTCTGCTGGACAACAAGCTCCACATGGAGCCGGAGGGCAAGCTCATCATCGGCGGCCCCATGGGCATCGGCGGCATCCAGAAGATTGCGAACTTCACCGTCGGCTTCGGCCTCATCATGGTCTGCCTGATCGTTATTTTCAATCTGGTCAACAGCCGCGCGGGCCGCGCCATCATGGCGATTCGCGACAACCGTATCGCCGCCGAGAGCGTGGGTATCCCGATCACCAAGTACAAAATGATGGCCTTTGTCACCTCCGCCGCCATGGCGGGTGCGGCGGGCGCTCTGTTCGCGCTGAACTTCTCCACCTTTGTCGCCAACAAGTTCGACTTCAACACCTCGATCCTCGTGCTGGTGTTTGTGGTGCTCGGCGGCCTTGGCAACATGCTCGGCTCCATCGTTGCCGCCGCGGCGCTGACGATCTTGCCCGAAGCGCTGCGCCAGTTCGCCAGCTATCGTATGCTGGTGTATGCCATCGTGCTGATCCTCGTCATGCTGATTCGCAACAACCCGACGATCCGGAGCTTCTTTGACCGGTTCCGTCTGAGCAAGAAGGGAGGCGCTGAGGAATGAGCGAGCAGAAGAAACAACGTCCCGTGACCAGGATGGTGCCGGTGCAGAGCAAGGCCATCGTGCCGGAGCGCGACGCCGACAAGAGCCCCATTCTCGAGTGCCACCACTTAGGCATTGACTTCGGCGGCCTCACCGCCGTAAACGACTTCAACCTCATGGTCGGCCGCACCGAGATTGCAGGCCTGATCGGCCCCAACGGCGCGGGAAAGACCACGATCTTCAACCTGCTGACCAAGGTCTATCAGCCCACCCGCGGCTCGATCCTGCTGGACGGCGCGGACACCTCCAAGATGACCACGGAGCAGGTCAACCGCGCGGGCATCGCGCGCACGTTCCAGAATATCCGCCTGTTCAACAACCTCTCGGTGGAGGACAACGTGAAGCTGGGTCTCCACAACCACATCGGCTATGGCATGTGGGGCGGTGTGTTCCGCCTTCCGAAGTATTGGAAAGAAGAGGCTCACGCCCACGACAGCGCCATGGAGCTGCTGAAAATCTTCGACATGGAGCACCTCGCGAACGCGCAGGCTGGCTCGCTGCCCTACGGCGCGCAGCGCCGGCTCGAGATCGTCCGCGCACTGGCGACGAATCCGAGCCTGCTGCTCCTCGACGAGCCGGCCGCGGGCATGAACCCTTCCGAGACCGCGGAGCTGATGGACAACATCGTGCGCATCCGCGATCTGTTCCAGATCGCCGTTATGCTCATTGAGCACGACATGAACCTGGTCATGGGCATCTGCGAAGGTATCTGCGTGCTGAACTTCGGTCAGGTCATCGCCAAGGGCTCCCCGGATGAGATCAAGAGCAACCCCGTCGTGATCGAGGCGTACCTCGGCAAGAAGGACAAGAAAAAGAAGAAGAAGGAGGCTAACGATGGCTGAACTGTTAAAGGTTGACGACATCAACGTTTACTATGGCGCGATCCACGCCATCAAGGGCGTCTCCTTCCATGTGGACGAGGGCGAGATCGTCACCCTCATCGGCGCCAACGGCGCAGGCAAGTCCACCACGCTGCAAACCGTGTCGGGCCTACTGCGCAGCAAGACCGGTTCTATCACGTTTGACGGTCAGTCGATTAGTGGCGTTCCTGCCCATAGGCTTGTTGAGCGCGGTCTCGCGCAGGTTCCCGAGGGCCGCCGCGTGTTCCTGCAAATGACGGTGGAGGAGAACCTCGAAATGGGTGCCTACACCCAGCCCAACGCCAACACCCCGGCCTCGCTTGAGCGCGTGTACGTGCAGTTCCCGCGCCTAAAGGAGCGCCGCAAGCAGATCGCCGGCACGCTCTCCGGCGGCGAACAGCAGATGCTCGCCATGGGCCGCGCCCTGATGAGCAAGCCCAAGCTGCTGATGCTCGACGAGCCGTCCATGGGCCTCGCGCCCATCCTGGTGGAGCAGATCTTTCAGATCATCCGCGACCTGCACAAGGCGGGCACCACGATCCTGCTTGTCGAGCAGAACGCTCAGATGGCGCTCTCCGTCGCGAACCGCGCCTATGTGCTGGAGACCGGCAAGATCACGCTTTCCGGTACCGGTGATGAGCTGATCCTCAGCGACGAGGTGCGGAAGGCCTACCTTGGCGGATAAAATTTCATAAAGCCTATTGACAACATAGGCAATCGGTGCTATGATATCGCCAGCCTGATTGAAAGGAGAGCATTGCCATGAAGAACGTCGCCATGATGACCATGATGGAGAAGATGTGCATGTTTATGCGCATCCGCTTTGATATGCTCTCCGTCAGAGGTTGAACGCCGCGCTGCGGCACAACATCGAAAATGACCGGAAGGCATATCCAGCCTTCCGGTTTCATTTTTTATTCCCGCAAAATATTTGAAAGGAAGTATCCATCATGAAGAAGCTCATTTCTCTTGCGCTGACCCTGATCCTTGTGCTGTCCCTCGCCGCCTGCGGCGGTAAGAGCAGCAAGTCTGTCACCATCGCGGTGCCGAACGACACCACCAACGAAGCCCGTGCGCTGATGCTGCTCGAAAACCTCGGCTACATCAAGCTCAAGGATGGCGCCGGCATCACCGCCACCAAGCTCGACATCGTGGAGAATCCCCACAACATCGAGATCAACGAGGTCGAGGCCGCGCAGCTGCCCAACGTCCTCAAGGACGTGGACTACGCCGTCATCAACTCCAACTACGCCCTTGACGGCGGCCTGAACCCCGCCAGCGACTCGCTCGGCATCGAAGGCTCTTTCTCCGCCTATGGCAACATTCTCTGCGTGAAGGAAGGCCGTGAGGAAGAGCCCGTCATCAAGGCGCTTCTTGCCGCGCTGGAGAGCCAGCAGGTCGCGGACTATATTGCCGACAAGTATGACGGCGCCGTCATCTCCGTGGTTGACAACCCCACCGACGGATATGACGCTTCCATCGACTATGCCGCGCTGAACGGCGCCACCGTCTCCATCGCCGCCACGCCCACACCCCACGCTGAGATCCTCAACGATGTGGTCAAGGGCATCCTCGCCGCGAAGGGCATCACCCTTGACGTCAAGGAGTTCACCGACTACGTCCAGCCCAACAACGTCGTCGACAGCGGCGAGATCGACGCCAACTACTTCCAGCACCTGCCGTACCTCGAGGACTTCAATGCCGAGAACGGCACCAAGGTTGTGAGCATCGGCGCGATCCACGTCGAGCCCATGGGTCTCTACGGCGGCAAGCAGGCAAGCCTTGACGCGCTGAAATGATTCAAAAAAGAGGCAAAGCCTCTTTTTTGAGAAAGTTTCGTTGCGCTTCCCGCGCGCAAAGCGCGCGGACGCTCCGCGCAATGTGAAACATCTGACGCACCTGTCGTCAGATGTTTCGATTCTATTTCTTTCGCGCCTGCAGGCGCGAAACTCTGCGAGGCCACTATATGATTGAGATCAAAAACCTTTCCAAGACCTTCCACACCGCCGAGGGGGAGGTGCAGGCGCTCAAAAACGTCTCGCTCTCCATTGCTGACGGGGACATCTTTGGTATCATTGGCATGTCCGGCGCGGGCAAATCCACACTGGTGCGCACCATCAATATGCTGGAGCGCCCCACCGCAGGCAGCGTGGTCATCGACGGCGTGGACATGGGCGCGCTCTCCGACCGCGAGCTGCGTCAAAAGCGCCGGGAGATCACGATGATCTTCCAGGGCTTCAACCTGCTGATGCAGAAAACCTGTCTTGAGAACGTCTGCTTCCCGCTCAAGCTCTCGGGCCTCCGTGGCGAAAAGAAATGGCGCGAGCAGCGGGCACTGGAGTTGCTGGACATCGTGGGTCTCAAAGACAAGGCAAAGGCCTATCCCGCGCAGCTCTCCGGCGGACAGCAGCAGCGTGTCGCCATTGCCCGCGCGCTGGCGACCAACCCCAAGGTGCTGCTGTGCGACGAGGCGACCAGCGCACTCGACCCCACAACCACGTCCTCCATTTTGGAGCTGATTCGCTCCATCAACGAGAAAACCGGCATCACCGTCATCATCATCACGCACCAGATGAGCGTGGTGGAGAGCGTGTGCCGCCACGTCGCCATTCTCGACGGCGGCGTGATTGCGGAGCAGGGGGCGGTCGGGGAGGTCTTCGCCCATCCGAAGTCCGCGGCAGCGAAACGGCTCGTGTTCCCCGAGGGCGAGGCAATGACCGGCTACGCCGTTCCCGGCGAACGCACCATCCGTGTGGTATTCAACGGCTCCGAGGCAACCAGTACGCCGCTGATCGCCCACATGGCGGTGGAGATGGGCATTGAGGCGAACATCGCCTACGCCTCCACCCGCACCATCGACGGCCGCGAGTACGGCTCCATGCTGCTCGGCATTCGCGTCGGCGGCGACGCCGTAGAGCGTGCGATCGCCTACATGAACGCCGCGGAGGGCGTACTGGCAGAGGAGGTGGAGTTCTGATGTTCGACAAATTGTTTGCGCCCGAAGTCCTCGAAGAGGCAGGGCTCATCATCCGCACGCAGTTCCCGCTGGCGATCTGGGAGACCGTGTACGTCACGATCCTGTCCACGGCCTTTGCCATCGTCATCGGCCTGCCGCTGGGCGTGATCCTTGTCGTCGGCGAGAAGAACGGCATCCGTCCGCTGCCGGCGTGGCTGATGCGTGCGCTGAACGTCATCATCAACCTGCTGCGCTCAATCCCGTTCCTCATCCTGATGGTACTCGTGTTCCCGCTGACCCGCGCCATCGTCGGCACGGTGGTCGGCACAGTGGCGAGCATTGTGCCGCTGGTCATCGCAGCGTTTCCGTTCATCGCGCGCCTTGCCGAGGGCAGCCTTCGCGAGGTGAACCCCAACACCATTGAGATGGCGCAGAGCCTCGGCGCGTCGCCGATGCAGATCATCACGCAGGTGATGATCCCTGAGAGCGTGCCGAGCCTCATCTCCAACGCCACCATCGCCATCACGACGATCCTCGGCTATTCCGCCATGAGCGGCATCATCGGCGGCGGCGGCCTCGGCAAGATTGCCATGAACTACGGCTACTACCGCTACAAGTACCTCATCATGGTCGCAGCGGTGATCCTGCTCATTCTATTGGTGCAGCTGTTCCAGAGCATCGGCACACACCTGGCGGTCAAGTCGGACAAGCGGCTGAAAAACAAGGGATAAATACGTTTGTGAAACCGTTTTTTCCTTTATCTTAAAAAGGAAAAAACGGTTTTACGCTTTCGTAGAAGGAAAAGCGCCCCGCCGATTTCGGCGGGGCGCTCCTCATATTCCGGCGCATCCTTTCGATGCTGCACGTCTCGCTTTCCGCTTGCCGCTGCGGCTGCGCTGGCCGCGGCTCGTCTCCCGTTCGCAGCCGCGCCTACCGTTGCGCTTCCCGAAAGGCGGCGGGCAGGCCCGCAGCAATGATATCCTCTGGATTCACGCAGTAATCTGTCATTTGCTCCGCCAGAAGGTCGCCCGCGCGGGCGTGGAGCCATACGCCGCAGGCCGCGGCGTGCTCCGCCGTCGCGCCTTGCGCCAGCAGTGCCGCGATAATTCCGGTCAGCACGTCGCCGCTGCCGCCCTTGGCAAGCGCGCTGCCCCCGCAGGTGTTTTCCAGCACCCGGCCATCCGGCAGCGCCACCAGCGTGCGGTGACCTTTGCGCACCAGAACACAGCCATGGGACAGGGCAAAGTCCCGCGCGGTCTCCGCACGGTCACGCCGCGCCAGCTCGTCCGGCGAAATCCCCAGCAGCCGGGCAAACTCCCCGTCGTGGGGCGTCAGGATCGTCACGCGGCCCCGACGCGCTGCGAGGGCGCTCATGCCCTCGGACAGCGCGTTCAGCCCGTCGGCGTCCAGCACCAGCGGCTGCTCCGTCTCCCGCAGCAGGGTACGGACAAGCCGTGCCGCACCTGCGCTGCGCCCAAGGCCGGGGCCGAGGGCGAGAACGTCACAAGTGCGCAATTTTTCCTGAATCGGCGCGAGGGCGTCCGCTGTCAAACGCTCGCCGTCGTCGGGCAGGGGAAAGGGCATGGCGGAGGCGCACTTCGCCGCTTCGATCGTCCAGATGCACTGCGGCACGCCAAGAGACACCAACCCCGCGCCGGAGCGCACCGCGGCGCTCGCGGCAAGATACGGCGCGCCGGTATAGCCCACTGCGCCGCCGACGATGAGCAGTTTGCCGAAGTCGCCCTTGTGCCCGTCAGGTTTTCGCGCAGGACAGCTATTTTGGACGTATTCTCTGCAAATTTCTGTCATTCTGTTACCTCTTATCAATCAGTCGATCATGGTATCTGCGAATGATTTGCATTTTGTTTTCGCATTTCTATAAAATAAAACGCTAAGTCTGTGTCAGGATCGTAACTTTCTCTGGCGCTCCGTCACGGCGTGTGATAAGATAATTGACACACAACCGGAAGGAGATTTCCCGATGGATGAATTTCTCAAGACCTGTCTGATCGTCTGCCCGCTGGTATTCCTCGCGGGCTTTGTGGACTCCGTCGCCGGGGGCGGCGGGATCATCTCGCTGCCCGCGTATCTGATGGCGGGCATCCCCGCGCACCTCGCGGCGGGGACGAACAAGGTCGTCAACGGCTGCGGAACGCTGATGGCAACGGCCAAGTACTTCCAAAACGGCAAGGTGCGCCTGCGCCCTGCCGTTGCCGCGGCTGTCGGTGCGCTGCTCGGCTCCGCGTTGGGGGCGCAGCTGGCGTCCATGATCCCCGAGGCAGCGCTCAAGACCATCATGCTCATTGCGCTGCCCTGCGTGGCGGTGTTCCTCGTGCTCAAACGCGACTTCGGCGCGGACGACGCGCCCGCCGCAGTGATCGAACCAAAGCGGGAGCTGATCGTCTCGACGCTGATCGGTCTGTTCATCGGCTGCTACGACGGCCTGGTGGGGCCGGGAACGGGCACGTTCATGATCCTCTGCTTCACGGCGTTTCTGTCGATGGATCTGCTCACCGCGTCGGGCTGCTCCAAGGCGGCGAACCTCGCCTCCAACGCGGGCAGCGCGGTGGTGTGGATTCTCCACGGCAGCGTATTCTGGAAGCTGGCGCTGCCCGCGATCGCCTGCAATATCCTGGGCAATCTGCTGGGCGCGCGCTACGCCATCCGCGGCGGCAGCAAAAAGATCCGCGGCATGATGTTCATTGTACTGGGACTCCTGTTTTTAAAGATGCTCGTCGATTTGTTTGCATAACTTCCTATTTCATAGTATAAAGTTCATGAGTCTATCAATAGACTCATGAACTTTTCTTATTCTTTGGCATAGCCCAGTGCCGCGGAAATTGCCTCTGCCGTGCGCACCGTCTCCGCAATAGCAGCCTGAAACTCCTCGGCCTGCACGCGGCGGAACAATCCCACCACGCCCACAGCATAGCGCACCTCGCCCAGCCCGTCCCGCACCGGAGCGGCGACGGCCCGCAGGCCGATCTTGTATTCGCCGTCCTCCACAGCATAGCCGCGGTCGCATACCCACTGCATACCGTCCAGCAGTGCGTCGGCCTCGGTGATGGTATGCGGCGTGTAAGGCGGCATGCCTGCAGCGAGCAGCCGCTTGCGCGCTTCGCTTCGGGACAGGTGCGACACCAGCAGCTTGCCCTGTGCGGTCGCGTGGAGCGGCAGGCGGGAACCAACCTCCGGCACCACCTGCACCCCGGCACCGCCGGTACACTGGTCGATGGAAATGACGTGATCGCCCTCGATCAGGGAGAGGAACGCGCTGCCGTCGGCTTTTGCCGCGAGCTGCTCGAGATAGGGCCGTGCCACCTTGGACACGTCCCATTGGGCGCTGACCGCGCAGCCGCACTCAAAGAGCCGCAGCCCCAGCGCGTAACGCCCGTCAGGATTTTGCGCCACCATGCCATACTCCCGCAGCGTGGAGAGCAGGCCGTGGATCGTACTTTTGGGATACCCCGCGGCGGCGGACAGCTCCGCCAAAGTCATCGGTGCGCGGCGGCGCAGTAGCGCCTCGATCAGCTCCATGGCCTTTGCCACGGAGTGGACTTGATTCTTCTCGTTGGGCATGGAATCCCCTCCTTTTTCTTCAGAGTAGCACAACTTTCGGCATTTCGCAAGAAAAATTCGGCATTCCCGCACAAGTGTTTTGCCATCACGAACCGCCGCCTTGTGCCATTGAGTTGCAAGCGGTACAATGGCTTTATCCTATACAGAGTATCATGGAGGGATTGCTATGAAAAAGTTGCTTTCTATTGTCCTCACACTCGCCTTAACGGGCGCATTGCTTGCCGGCTGCGCCGCAAAACCCGCCCCGGAGCCGACCATCCCCGCAGATATTGCGGCCGCGCCCGCGGAACCGGCTGCTCCCGCCAATGAGCCGACGGAGCTGATCGTGTTTGCCGCCGCGTCGCTGACGGAGACGCTGTCCGCCATCGCGGAGCAGTACAAGGCCGTCGCGCCGGAGGTGACGCTGCGCTTCAACTTCGACTCCTCCGGCACACTCAAGACGCAGATTGAGGAAGGCGCGGACTGCGACCTATTCCTCTCCGCCGCACCGAAGCAGATGAACGCGCTCGCCGACATCAGCCTGATTGCCGAAAACACCCGCGTGGATCTGCTGGAGAACAAGGTTGTACTGACGGTGCCCGAAGGCAATCCCAAGGGCATCGCGTCCTTTGACGACCTCGCGGAGAGGCTGCCCGCGGGCGGCATTCTGCTCGCCATGGGCAACAGCGACGTGCCGGTGGGTCAGTACACCCAGAAGATCTTTGCCTACTACAACCTTGACGAATCCGCGTTGGCAGCAAGCGGCGTGCTGACCTACGGCGGCAACGTCAAGGAGGTCACAACGCAGGTGACGGAGGCCGCGGCGGACTGCGGCGTGGTCTACGCCACCGACGCGTTTTCCGCCGGGCTCAGCGCCGTGGACGAGGCAACGGCAGAGATGTGCGGGCAAGTGATTTATCCCGCCGCGGTGACGGCAAGCTCCGCCCATGCCGGCGAGGCCGCGGCGTTCCTCACCTATTTGCAGAGTGCGGAGGCCGCCGTGATTTTTGAAAGCGTTGGCTTTACATCCCTGACAAAATAGGATAAAATAAGGGGTACTTTGTTTCCGAAGGAGAAACTCTATGGATTGGTTCCCCTTGCTCAACTCACTGCGCATTGCCGCGATTTCCGCCGGAATCGTATTCTTCCTCGGCATTGCGGCGGCGTACTATATCGCAAAGCTGCCACGGCTCGTCAAGGGCGTGCTGGACGTGGTGCTGACGCTGCCCCTTGTCCTGCCGCCGACGGTGGTGGGTTATCTGCTGCTGTGCGTACTGGGACCGCGGCGCGTCATCGGCGCATGGGCGCTGGAGCACTTGGCCGTCAAGCTGACCATGCAGTGGTGGTCGGCAGTCTTTGCTGTCAGCGTCATCATCTTCCCGCTGATGTACCGCACCGCCCGCGGTGCGTTTGAGACCTTTGACGAAACCCTCGCGGACGCGGGGCGCACGCTGGGGCTTGACAACCGCTACATTTTCTGGCACATCCGCATGCCAGCCTGCCGTCAGGGGATTCTGGCGGGGGCTGTGCTGGCCTTTGCCCGGGCGCTGGGCGAGTACGGGGCCACCAGCATGATCGCGGGCTACACGCCGGGGCGCACCGCCACGGTCGCCACCGAGGTCTATCAGCTCTGGCGCACCGGCAACGACGCGCTGGCGCTGCGGTGGGTGCTGGTAAACATCGCCATTTCGGCGGCGGTGCTGCTGGCGGTGAATCTGCTCGAGAAAAAGGAGGGGAGAAAATGAGCCTCTCCGTCCATATCTATAAAGAGCTGCGGGACTTCACCCTCAACGTCCAGTTCGACTCCGACGGCGGCGTAATGGCACTGCTGGGCGCTTCGGGCTGCGGCAAGAGCATGACGCTCAAGTGCATCGCGGGGCTGGAAACTCCCGACCGCGGCACCATCGTTTTAAACGGCCGCGTATTGTACGACAGCACCAAGGGCATCAACAGGTCGCCTCAGGCGCGGCACGTGGGGTATCTGTTCCAGAACTACGCCCTGTTTCCCACCATGACGGTCAAGGGTAATCTCTATGCCGCGGCGCAGCGTCTGCCGCAAGAGGACCGAGAGTCCGCGGTGGAAGAGAAGCTGCGCGCGTTCCGGCTGGGCCCTGTGGAATCGCTCTATCCCCGTCAGCTCTCCGGCGGCCAGCAGCAGCGCGTCGCGCTGGCGCGGGCGCTCCTCAGCGACCCAAGCTGTCTGCTGCTGGACGAGCCGTTCGCCGCGCTGGACAGCTACCTCAAGTGGCAGACGGAACTGGAGCTGCGCGAGCTGCTCAAGCGCTATACCGGTGACGTGGTATACGTCTCCCACGACCGCGATGAAGTCTACCGCCTGTGCAAGGATGTATGCGTCCTCGCCGACGGCAGGAGCGAGCCGAAGCGCAGCGTTCGTGAGCTGATGGCCGCGCCGTGGACGGTCAGCGCCGCGCTGATCTCTGGGTGCAAGAACTTCTCCCGCGTACAGCGCATCGACGAAAACCACATCAAATGCCTCAGCTGGGGCGTCACTCTGGAGACCGCGCAGGAGGTCAACAACGTCTGCACCTACGCCGGCGTCCGCGCCCACAGCTTCCACATCGCCCGCAGCGGCGAGCCGAACCGCTTTGACGCCAGGGTGGTGGAGGTTATCGACGATACGTTTTCCACCATCCTCATGCTGGAGCCGGAGGGCGGCACCTCCGCCATCCGTATGGAGCTGCCCAAGGAGGAGTGGGCCGCGCTGCGAAATCCTCCCGTTGTTCTCATCGGCGTCGCGCCGGAAAATGTTATGACCTTGAGCGGTGAACTGTGATGCAGGATTCCTATCATCGTACCATCCGATATCTGCGCTTGTCCGTCACGGAGCTGTGCAACTACCGCTGCCAATACTGTATGACGGAGGATGGCGTGCCCAAACGTGCGCACGGCGACATGCTCTCCATCGAGGAGCTTGCCGAGATCGGCGCAGCCGCCGTGCGCTGCGGCGTAACAAAAATCCGGCTCACCGGCGGCGAGCCGCTGGTACGCCGCGGCATCCTGACGCTCATTGAGCGTCTGCGCGCGCTGGACGGTCTCCGCGAGCTGACGATGACCACCAACGGTTCTCTTCTGGAAAACGTCGCAATCGACTTAAAAAAAGCTGGTGTCGATCGGTTAAATGTGAGTCTTGATACGCTAAGTCCATCAAGATTTCGTGAGCTTTCCCGCCGTGGTGAGCTGGCCGATGTGCTGCGCGGACTGGAGGCGGCAAACGCTGCGGGCTTTCCGCACACGAAGCTGAACACAGTGCTGCTCGGCGGCGTCAACGACGGCGAAATCGCGGATTTTGTGGCCCTGACCAAGGACAACGACTACTCCGTGCGCTTCATTGAGCTGATGCCGATGGGTGTCTGTGCAAGCTTTCCCAAAGAGCGCTTTCTCTCTGCCGATGCGGTGCTGGCCGCGGTACCGGAGCTGACGCCCCTCGGCAACGACGGCGTGGCAGAGCTGTATCGCATGCCGGGATATCGGGGGACCGTGGGGCTGATCCGCCCCATGAGTCGATGCTTCTGCGCAGACTGCGACCGCATCCGCATCACCGCGGACGGTATGCTGAAGCCCTGTCTGCACGCGGCTGCGGAGCTGCCGTTGCGGGGGCTGCACGGTGTAGACTTAGAGAACGCCATTCGCAAAGGAGCGTCGATCAAGCCCGCACGGCACCATCTTTCGAGCGGAAGCAGCGACACGGCGCGCAGCATGAATGAGATCGGAGGCTGATATGGAGTTCACCCACTTTAATTCGCAGGGCCGCGCCCGCATGGTGGATGTGAGTGACAAGGCGCCCGCGCACCGCACGGCAAAAGCGGCGGGCACAGTGCAGATGCTGCCCTCGACCGTCGACGCCATCCGCACCGGCGGCGTGCCCAAGGGCGATGTGCTGGCGGTGGCGCAGGTGGCGGGCATCATGGCAGCGAAGCGCACCGGCGAGATCATCCCTATGTGCCACCCGCTCTCGCTCACCGGCGTGGACATCCGCTTTGCGCTGCGCGAAGACGCGGTGGACATTGAAGCCACCGTAAAGTGCAAGGGGGAGACCGGCGTGGAGATGGAGGCGCTGCACGCGGTCTCCGCCGCCGCGCTGACAATTTACGACATGTGCAAAGCGCTGCAAAAGGACATGGTCATTTCCGACGTCCGTCTGCTGGAGAAAACCGGCGGCAAAAGCGGCGATTACCACCGAAAATGACCTTTATATCCATTTCCTGTCAAGGAGGTTTATTCTTATGGCAAGGGTTCTCGCCGTGTGTATCAGTGCCCGCAAGGGCGAAAAAAAGCGCCCCGTCGCGGCGATCGAGTGCCGGATCGACCACGGCATCGTCGGGGATGCCCACGCCGGCAACTGGCACCGGCAGATCAGTCTGCTCGCCAACGAGAGCGTGGACAAAATGCGCGAAAAAGGGCTGACGCTCGAGGCGGGGGATTTCGCGGAGAACATCCTGACCGAAGGCATTACCCTGCGGACGCTGCCCATCGGAACGCATCTGAGGGTAGGGGAGACCGAGCTGGAGATCACCCAGATTGGCAAAGAGTGCCACAGCGACTGCGAGATCAAGAAGAAGGTCGGCGTATGCGTCATGCCCGTCGAGGGTGTGTTTGCCGTCGTAAAGCGCGAGGGTACGATTCAAGCCGGAGACGAAATCGAGGTGATGGCATGAAGCTCATCAAAACTGTGGACGCGGTAGGGCAGGTGCTCTGCCACGACATGACCCAGATCATCCCAGGGCAGTACAAGGACGCGCGGTTCCGCAAGGGCCATATCGTCACCGAGGAGGATATCCCCGTGCTGCTCTCCATGGGCAAGGAAAACCTCTACATCTTTGAATTAGGCGCGGGCCAGCTCCACGAAAACGACGCGGCGGAGCGTATGTGCGCCCTGTGCTTCCACGAAGGCATGTCCCGCAGCGAGGCAAAAGAGGGTAAAATTGAGCTGTTTGCCGAACGTGACGGTGTTTTTTTAATAGACCGAAAGAAATTGAATGCTGTTAATGCGATCGACGAGCTGATGATCGCAACCCGCCACGGCGACACCGCTGTACACGCGGGGGACAAGCTGGCAGGCACACGGGTCATCCCGCTGGTGATCGACGAGGCAAAGCTCATCGAGGCGGAAGCCATTGTCGGCGGCAAGCCGATTCTTGAGGTGCGGCCCTTTACACTGCGCCGCGCGGGCGTCGTCACCACCGGCAGCGAGGTCTACCGCGGGCGAATCGAGGATCAGTTCACCCCGGTCATTGAACGCAAGCTCGCCGCCTACGGCATCGCCATGACCGAGCACGTCACCGTGGACGACGGCCTCGACAACATCCGCGCCGCCATCGAGCGGCTGCGGGACACAGATGTGGACATGATCCTCTGCACCGGCGGCATGAGCGTCGATCCCGACGACAACACCCCCGGCGCAATCAAAGCCAGCGGCGCGCGGATCGTAACCTACGGTGCGCCGGTGCTGCCCGGAGCAATGTTTTTGCTGGGGTATTTTGACGACGGACGGCCCATCATGGGTCTGCCCGGCTGCGTGATGTACGCCAAAGCCACAATCTTTGACCTTGCGCTGCCGCGCATCGCGGCGGGCGTGGAATTGACGCGCGCCGATTTCACCATGCTGGGTGAGGGCGGGCTGTGCCTCGGCTGCCAACCGTGTACCTATCCCAACTGCGGGTTTGGAAAGTAGAGGAACTCCCTCAGTCTGCGCTTCGCGCAGCCGCCCCGCAAGCGAGGCGTCAAACAGGAGGATTGCAAATGGTATATTCAGCAAGAGTAATTACTGTCAGTGATCGCAGCTTCCGCGGCGAGCGGACGGACGAGGGCGGTCCCGCGGTAGCGGAGCAGCTGCGCGGCGCGGGCTATGCCGTGGATAAGATCGTGGTGGTGCCGGACGAGATCGCGCAGATCGAGCAGGCGCTGCGCGAGGCGGCAGCGGATGACGTGGCGCTGTGCGTCACCACCGGCGGCACAGGCTTCGCGCCGCGGGACGTGACCCCGGAGGCGACTGTCGCGGTGTGCGAGAAGCTCTGCCCCGGCATTCCAGAGGCGATGCGCGCGGCGTCGATGCAAATCACAAAACGCGCGATGCTCTCCCGCGCACAAGCGGGGATTTTGCGCCGCACGCTGATCGTCAACCTCCCTGGCAGCCCCAAGGGCGCGCGGGAGAATCTGGACGCGGTGCTGGGCGCGCTGGATCACGGACTGGAAATGCTCCGCAAGGACGGCCCCGCCGACTGCGCGGCGCAAAACGGATGAAAAAACGCACGGCTTTCGCCGTGCGTTTTCCTGTTACAGTTCGCGTTTTTGGTACAGCGCGACGGACAGCCGCCACGAGAGCGCGTAGAGCACAATCGCGCCCGCGCAAAGCCCCAGATTGGGGCTGGGAACCGTGGTGATGTCACCCGCCGAAGAAGCCGAGAACGAAAGCGCCGCGCCGCTGCCGCAAATCACGCCGATGAAGATCAGATAAGCGATGCGCCCTTTCTCCGCGCCGAAACGGAACAGGATCGGCAGCATCAGCGACGCGCTCGCCAACCCCAGAAGCAGCGACAGCGTGACCGCGCCGTCAATGCCGTCCGCGCCGGTGACCAGATACAAAACCGTCAGCAGTGTGACCAGCGCCGCGATGCAGATCGCGCCGAACAGGTATTTTTCGGTCACATACTGTGCGCGGGAGACGGGGAACGCCTGCACGTACACCGTCCACTTCTCCCGGTCGTCGTAGGAATAGAGCGACACGGGGATCATCGCGAACATGACGGCGGGGTAGATGCGGAAAAAGCCGTTTTCCGGCGAGAACACCGACATCGCCGCGAACAGCAGCGAGATCAGGATCAGCGCGCGCAGGTATTTGGTCGTCAGATACCAGTCCTTGAGCAGCAAACCCTTCATTGCCTGTCGCCCCCTTTCGCCATGAGCACAAACAGCTCCTCAATGTCCACGCGGCCTACGTCCATGCCGCGCGGCGCGTCCTCGCGGCGCAGCAGCGCCTCCACGCCGTAGGGCGTCTCGCGCTTTCCCAGCACCGCCGCCGGGTCGATCGTCGCGAAGTCCTCCCGCGCACAGCGCACGACGCCGTAGGCCTCGTACAGTCGGTCTTTCTCCTCGCAGAGCATCAGCCGCCCCTTGTGCAGAAACGCGATGTAGTCGCAGAGCTTTTCGAGGTCGCTGACGATGTGCGACGAAATCAGCACCGCGTGACTCTCGTCCCGCGTGAACTCGGAGAAGAGATCCACCACCTCATCCCGTACCACGGGATCGAGACCGCCGGTGGGTTCGTCGAGGAGTAAGAGCTTCGCGCGGTGCGAGAGTGCCACCGCAATGCCGAGCTTTTTCTTCATGCCGAGGGAGAATTCCTTGAAGCGCTTCTTCTCCGGCAGGGCGAAGCGCTTCAAATAGCTCTCATACGCCGCGGCGTCCCAGTTGCGGAATACGCCGCGCATGATCTTGCCGACCTCCGCCGCCGTCAGGCACTCGGAAAAGCTGACCTCGTCCAGCACCACGCCAACGTCCTCCTTGCCCAGCGGGAAGCTCTCGCGGTTGTCGCGGCCCAGCAGCCGCACCGCTCCGCCGTCGCGGGAGATCATATCGAGGATCAGCTTGATGGTGGTGGTCTTGCCCGCGCCGTTTTCGCCGATCAAGCCGAGGATCGCGCCGCTCGGCAGTGTCAGGTCGAGAGGCCCCAGCGTAAAGTCCCTGTAGTCCTTGCGCAGGTCTTTGAGTTCCAATGCGTTCATCTCAATCCTCCTCCGTGATCAGCCGCAGCATCTCCGCCAGCTCCGCCGCGCTCACATTGCAGCTCGCCGCGAGCCGCGCCGCCTCCGCCAGATGCCCCTCGATCGCCCTGAGGGTTTCCTCGCGCAGCAGCTCCACGTTCTTTGGCGCGACAAAGCAGCCCTTGCCCGCCACGGTGTAGAGAAAGCCCTCGCGCTCCAGCTCGTCGTAGGCGCGCTTCGTCGTGATGACACTGATGCGCAGGTCCTTCGCAAGACTCCGAATCGAGGGCAGCAGCTCATCCTCCCGCAGCGCACCGCTGATGATCTGCGCTTTGAGCTGGGTATAGATCTGCTCGTAGATCGGGGCGTTGCTTTTGTTGTCGATCAGAATATTCACGCGCTGCCTCCTTGCGTAATCTGTATATAAACAGTATATACAGTAAGGACAGTTTGTCAAGACAATTTGCAAAAATCGGCGGAGCCGCGCGCTCCGCCGATTATCCTATCCATACACCCTTGATGAAGATTTCCAGCCCAATCAGAATCAGGATCACGCCGCCGAGGATAGATGCTCTGCCCGCAAGGCGCGTACCCATCACGCGGCCGATGCGAAGCCCAAGCAGGCAGATGCCGAACGTCACCACGGCGATGATCAACGAGCAGGTGAGCGCCGCGGCGGCGGCGTACTCCGCGATGGTGAAGCCGACCGACAGCGCGTCGATGGAGGTGGCGACGCCCTGCATCAGCAGCGCGCCCACACCCACACCGGATGGCTCCTCCGCCGCACCGCCGCGAAATGCCTCGTGCAGCATGGAGCCGCCGATATAGAGCAGCAGCGCGAGCGCGATCCACGGTACAAAGCGCTGGAACGCCGCGAAGCGCTCGACGAGCGTATGCACGCACAGCCAGCCGATCATCGGCATGAGAAACTGGAAGAAGGCGAACGTGCCCGCGATGGCGCACTCCCGCGCGCGGGTCATCCGCGGCTCGTGCAGGCCGTTGGCCAGTGAGACGGAAAACGCGTCCATGGCGAGGCCTACGCCCAGAAGAATACTGTTAAAGAAAAACACGACATTCATAACAAGGAGGAATTATACCTTCCTGCCACGTATTTTGCAAGGGAAATCGGGCGGTGTTCAATTCCCGTAAATTCTTCTGGTTTCGCGGATTTTCTGCTTGATGTTTTGGCGGGAAAGTGATACCCTAAACGTTAATCTGTGCTATTATGGCCTCTTGTGAGGGGGTGTGATATGAAAGAAAGCAAAAAGCCTCTGCTGATCTGGCTGGGGAGCGTGGCAGCGCTGCTGATCCTCGCGCTCATTTCCGGGGGCGGAACGCTGTCACTGCGGACGGGGAACGTTTCGCTCGCGCTCATCACAGCGCTCCTGCTGCTTGCCGCAGCGCTGATTCGCGCACGGGTCATTCCGAAGTTCACCATCGTCCCCGGTCGGTTCCAGCTCGCACTGGAAACCATTGTGGGTGCGTTCATCCCGAAGCCCAGGGCGAAAGCCGCAAAGCCTGCCGCCAAGGCACGCGGGGTCAAGAAGGGCCCGAGCCTCGGCGAAAAGCTCCGGCGGCTCCCGGGCGCGATCGGCGGCTGGGCCGCGGCGAACAAGGTCGCGTTGGGCGTTTGGGTCGTTCTGCTGGCGGTACTGTTCGCCGGCGCCAGGCTCACCGGCGGACACGGCGACCATGGCGACGTGCAGATCGCCATGCGTGACGCGGTGCTTCACGACGTGAATCGCATCAGCCTGTTCGGCGTCAAGGATGTGAATCCCGCACTGATCGCGGCGATGACCGTCTCATGCGTTCTGCTCGTGGCGGCGCTGCTGATCCGGCTTATTATCATCCCGCGCTTTACCGAAGTCCCCGGCAAGTTCCAAATGGTGCTCGAAACCATTGTGGGTCTGTTGGACGGCATGGCGGGCGTCGGGCCTTTGGAAAAGCCCAGCTTCATCGGCGGATATGTCTTCGCCGCCGGCGTGTACATCTTTTGCAGTACGCTCTTTGAGCTGTTCGGCTTGCAGGCGGTCACGACCCACGGGCACTCCGTGGCGCTGCCCGCACCGCTGAGCGATGTGAACGCCGCCATCGCCATGGGCTGCCTGAGCTACCTTGTCATTTTCTTCGGCGGACTCATCCACCGGGGCGCCAAGGGCGCGGGCGCGGCGCTCAAAGAGTTCTCGCTGCCCATCTCCATGAGCTTCCGTCTCTTCGGCGCGCTGCTCAGCGGACTGCTGGTGACGGAGCTGGTGTACCACTATGTCAAGCTCAGCTATGTGCTGCCGGTGGTGGTGGGCGTGCTGTTCACGCTGCTCCACGCGCTGGTGCAGGCTTATGTGCTCACGATGCTCGTCGGCATGTACTACGGCGAGGTCACAGAGCGTGAAGAAGAATAAACACAGTCAATATATTATATTAAATTTGGAGGAAACCACACATGAACCGCAAGAAACTGTTTGCATCCCTGCTCCTGCTGACCCTGATCCTCGCCGTCGCGCTGCCGACCTTTGCCTTCGCCGCGGACGTCGCGCCCGAAACCATCGTCGTCGAGGCCGCCGAGGCCGAAGCGGAGGCTTCCAAGATCACCAGCAAGGCGATCGGCTCCGGCATCGCCATCGGCATCGCCGCCGCCGCGGGCGCCATCGCCATGGCGCTTGTCACCGCCAAGGCGGCGGAGAGCGTCGCCCGCCAGCCCGAAGCCACCGGCAACATCCGCTCGACGATGATGCTGGGTCTCGTGTTCATCGAGACCGCGATCATCTATGCGCTCCTTGCCGTTATTCTGATTATCTTCGTGCTGTAAGCAGGAGGACGTTATGCCCCTGAACATCGACTGGCAGCAGATCTTGCTGCACCTGCTCAACTTCGCTATTCTCGCGGGCGGGCTATACTTCTTGCTCTACAAGCCCGTGAAGAGCTTCATGGCGAAGCGCGAGCAGCACTACAAGGAAATGAACGACGCCGCGGAGACCAACCGCGCCGAAGCCGCCGAGTTGCGCAAGGCGACGCAGGAAAAGTACGACGCCGCCGTGGATGAAATCATCCACATGCGCACCAAGGCAAGCGACGAGATCGAGGCCGAGAAGCAGCGTTTGCTGGGGGAGGCCCGCGCCGAGGCACGCCGCATCCTCGAAACCGCCGGCAAGACGGCGGAGATGCGCTCGAAGAAGGCGCTCGCCGATTCCAACGACGAGATTCGCGCCATCGCCATGGAGGCGGTGCAGAAGCTCCTGATCAATGACGGCAACGCCCTCGACAAGTTCCTGGACGCGGCGGAAAGCGAGCAGCGCGATGAGTAACGAACAAAAAGTCCTTCGCGCGTATATCTACAGCGACACTGAACCCTCCGCCGAGCAAAGCGAACGCCTTGAGGCGTTTCTGGAGCGCACCTATGGCGAAGTGATCCCCCTGCGCTGGACACGCAGCCCCGGCATCCACGACGGCTTCCGCCTGGAGGTCGGCTCCGACGTCTACGACTGGACGCTGGAGGGCCGCGTGCGCCAGTTCCAGTCCCGCCTCAATCGCATGGACAACGCCGCGCCCGGCTTCGTGCCGCTCATGCGCAAGGAGGTGGCGGAGTTTTCTCCCGCCGTCGCGCGGGAGGAAAAGGGCGAGGCCATCTTCGTCGGCGACGAGATCGCCCGCGTCCGGGGACTGCCCGGCGTGCAGTACGGCGAGGTTGTCGAGTTCGCCGGCGGCATCCACGGCATGGTGCAGGATCTGCGCGCGGACAGCGTGGGCTGCATCCTCTTCGGCGCCGAGGGTGACATCACCGAGGGCAGCATCGTCAAGCGCACCGGCCGCACCGCGGGCATGCCCGTCGGCAGCCGCTTTCTGGGCCGCGTGGTCAACGCGCTGGGCGAGCCCATCGACGGCAAGGGCCCCATCGAGCACGACGATTACCGCCCCATCGAGGTCGCCGCGCCCGGCATCATGGACCGGCAGGCGGTGGATACCCCGATGGAGACGGGCATCCTCTCCATTGACTCCATGTTCCCCATCGGCCGCGGCCAGCGTGAGCTGATCATTGGCGACCGCCAGACCGGCAAGACCGCCATCGCGGTGGACACCATCATCAATCAGAACGGACGCAACGTCATCTGCATCTACGTCGCCATCGGCCAGAAGGCCAGCTCTGTCGCCCAGATCGCGGCGAATCTGGAGGCTCACGGCGCGATGCAGCACACGATCATCGTCAGCGCCTCCGCCAGCGATCCCGCGGCGGAGCAGTACATCGCACCCTACGCGGCAACCGCGCTGGGCGAGCATTTTATGCACACCGGGCGCAACGTGCTGATCGTCTACGACGACCTCTCAAAGCACGCCATCGCCTACCGAGCCCTGAGCCTGCTGCTTGAGCGCTCTCCGGGCCGCGAAGCCTACCCCGGCGACGTGTTCTATCTGCACTCCCGTCTGCTTGAGCGCTCGGCGCACCTCTCCGAGGAGTTGGGCGGCGGCAGCATGACGGCACTGCCTATCATCGAGACTCAGGCGGGCGACGTGTCCGCCTACATTCCCACCAACGTCATCTCCATCACCGACGGCCAGATCTACCTTGAGAGCAACCTGTTCTTCTCCGGTCAGCGTCCGGCGGTGAACGTGGGTCTGTCCGTCAGCCGTGTCGGCGGCGCGGCGCAGACCAAGGCTATGAAGCAGAGCGCGGGTTCGCTGCGCATTGACCTCGCGCAATTCCGCGAGATGGAGGCGTTCACGCAGTTCTCCAGCGACCTCGACGAGGTCACGAAGAAGCAGCTCAAATACGGCCAGGGGCTCATGCGCCTGCTGCGCCAGGATCAGTACAAGCCGTTTTCCCAGCATCAGATGGTCATTCTGCTCATCGCGGCGCTGAACCACACGATGGAGGACATCCCCATCGACGAGCTTCTGGATTACCGCGAGAAGCTGCTCGCCGCCGTGGAGGCGAAGCACGACCACATCTGCCGCCGCATCGACCGCAACGGCAAGCTGCTCGACCGCGACAAAGCGGATATCCTCGCCTCAGCGAAGGAATTCGCCGAGCGCTGGCTCCGCGGCGGGCACGGCGAGGAGGCTCCCGATGGCGAGCGCTAAGGAGCTGAAGGACCGCATCAAGGCGGTGCAGGAGACAAAGAAGATCACGGGCGCGATGTACCTCATCTCGTCCACCAAGCTGCGCCGCGCCAAGGTTGATCTGGCGCAGACGCGACCCTACTTTGACTCCCTCCGCAGCGAGATCGGCCGCATCCTGCGTGTCGATGGCAGCTACCGCAGCCGCTATTTCTTCGATGCCGACGGCGCACTGCCGAAGGACGGCGTGTGCGGCATCCTCGTCATCACGGCGGACAAGGGCCTTGCCGGCGCGTATAACCTCAACGTCATCCGCGCGGCGGAGACGCTCTATCAGGAAAAGCCCGACGCGGAAATCTTTGTCGTCGGCGAGGTCGGGCGGCGCTATTTTCAGGCGCACAAATACCCGACGACGTTCTTTCCCGGCGCGAACAGCCCGTCCATGGAGACGGCCCGCGCCATCACTACCACGCTGCTTGACCGCTATGACAACTGCGAGCTGGACGAGCTGATGGTCATTTACACAGACATGAAGAACTCCATCGCGTCCTCAGCGCTCACACACCGGCTGCTGCCGCTGGAGCGCCGGCACTTCGACGTGGAGCACCGCACGGATGAGCCGACATTGGAGTTCATCCCCTCGGTGGACGCCGTGGTACAGGGCGTGATGCGCAGCTATTTGAGCGGCTTTCTCTATTCCGCCCTGCTCGACAGCTTCTGCTCCGAGCAGAACGCCCGCGTCACCGCCATGGACGCGGCGAACACCAACGCACAGGAGCTGCTGGGCGACCTTTCGCTCCAGCTCAACCGCACGCGCCAGACTGCCATCACGCAGGAAATCACGGAGATCTCCGCGGGCGCACAGGCGCAGCGCAATAAAAAGAAGTAAGGAGGCGTCCCGCTTGACAACAGGAATGATCAAACAGGTCGCCGGCCCGGTGGTCGACGTACAGTTTGAAGTGGGGGAACTGCCCAAGATCAAAGAAGTCGTCCTCGCGGAGGTCGACGGCGAAGAGCGCGTCATGGAGGTCAGCCAGCACATCGGCGGCAGCGTGGTGCGCTGCGTCATGCTCTCCGGCAGCGAGGGACTGTATCGCGGTATGCGCGTCACCGCGCCCGGACGCAGCATTCAGGTGCCCGTGGGCAGCGCGACGCTTGGCCGCATGTTCAACGTGCTCGGCGAGCCCATCGACGGCGGCGAGCCGGTTGCTGAGAACACCGAGCGTATGAGCATCTACCGTCCGGCACCCGGTTTTTCCGAGCTGACCCCCTCGGTGGAGATCCTCGAAACCGGTATCAAGGTCATCGACCTGCTGGAACCCTACGCCAGAGGCGGTAAGATCGGCCTCTTCGGCGGCGCGGGCGTCGGCAAGACGGTGCTCATTCAGGAGCTGATCCACAACGTCGCCATGGAGCATGACGGCTACTCCATCTTCACCGGCGTCGGCGAGCGCTCCCGCGAGGGCAACGACCTCTGGCACGAGATGCAGGAGAGCGGCGTCATCAACAAGACCGCCCTCGTCTTCGGTCAGATGAACGAGTCACCGGGCGTGCGTATGCGCGTGCCGCTTTCCGGCCTCACGATGGCGGAATACTTCCGCGAC
The DNA here is from genome assembly GCA_947170435.1 of uncultured Clostridia bacterium. Taxonomy (GTDB): domain Bacteria; phylum Bacillota; class Clostridia; order Oscillospirales; family Oscillospiraceae; genus Hominicoprocola. Next base: position 3,983 of record CAMVTO010000003.1, on the reverse strand, counting down.
CGCGAGAACCGCGACGTGCTGCTCTTTATCGACAACATCTTCCGCTTCGTACAGGCGGGCAGCGAAATCTCGACCCTGCTCGGGCGTATGCCCTCCGCCGTCGGCTACCAGCCCACGCTTGCGGGCGAGATGGGCGAGCTGCAGGAACGCATTACCTCCACGGAGAAGGGCTCCATCACCTCGGTGCAGGCAGTGTACGTCCCCGCGGACGATCTGACCGACCCCGCCACCGCCACCACGTTCACGCACCTCGACGCCACGACGGTGCTTTCCCGCAAGATCGTGGAGGAGGGCATCTATCCCGCGGTCGACCCGCTGGAGTCCACCTCCCGCATTTTGCAGGCGGACACCGTGGGCGAGGAGCATTACCGCATCGCCCGTCAGGTGCAGGAGATTTTGCAGAAGTACCGCGAGCTGCAGGACATCATCGCCATCCTCGGCATGGACGAGCTGAGCGACGAGGACAAACTCACGGTCTACCGCGCGCGCAAGATCAAGCGCTTCCTCTCCCAGCCCTTCCATGTGGGTGAGAAGTTCACCGGCATCCCGGGCACCTACGTCAAGCTCGAGGATACCCTCAAGGGCTTCGGCGCGATCATTGCCGGCGAGGTGGACGACATCCCCGAATCCGCGTTCTACAATGTCGGAACGCTTGACGACGCGCTGGCGAAGGCCAAGACGCTGGGTGTCTGACTATGGCAGCCACTTTCGCTCTGCACATCCGCTCGGCGGATCGTGATTTTTACGAGGGGCCGTGCGCGGCACTCTCTCTGCGCGTCAGCGACGGCGAGCTGGGCTTGCTTGCCAACCACAGCCCCTTTGTTGCCGCGGTGCTGCCGGGACCGCTGAGCTACCGCACGGCGGAGGGGGAGACCGTCCGCGTCGCGGCGGGCGGCGGCATCGTTCGCTTTGTGAACAACGACGCACTGGTGCTGCTCGACAGCGTGGAGACGCCGGAGGAGATCGACGTCGGCCGCGCACGCACCGCGGCAGAGGCCGCGGAGTCCGCGCTCAAGGCGGCGAAGTCGCCGCAGGAGCGCCGCAAGGCGCGCGCCGATCTGGATCGCGCAAAAAACCGCCTTCGCGTGGCGGAAACAACCGAATAGACACCCACGGCGAAGCGGCAGAGGTTGCTGCTTCGCCGTTTTGTAACCAAATCGTTGCTTGTCTCGACCCGCGCGGTATTGTACAATAGAGGCAGCATCTACTGAGGAGGGCTGAACATGAAACGCCCCATCCCCGCGCTGCTCGCCCTCTGCGCGCTGCTGCTGACGGGCTGCGCCAAACAGGAGGATACGCCCCCCGCGCCGTCCCCGGCGCCGGAAAGCGAAATCACCGCGCCGCCCGAGCCGGTGATCGAGCCGACGCCGAGCGTGCCGGAGCCGGGCGTGACGGTCTATACCTTCGACGGCCTGGAGATCCCCGTGCCGACGGAGCAGCTGGAGCTGCTGGCGGTGAACACCGACATGGAGGCGTGGAGCGCGCACCGCACGCCGCTGATTTCGTTTTCGGAGCGCGCGTCCGTGGAGGCGGGGCAGCAGGCGCACCCCGGCGAGGATTGGGGCGACGGCCTGCTTTGCACGATCTCGCGGCTCGATCGCATCGGCTTTGAGGAATGGGCGGCCAGCGACGAGCCCGGCACCTCGGTCTTTGCCCGCCATGGCGACGACGCCTACTACCTGCTCACCCGGCCCACGGACGTGCGGCTCTATCGCGGCGACAAGGAGCCGGACAGCGTCAGCCTTGCCATGTGGGGGCGGCTGAACGACTGGGCGGAGTCGCTGCCCGAGGCGATCATTGCGCGCAACGGCCTTACCGCTTATGACGCAAGCGATCTGTTTGACGCCGACTATACCTACGGCGGCGAACATGTGGAGCTGGGCTACCGTTTTCCCGGCGAGCCGATGGATTTGGTGCTGCTGGCGCTCTCCCAGCCCGCAAAGCAGGGCGAGGGCGGCGTCTGGTGTGTGGAACGGGTGCGCTACATTTACTCCGACTACGACATGACCGACACCCATCTGGTCTTTCCCGCCGCGCTCGGCGTAGATCAGACTGCCGCGGACTACTACACGGACTTGCAGGCAGCGTGCGACGCGGGGGAGACCCCAGACCTGCTTACGCCGCAGGGCGCTGCGCTGCGCTATGCCAAGAGCGCGGCGTGGCTGTTCGGGGAGGATGTGTCCGCGTCTGACTTCGAGGTTGTCGAAGCATTGGGTTAATTCGCGAAAAAGGGAGGCGCTTCGGCGCTTCCCTTTTGTTTGCTTTACCATCTTGCGAAATCGCACATTTTCCCGCATAATGTACGACATAAACGTACAGGGGGATACTTTTCATGCAGCTTTTGATTGATCGCATCCGCGCTGAGGGCAAGGTTTTGCCCGGCGATATCATCAAAGTCGACGGGTTCCTGAACCATCGCGTGGATACGGCGCTGCTCGGTGCTCTGGCAGACGAGTTCGCAAAATACTTCCCGATGGAAAAAATCACCATGGTTCTCACGGCTGAGGCTAGCGGCATCGCACTGGCTACGATCTGCGCCCAAAGATACGGTGTTCCTCTGCTGTTCGCAAAGAAAGCGAAGAGCGACAACATCGAGGGCGGTCTGTACCAGAGCGATGTCTTTTCTTATACTTACAAGAAAAAAGTCACCTACATCATCTCGCAGGAGTGGCTGCACGCCGACGATCATGTGCTGATCATCGACGACTTCATGGCCAAGGGCAACGCCATGCAGGGTCTTGTCGACCTTGTGAACGCCGCGGACGCGACGCTCGAGGGCATCGGTATCGCGGTGGAGAAGGGCTTCCAGGGCGGTGGCGACCGCTTCCGTTCGTTGGGCGTGCCCTACAAGGCGCTGGCCGTCATCGACAAGGTGGATGGCACCAACCTCATCTTCCGCGAGGATTGATTCTATCTTGTTCCAAGTTGTTCTGTAATATTCTACAAGGAGGCTTTTTCTATGTCTGGTAACGTTCGTCCCGCATCCATGGAGCGCATCACCACGCCGGAACTGGCAGAGGCGTTCATCAACGAGCAGGTCGCTGCCCTCCGGGCGCAGATCGGCAGCAAGAAGGTGCTGCTGGCGCTCTCCGGCGGCGTCGATTCCTCGGTCGTCGCGGCGCTGCTCATCAAGGCGGTGGGCAAGCAGCTCGTCTGTGTCCACGTCAACCACGGTCTGCTGCGCAAAGGCGAGCCGGAGCAGGTCATCCGTGTCTTCCGCGACGAGCTGGGCGCGGAGCTGATCTATGTCGACGCAGTGGATCGTTTTCTTGACGCTCTCGCGGGCGTGGACGATCCTGAGCGCAAGCGCAAGATCATCGGCAAGATCTTCATCGACGTATTCGCTGAAGAAGCGAAAAAGCTCGACGGCATCGAGTTCCTCGGCCAGGGCACCATCTACCCCGACATTCTCGAGTCCGACGGCATCAAGAGCCACCACAACGTGGGCGGTCTGCCCCCGGAGCTGAACTTCGAGCTGGTGGAGCCGGTGAAGCTGCTCTACAAGGACGAGGTCCGCGTGGTCGGCAAGGCGCTGGGTCTGCCCGATAACATGGTGTACCGCCAGCCGTTCCCCGGCCCGGGACTGGGCGTCCGCTGCGTCGGCGCCATCACCCGCGACCGCCTCGAGGCTGTGCGCGAGAGCGATGCGATTCTCCGCGAGGAGTTCGCAAACGCGGGCCTTCAGGGGAAGGTGTGGCAGTACTTCACCATCGTGCCCGACTTTAAATCCACCGGCATCACCGACGGCAAGCGCACCTATGACTGGCCCGTGGTCATCCGCGCGGTCAACACGGTGGACGCTGTCACCGCCGAGGTCGCAGAGCTGGACTTCAAGCTGGTGCAAAAGATCGTCGCCCGCATCACGAGCGAAGTCAAGGGCGTGAACCGCGTCCTCTGGGACGTGACCCCCAAGCCCAGCGCCACCATCGAGTGGGAATAACTGACAAAACCCGCAAAGCCTTGAAAACACTGGGTTTTTGAAG
>CAMVTO010000002.1 GCA_947170435.1 uncultured Clostridia bacterium | reverse complement strand
TGATCTGGAAGTAGCGGGCCTCGATGCTCTTGGCAAACTTCTCGATCTGGTTGCCGGCGTCGTTGACGTAGAACTCCCGCTCCACATCCGCGCCGTTCCAGTCCAGCACCTCCGCCAGCGTGTCACCGAGGACGCCGCCGCGGGCGTTGCCCATGTGCATCGGCCCCGTGGGGTTGGCGGAGACGAACTCCACCATGTATTTCTTCCCCTTGAGCGCATCGCTGCGGCCGTACCCGGACGCCTCTGCGTCCACGGCAGCGAGCACGTCGGCGTACCACTTGTCGCCGAGGCGGAAATTGAGGAAACCGGGGCCGGCGATCTCCACGCTCGTGAAGTAGGTGCCGTCCAACACCATCTTGCCCGTCAGCACCTGCGCCACCTCGCGGGGGCTCTTTTTCATCGCCTTCGCCGCAGCGAGGCAGAACGTCGTCGTATAATCGCCGTTGGCGGTGTCCTTGGGGATCTCCACGTTCACCGGCGTCTCCACGCCCTCCGGCAGCAGACCCTCGGACGCCGCGGCGGCGTATGCTTTCCTTGTCAACTCCGCGATCTGATCTTTCGCGCTTTGGATCATGTTCATCGTGATGTACCTCTGCTCTTTTCACCAAGAATTGGACTGTATCTTTGATAGTTTAGCATATTGCAAAAAAGCGTGCAACCGCTTATTATTAATTATGTCAGCTAAAAATTATTTTGGCACTGAAAGGAAGCGGTACTATGGCGAAAAGAATTGTAATCGCCCTCGGCGGCAACGCACTGGGCAAAAATCTTCACGAGCAGATGGACGCGGTGAACATCACCGCCAAGGCCATCGCCGACCTCATTGAGGCGGGCTACGAACTGGTCATCGCCCACGGCAACGGCCCGCAGGTGGGCATGATTCAAAATGCCTTCGCCGCCTACCGCCGCGAGGACGAGAGCCGCGACGTGATGCCGCTTTCCATGTGCGTTGCCATGTCGCAGGGTTACATCGGCTACGACCTTCAGAATCTCATCGGTGAGGAGCTGGATCGCCGCAACACCGGTATGCACATTGCAACCGTGCTGACGCAGGTCGCCGTCGATCCCAAGGACCCGGCGTTCCAGCATCCCACCAAGCCCATCGGCGCGTTCATGTCCGAGGCCGAGGCGAAAAAGCTCCACGACGAGAAGGGCATCGACGTGGCGGAGGACGCAGGACGCGGCTGGCGTCAGGTGGTGGCAAGCCCCAAGCCCACGGAGATCATCGAGATCCACACGGTCAAGGCACTGCTCGATCAGAAGCACGCGGTCATCGCCGCGGGCGGCGGCGGCATCCCCGTGATCTGGGAGGACAAGTATCACCTCAAGGGCGTGCCCGCGGTCATCGACAAGGACTTCGCCTCGGAGTGCCTCGCCGAGCAGCTGGACGCGGATATGCTCATTATCCTCACCGCGGTGGAGAAAGTCGCCATCAACTTCGGCAAGCCCGATCAAAAGGGTCTCGACACGCTGACGCCGGACGAGGCGCGCAAGTACATCGCCGAGGGACAGTTCGCACCCGGCTCCATGCTCCCGAAGGTAGAGGCGGCGGTCAAGTTCGCCGAGTCCAAGCCCGGACGCACGGCGCTCATTACGCTGCTGGAGAAAGCGAAGGACGGCATTGAGGGCAAGACCGGCACGCGGATTCGTGCGTAATAAAGGCGTAAGATACAAAACACACATCGCGCCGCATACGCGGCGCGATGTTTTGAGGTGGGACAATACATGGAACAGACACGCTGGTACAAAGACCGGGTTTTTTATCAAATCTGGCCCCGCAGCTTCAAGGACGGGGATGGCGACGGCGTGGGCGACCTCTACGGCGTCTACGAAAAGCTGGACTACATCCAGTCGCTGGGCTGCGACGGCATCTGGTTTTCGCCGCTCTACCCCTCCCCCGGCGCGGACTGCGGGTACGACATCTCCAACTACATGGACATCGACCCGCTCTACGGCGGCATGGAGGCATTTCGCAAGGTGCTCGACGGCGCGCACGCGCGCGGCATGAAGGTCATCATGGACCTCGTGGTCAACCACACCAGCGACGAGCACGAGTGGTTTCAGAAGTCCCGGCGGCGCATCGAGCCGTACACCGACTATTACATCTGGCGGCCCGCGCTGCCCGGCGGCAAGCTGCCGAACAACTGGGACAGCCAGTTCGAGGGCAAGGCGTGGCAGTGGGACGAGCTGCGGCAGGAGTACTACCTCCATATCTTCGCCGTGAAACAGCCCGATCTCAATATGGACAATCCCCTGGTGCGCGAGGAGGTCAAGAAGATCCTCCGCTTCTGGCTGGCGCAGGGCGTGGACGGCTTCCGCGAGGACGTCATCACGTTCATCTCCAAAAAGGACGGCCTGCCCAACGACTACTGGATGCCGGTGATCCGCGGCATCTTCCACTACAACCATGGCCCGCGCGTGCACGACTACCTTGCCGAGTTCCGCCGCGACGCGCTGAACGGGTACGACACCTTCACCCTCGGCGAAGCGCCGCTGGTGTCGCCCAGGCGCGCGCTGGACTATGTGGACGAGCAGCGCGGGCAGCTGGACGCCATGATCCAGTTCCAGAGCATGGAAGCGGACTGCTTCATGACCGACTACGTCCCGCTGCCCTTCTCGGCGCGGCGGCTCAAGCGCGCCTTCGATCGCTGGCAGAAGAAGCTCGACGGCAAGGGCTGGAACATGCTCTACCTTGAAAACCATGACCACCCCCGCGTCATCTCCCGCTACGGCAGCGAAAAATACCGTGTGGCAAGCGGCAAGATGCTCGCCTGCGTGTATCTGTTTTTAAAGGGCACACCCTTCGTCTATCAGGGGCAGGAGCTGGGCATGGTCAACTGGCGTCCCGACGATCCCGCGCTCTACGAGGACGTGCAGACCCGCTGGCACTATGCCCACATGCTCGCGCACATTCTCCCGGACAAGGTGCGCCTCAAATGGTGCCACCGCTCCTCGCGCGACAACGCCCGCACACCGGTGCAGTGGAGCGCGGAGCGGAACGCGGGCTTTACCACCGGCACGCCGTGGTTCAGCGTCAACGACAACTACCGTGAGATCAATGCCGCGGTGCAGGAAAACGACCCCGATTCCCTGCTCAACTTCTACCGCCGTGCCATTAAGCTGCGCAAGGAGCTGCGCGCGATCCGCGACGGCAGCTTCACCGACCATGCGCCGCTCTCCGGCAGCCTTTACGTCTACTCCCGCTGCCTCGGCAGCGAGCGGGTGCTGGTGATCTGCTCCTTTGTCGAGCGCCCCGTGCGCTTCCGCGCGCCCGATGGCTTTGATCTTTCCCGCGGGACGCTGCTGCTGAGCAACTATGGCGCGGAGCTGTCCGGCAATGGATTTATCACAAAACCCTACGAGTGTCGAGTCTATCACTTTGTACAAAACAGATGATAGACTGAGATCAATAAATAGACTAAAGGATGGCGTGGATTTGCTTGACTCTACACTGTCCTTTTGCTATAATAATGACTGCTGTAAAACATGTAGAAATAAGGGGGTTTTGTCATGCAGCCGAATCAGGCGCAGCCCACGCCGCGCGCAAAAATCTGGTGCGTGATCTACACCGACGCCGAGCACGAATGCTTTGAGATCCGCACAATGGCGTTGGAAAAAGACGAGCCGATCACGCTCTATCATAAGGAGTATTCCTCCGGCACCGCGCTGGGCGACTTCCTCGCCGCCGATCTCTCCGTCTGGGAGCAGCTCCGGCCCAAGGTCGCGGAGGCCATTCAGTCGATCAACGAGGGCCGCTATCTCAAAAAAAGTCTCAACGCCATCTTCTACTGCACACTGTACTGGCTCAATCAGAGTGCGTTCTTCGCGCCCTTTGCCGCAACCTTGCAGCGTTTGCAGATCACGCAGGGCACGGGTGATCCGCTCTCATTGGAGGCCTGCAACGCACAGATGGCGTATTACAAGGATTTGCAGGTCTATTTCCGCAGCCTGGTCGATCAGGTCTTCTCCGCGCCGGAGAGCGACGACGTGGCGAACCGCTACTTTGCCCTTCAGCACCGCTTCGGCGAGACGTCCTATCCGTCCTTCGCCTTTGAGGCCGTCAAATACCTGCCGATGCAGCAGGGCATCAGCGGTCTGTATCCCTACGACCAGTTCCTTGAGGAAGATGAGCGCCGCGATTCCCGCACGATCATCACCGAGGTGTTGGAGACGGAGGATCCCGCGGCCTTTTCCGAGTTCCTGCTTTACCGTTACTTGCAGGAAAATCTGCATCTGCGCAAGTGCAAGTACTGCGGCCGGCTCTTTGCCACCCACGGTCACACGAAGCTGGAGTACTGCGACCGCCTGATTGAGAACTCCACCAAGACCTGCCGCGAGATGGGTTCCCTTCGGCTCTATGAGGCGCGCAAGATGGAAGATCCCGCCATCCGCGAGTACAAGCGCTCGTACAAGACGCACAACGCCCGCATCCGTTACGGCCTGATGAGCCGCGAGGAATTCACCGCCTGGTCGCTCGAGGCCCGCGCCAAGCGCGACGCCTGCTGCGCCGGTCAACTGCCGCTCGATGAGTTCGTCGCCTGGCTCAACAGCGACAAGGCCGAGAAATAAGTTTTGAAATAGAATACTGCGCAGACCTGTTGCCGCAAGGCACGGGTCTGCTTGCCACTTTTATATCTTTTAGGAGGCACTATGGAAACCAGACCCTTTGTTCCCTGGGAAATGATGAACGCGTTCATGATTGACGTGTTCCAAAAATACGGCGTACCCGCTGCCGACGCCGCCATCTGCGCGGACGTGCTGCTGGAGAGCGACCGCCGCGGCATCGAGAGTCACGGCTGCAACCGCTTCAAGCCCATCTACCTCGACCGCATTGAAAACGGCACGCTGCTGCCGGTGACGAAGATCGACATTCTCAAAGATACCCCCACCACGGTCGTCATGGACGCCAACAACGGCATGGGCATGGTTGCGAGCCACAAAATGATGGAGATGCTGATCGAAAAGGCATCCAAGTACGGCATGGCGGGCGGCGCGATCTGCAATTCCACTCACTACGGCATCGCGGGCTACTGGACCACGATGGCGGAAAAGGCGGGTATGATCGGCATCTCCGGCACCAACGCACGCCCCTCCGTCGCCCCCACCTTTGGTGTGGAGCCGATGATGGGCACGAACCCGTTGACCTTCACCATGCCGACCGACGAGGAGTTCCCGTTCAACTTTGACTGCGCCACCTCCATCGTGCAGAACGGCAAGATCGAGTTCTACGAGCGAAGCGGCAAAGAGACCCCGGCGGGTCTGGTCGTCACCAAGGATGGCGGCACCATGACCGACTCCGGCGAGATCCTGCGCGAGATGCGCAAGGGCAACTGCGCGCTGCTCTCCATCGGCGGTCTCGGCGAGGAGACCGGCGGCTACAAGGGTTACGGCTTCACCACCATCGTGGAGATCCTCTCCGCGGCGCTCACCGGCGGCCCGTTCATGAAAGAATTGAGCGGCAAGAACCCTGACGGCACAAACAAAATGTATCGCCTCGGTCACTTCTTCTTCGTCATCAACCCGGCGTTCTTCATGGGGCTTGATACCTTTGAAAAGACCAGCGGCGACATTCTCCGCGGCCTGCGCGCGAGCGAAAAGGCTCCCGGCGCGGAGCGCATCTACACCGCAGGGGAAAAGGAATGGCTCGCGTGGCAGGATCGCAAGGACAAGGGCGTGCCCGTGGGCGAGAGCATCCAGAAGGAGCTCCTCGAGCTGCGTGACCGCTTCGCCCTCGACTACAAGTTCCCGTTCGAGGGATAACAGAAAGAGCCCCCTCAGCCCGCGCTTCACGCGGACAGCTTCCCTGCAAGCAGGGGAGCTTAAAAGGAAGGAATGATTGAGCAATGGATTACGCAAAGGAATCACTGCGCCTGCACGGCGAATGGAAGGGCAAGATCGAGGTCGTGTCCACCGTCAAGACCGACACCAAGGACGACCTGTCGCTGGCCTACACCCCCGGTGTGGCGCAGCCGTGCCTGGAAATTCAAAAGGACATCAACAAGAGCTATGAGCTGACCCGCCGCCACAATCTCTGCGCCGTCATCACCGACGGCACAGCGGTGCTGGGCCTTGGCGACATCGGCCCCGAGGCGGGTATGCCGGTTATGGAGGGCAAGTGCGTCCTCTTCAAGAACTTCGGCGGCGTGGACGCCTTCCCGCTCTGCGTCAAAACCAAGGACGTGGATGAGTTCGTAGAAACGGTCTACAACATCTCCGGCAGCTTCGGCGGCATCAATCTCGAGGACATCGCCGCGCCCCGCTGCTTTGAGATCGAGCGCAAGCTCAAGGAAAAGTGCGACATCCCCATTTTCCACGACGATCAGCACGGCACCGCCATCATCACCCTGGCAGGGCTTACCAACGCACTCAAAGTCGTGGGCAAGAAAAAAGAAGACGTCAAGGTCGTGACCTCCGGCGCAGGCGCTGCGGCGATCTCGATCACCAGGCTGCTGCTCTCCGCGGGCTTCACCAACATCGTGATGACCGACCGCAAAGGCGCGATCTATGAGGGTCGCGAGGGGCTCAACTGGATCAAGGAGGAGATGGCAAGGGTCACCAACCGCGGTATGGAGAAAGGCGCGCTTGCCGATGTGATCCGCGGCGCGGACGTGTTCATCGGCGTCTCCGCCCCCGGCACGCTGACGACGGACATGGTGAAGACCATGAACCGCGACGCGATCGTATTCGCCTGCGCGAACCCCACGCCGGAGATTTTCCCCGACGACGCGAAGGCGGGCGGCGCGCGGGTGGTGTCCACGGGCCGCAGCGACTATCCCAACCAGATCAACAACGTGCTCGCCTTCCCCGGCGTGTTCCGCGGCGCGTTCGACGTGCGCGCGAGCGACATCAACGAGGAGATGAAGATGGCGGCGGCGCAGGCGCTCGCGGGATTGATTTCCGAGGACGAGTTGAGCGAGGAATACATTATTCCGAGGGCCTTTGATCCCCGCGTCGGCCCCGCGGTGGCGAAGGCCGTTGCCGAGGCGGCGAAAAAAAGCGGCGTGGCGAGAATTTAATCACGAGCAAGAAAAAGAGCGGCGGTGCCGCTCTTTTTTATTCGGTTTTCGCCGGTTCCGGTTCGGCCTCCGCCGGCTCCTCCTCGTCGTCCTCGTCCTGCAGGCGCAGTCCCGCGGTGTCCGCCACCGGCAGCGAGAACGCGATCGCCTTCGCCGGCGTCTGCATCCCAGCCTTGAGCATAACCGCCTGCATGATGTGGTCGCGCTGCGAGGTCTTGGCGACGATAAAGATCATGTCCTTTTCCGAGGCAAGAGAGATACCAAGGAATTTCTCAGCGCGCTCCATGCCCGTACCGCGGGCATTGATGATGGTACCGCCGTAGGCGCCCGCCTCCCGCGCGGCGTCCATCACCAGCTCGTTGTAGCCCTGATTGCTGATAATCACGATCAGCTCGCGATCGGTTCCCTTCATGATGCTCTCCTCCCCGCGGGTATAGTTCTGTCCATCGGTCAAAAACGCCAGCTCCCGCCGGCCGCCGATGCTGCTCATCGGAATCACGCAGGATATCCCCGTGCCCGGCACGTCGATGTGCAGCGTCCGCTGCATCCCTTTCTTCGCCGCGCGCCACGCCTCCCACGTCACCGTGGAGAAGCAGACCGCTTTCTCCGCCTGGCCGAAGAGGTAACCGCTGCGCTCGACGTTGAACGTGCCGCGCCCCAGCGAGATGAAGCTCGCATGAATGCCGTTGATCTGGTAGAGCGCCACAAAGCGGGGCAGCTGCCGTCGTTCGATCACGGTCGTCATCAAATACAGTTCTGACATTCGCCGCTTCCCTCCTTACAGCGCAATGATCTCATAGTCGTCGAGCCAATCGAACTTCTGCTCGACACCCACGATATCGACGGCAGGCTTCGCGCGCTGCTCGCGCAGCTTGTACGCCACGCCCAGCAGCTGAATGGCGATCAGCGGCGTCATGGCAACCATGGCGACCACGCCGAACGCATCCGTCACCACATTGCCGCCCACGGCAATGCATGCCCCCGTCGCCAGCGGCAGCAGAAACGTCGCCGTCATCGGGCCGGAGGCGACGCCGCCGGAGTCGAACGCAATGGCAGTAAAGATATCCGGCACAACAAAGCTCAACGCCAGCGAGAGCACATAGCCGGGAATGATCATGTAAAGGACGGAGAGCCCCGTCAGCACGCGGATCATGGCAAGGCCGACGGACACCGCCACGCCGACGGACAGGCTGTGTTGGAGCGCCGCGCCGGAAATCGCGCCGCTGGTCAGCTCCTCGACCTGCTTCATGAGCACATACACCGCCGGCTCCGCCTTGACGATGAAATAGCCGATCAGCATACCCACCGGGATGATCACCCAGCGGCAGGGAAGCCCCGCCAGCGTCTCGCCGAGGTAAGTGCCCGCGGGCATGAAGCCCACGTTCACACCGGTGAGAAACAGCACCAGACCGACGTATGTATATAACAGGCCGATCCCGATGCGCGTCAGCGTCTTTTTGCCGAGGTGCAGTCCCGTGACCTGGAACACGGCGAAGAATACCATGATCGGCAGCAGCGCCGTCGCGATCTCATGAAGATACGTCGGCAGCGCCTCGGTGAACAGCTCCCGCAGCTCCACGGTGTCAGTGAAATTCGGCGCCACCGTCGCGCTGTACGCCGCGCCGTCCACATGGTAGATGAGGCTCAGGATCAGCACCGCGAGGATCGGTCCGACGGAGCAGAGCGCGATGAGGCCAAAGCTGTCCCCGTGCGCCTTGCTGTCGCTTCGGATGGCGGAGATGCCGACGCCAAAGGCGAGGATAAACGGCACGGTCATAGGCCCCGTGGTGACGCCGCCGGCGTCAAACGCCACGGCGATGAAGTCCGCCGGCGCGATGAACGCGAGGACGATGACCGCAAGATAAAACACCAGCAGCAGTGTGCGGAGCTTGACGCCCAGCAGCATGCGCAGCAGCGCCAGTGCGAGGAACAGTCCCACGCCGCCGGCGACGGAGAAGATCAGCACGTTGTTGGGGATGGACTGCACCTGCCCCGCCAGCACCTGCAAGTCCGGCTCCGAGATGGTGATGAGCGCACCGAGCAAAAAACCCATCGAGAGGATGAGCCACAGCTTACGCGTCCGCGTGATACGACCGCCAACCTGCTCACCCATCGGCTCCATGGCCAGCTCCGCGCCGAGGGTGAAGAACATCATCCCCACCACCAGCAGCACGCCGCCAAACAGAAACGCCAGCAGCACGCTGCTGGTCATCGGCGCAATGGTCAACGACAGCACCAGCACGATGCCGATGATGGGCAGCACTGCGCTGAGCGCCTCGTCCAGTTTTTCCTGCAGCTTTGTACGATAGAACATGAAAACTCCTTATTCGTCTTCATCCCGCATCCGGTAGCCCACACCGATCTCAGTGAAGATGTACTCTGGCGCGGCGGGATTTTTCTCAATCTTGCGGCGGATGTTCGCCATATTGACGCGCAGGATCTGGTTGTCCGCCTTGGCCTTCGGGCCCCAGATCTCGCGAATCATATAGTCGTAGGTCAGCACCTTGCCGGCGTACTTGCCGAGCAGCGCCACGATTTTGAACTCGTTGAGGGTCAGGTGTACGTCCGTCCCGTTCATCAGAACGTGGTGCTTGTCATAGTCGATGGTCAGCGCGCCGATGCTCAGCTTGCCCGACTGGGCAATACCGCCGTTGGTGAGCGGCGTGCGCGTGTGGCGGATCGCCGTACGGATGCGCGCCAGCAGCTCACTGGTACCGAACGGCTTTTCAATGTAATCGTCCGCGCCCAGATCCAGCGCCTTGACCTTGTCGTGCTCATGGGTGCGCGCGGAGACGACAATGATGGGCAGATTCGACCACGAGCGCACCTCCTGCAGTATATCCAGCCCATCCATATCCGGCAGCCCCAGATCGAGGATGATGAGATCGGGGCAATGGGAGGAGATCATCGACAGCGCCTCTTCCCCGCTCCCGGCGGCAATCGTATCGTAGCCGTTTGCGCCGAGAATGGTGGAGATAAAGTTGCTGATGCTCTGCTCGTCCTCAATAATAAGCACTTTATCCTTAAGTTTCAAGCGGTTTTTCCTCCTTCAGCGGCAGCGTAAAGCACAGATACGCACCGCTCTCGTTGTTTCGCGCCTGCATCTCCCCGCCGTGCGCCTTCACGATCGTGCGGCACACGGAAAGGCCGATGCCCATATTCTTCCTGCCGTCGGAGCCAAAGCTCGACGGCGTTTTGGCCGCATCGAAAAGCGCGCCCAGCTTCTTCTCCGGGATGCCGCAGCCGTCGTCGCTCACGGAAAACAACGCGTCCGTGCCGCTGCGCCCCACGCGCAGGCGGATGTGTGCCGCGCCGCCGTGGATTACCGCGTTTTCCATCAGGTTCAGCACGACCTGCTGGATCAGTGTTGCGTCCATAGGCACCATCAGCACCTCGTCCGGCACCTCTACCGAAACCTGCGTCTGCGGGAAGCGCTTGGCAAATTTCCCCGCCGCGGCACCCAGAATCTCCTCTGCCGCTTCGTACTCTGTGGTCAATCGCTCCGCGCCGCCGCGGATACGAGTGATGGAGAGAATGTTTTCGACCATGCGGATGAGCCACTGTGCGTCCTCGTTCACATCCCGCAGCAAGGCACGCTTCTGCTCGGTCGAAAGCGCGCCTTTGTCCTCCAACACTGCCGCTGTGTTGCCGACAATCGACGTCAGCGGTGTGCGAATATCGTGGGACATCGCCCGCAGCAGGTCAGCGCGCATGGCCTCGCGCTCCGTCTCCAGCCGCAGCCGCTCCTGCCGCTTGATCTGCGTGGTCATGGTGCTGACGATCAGTGCCACCGCCAGCAGCGTCACAAAGGTCAGCGGATAGCCGGTCATGGTGAAGTTGATCTCCCAGTAAGGGTAGGTGAATACATAGTTGACGCAGACCACGCCGAAGAACGAGGCAAAGATGCCCCAGAAGTAGCCCTCCGTCCAGCGGGAAACAAATACCACCGCCAGCACGAACAGAAACCCCACATAGGCGTCGTCCTCGGCGATGCGGCCCATCGCCGCGCAGATCGCCACCGCCGCGGACAGGATCGCCGCCGTCAGCAGCGCGTCCCGCGCCGCCCGCGGAAGCCGCTTCTTCGTCCGCATGGTGTCGCCTCCTCTGTGCCTAAACTACTCTGATTTTATAGTATAGCATATTCGGTGCTAAAATGCCGTTAAAAAAGAAACGGGACGGCAAAATGCCGTCCCGCGCGGTCATACCCTGCGGATGTCAATGCTCCGCACGTCTTCCATGCGGAAACCGGGCTGCTGCATCAGCGCGGCGAGGATCGCCACCTTAACCTCCTCCGTCACGCCGTCCGCCGCAGCTGCGGGCATGGCAGGTGCAGGCGTCGGGGCCGACGCTGCCTGAGGCGGCGCCGGTTTTTCAAAGCAGCGCATGATCTTGCCCATCAGCATCGTCAGGAAGATGATGCAGGTCAGGCCGACAAAGGTCGTGCCCATGCCCATAAAGACAACAAATGCATTGGAAACTTCCATCGTTTACACCTCCGCGCCGCTCAGCAGTCTCATCGCTTTCTCTGCCTGTTCGGGCCGGTAGAACACCAGCCCGCGCAGTACATAACCGGAATCCTCCAGCGGGTGGTTGGCACGCCAGCGCAGCTGCTTGTCCTTTTCAGAGAGCAACAGGCTGCCCAGCGCCAGCGCCTCGCCGCCGCAGTCCACCTTGTAAAGCCGCGTCTCTCCCAGATTCTCACGGTCCAGACTGTACACAGTGCCGTCGGGGCGGATCGTCACGGCGCGGCGGTCGGTGATGCAGTAGTGCTGACCCAACGTCTGTCGGTAGGAGAGGATCGGCGCGGCCACAATAATTGCCAGCGCAGCCAGTGCCACAACGTACAGTCCGACCCCATTGCCTCCACGGTTGACATAACCTGCTGTCAGGCCGCCGATGGCAAGGAAGCAGATGATCCACCGAAGCAGCAGCTGTCGGCCTTCCCCGCCCTCCAGCATACCGTATGACTGCACACCGCTTTCCCAGAGGATCTTCTCGTCAGGCTCCAAGGTTTCATTCAGGGCTTTTTTCATTTTCTCATTCATGGATCTTCCTCCTGTCTGTCATTTGCAATCACATTATAGAAGAAAGAACCGCTCAGCCGCTGAAAAGAAGACGTGCTGCCGCGTCAAGGTGCGGAAAAGAAACCGGCAAATGCTATAAAAACTTTATACAGCAAAAAGAAGCAGCCGTCGGGCTGCTTCTTTTTGTGTCATGTTATAGGTGTGCGTCGCGCTCGATCCGGTCGTAGTGCTTCAAAAGCCACGGCTCAATGGCGGCTGTCAGCTTCATGTCGAGGTTGAAGATGTAGACCGTGAACGTCACCACAAAGAGTCCGAGCAGGATCAGCAGGAGCTTAAACAGGAGCTTTAAGATCAACTTCATCACTTTATTCATGCTTTCGCTCCTTTCTTACCACGATTCCTCATCATGCAGCACCTCGAGCGACGGGTCGATGGGCTCCTCGCGCATGACGGTGCGCATGTAGTTGTTGATCTGATCGCGCACGCCCTGGCGGGAGATGATGCGCGGGTCAAACAGGTCGTGGGAGACCCAGACGAGGTGGATGCCCAGCTCGCGGGCACGATCCTCGAACATGCCGTGCATGCCGGTGAGCGCCTTGCAGCTCATGTGCTCCCACAGAATGACCATGTCGGCGTTGAACTGCTGCGTGAACTCCCACAGCTCGTCGAGCAGCACCTTGTAGCCGCCGTGCGTGCGGTTGCGCATGATCATGTTCTCCGTGAGCCACGCCATGTCGTAGATGGCGGTCTCGCGATTCTCCGGCGTGTCGGTCTCCGCCAGCTCGCGCGTGGAGACCATGGAGAGCATGTCCGTCAGCGGCACGATGCCCCAGCAGTTGAGCAGCCACACGAGGAAGTCCATGTAGTAGTGCGACTGCACGCCCCAGATGATGGCGCGGTGGCGGTACTCCTTTGCGGCTCTTTTCTTTTTCTCATACGCCTGACGCGCGAGCTTGGAGATCTTGCGGTCAGCCTTTTCAAACGCCGCAATGCGTCCACAGATCGCCATATAGTTCGTCTCGGTGTAAAGCGCGAGATTGGAGCCAAACACCTGCGGGTATGGCGTGCGGTTCATCTCCAGCCACTCCTGGCGGCAGCGGGTGGCGTAGTTGACGCGCTTGGCGCACTCAAAATACTCCTTCCAGTCCCACTTCTCGCCGGTGTGCTTCTCGATGAAAGCGATGGCGTTGCGAATCTCCTGCGCGGCGTACTCCTGCACGTCGTCCTCACGGTGGCGCAGCGGCGCCGCCAGCTGGAACACAGGAATGCCGTCCTCCAGCTCCAGACGGCGGGAGATGACGCCGTTGCCGAGCAGCGAGCCGTCGCAGGTGGTATTGCACTGGATGGCGCAGGCGCCCAGCACCGGCGCATCGTCGTCGATGGAGACGCCGGCCTCCGCCTCGGGCATGGGGCACACGTCACCGGCGAGGCCGAACTCCTGTGCCACGTCGATGTAATGCTCCGCCGCGTGCTGGTTCAAAAGCACGGAGACGTAGGTGGACGGGGTCTCGCGGCTGAGGCACTTGAGCGTCGGAAAGCCCATCATCACCGCGGTCATCTCGTTTTCATCGACGAGGACGACCTTCTTGGAAAACTCGGTGTCGTTGCCGGTGCGGCGGTCGCCGCGGAACAGGTTGTCGAGCAGCTTCGCCACGTCGTCAATGATGAGGTCCTGCTCGGTGTGGCAGATGCGCAGGTATTCCCCGCGCAGGCCCTGCGTGTGGCGGTCGACCATCATCGGCACAGCGAGGTAGTTCGCCATCCAGCGATAGCGGAAGAACGCCTTGACATTGCGGGGCTTCATCATAAACTTGCCCAGTGTCCCCATGATGACCAGCCAGCGGGAATAATCGTACAGCGTGTCCTCGACGCCGCGCCACTCACGGCGCTTGCGCACCTTGCCGCCGTCCTTGTAAAAATCGCCGAAGCGATCCTTGCCGATCTCTTTAGCCATTTGCCACGCCCTCCTTCTGGATCTTCTTGATTTCCATGCTCTCCACAAACGCCTGCACGCGGGTGCGCATCTGGCCGGAGGTCGCGATGGAATAGGGACGGTCCACCGCGAGGACGGGATAGCCAAAGTCCTCGCGCAGGATGTGGGAGCCGAGCATCTTCTCGTACGCCCACGGGTCGCAGAACTTCATCTGCTCGTAGATGATGCCGTCCGCGCCGTACTCCTTCGCGGTGTCGGCAACGTACTGGCGGCGCCCCTGCATCTTGGGCATATCCATATAGCGCGGACACTCGGCGCGCTGCATGTACTGGCGGCAGATCTGCGTCAGCGCGTCCTCGTCGTCGGTCAGCACGATGGGATCGCGACCGGGCAGCGAGCCGTAGCAGAAGCGATCGGCGCAAACGTAAGCGCCGGAATCCTCGATCAGCTTGATGAAGTCGAGGTCGTCCACCTCAGAGCCGACCACCACGACGCGGGCGCGATACGGGAACTTCTCGTCCGGCTCGCGGGTCTTGAGCTCCTCCAGCGTCTCTTCGAGCTTGTCAATGAGTAAGTACTTCGGACATGCGTAGGTCGCGAGCGTCAGGATGTGGAACTCATAGCCCGTGATGCGCGGCTGCTCGTCCTTGCGATACTCGCCAATGGCGCGGATCAGCTCACAGACCTTGTTGTGCTCTGCCACCGCCTTGCGGATCGCGGCGTCCGAGATGTCGATGCCGTAGTGCTCCGCGAGCGGTTTTAAGATGTGGTTTCTGCATTGCAGCACATAGAGATTGAGGCCGTTGTCGTCGCCCTTCATGGGAATCTCCATGTACTCGTAGAAGAATTTGGGCTTGTCCTTGCCCATCGTCTTGAGCAGCTCCATGTTCTCCACGCAGCGGTTCATCATCGAGCAGCCATCCGGCGTAATGATGCAGTCGGCAAAGCTGTAGCCGCCCTCAATGGCGCGCTCAAGCAGCGCGCGGCTGTACTCACACAGAAAGCTCGTGAGGTAGTAGGTCGCAACCTCCATCGAGCCGGTGCGCGGCGCGCGCAGGCGCGCGGAAAATGTGCCAGGCAGGTTCATCAGCGGCTCCGGGGTGTTTTCGCAGGTGTAGGCGACGCAGATCTTGCCATCCTCCCGCGCCTGCCGGATCAGCTCGTTGTTCGCCTCCAGCAAGAGTTGTTCAAAGTAAATCAGATGCTTGAGATCTTTCATGCTCTCCCCCTTTTTATCTGGCGCCTATGGTACGGTTGTTACGCTTCCTTCCAGTCGTTGACCTGCTTACGCAGCCAGTTCACCCATTTGTCCACGCCCTCGCCGGTTTTGGCGGAAATTGGGAAGAGCTCCAGGCCGGGATGACGCATGTGGGCAAATTCCGTGACCTTGTCGAGATCGAAGTCAAAGTACGGCATCACGTCGATCTTATTGATGATCAGCACGTCCGCCACCTCGAACATCAGCGGATACTTGAGCGGCTTGTCGTGTCCTTCGGGCACGGAGAGGATGACTGCGTTCTTGACCGCGCCGGTGTCAAACTCCGCGGGGCAGACAAGGTTGCCCACATTTTCGAGGATCACAAGATCGAGATCCTCCGTGCCAAACTCGGTGAGGCCCTGGCGCGTCATGTCCGCGTCCAGATGGCACATGCCGCCGGTGTGGATCTGGATCGCTCGCGCGCCGGTCTCCAGAATGGCGGCAGCGTCCACATCGGAGTCAATGTCCGCCTCCATGACGCCGATGCGCATCTCGTCCTTCAGCGCGGCGATGGTTTTTTTGAGGGTACTGGTCTTGCCGGAGCCGGGAGACGACATCACATTGAGCAGAAACGTGCCCTGCTTCTTGAGTTGGCCGCGCAGACGGTCAGCGTCCGCGTTGTTGTCCGCAAAGATGCTCTCCTTGACTTCGATGACGCGAATGGGATCCATATCGGTTTCCTCCTGTTACATAGCTCCTCATAATAATTATAACAGAAAGATTTGCTCTTTTCAATCCGCTCTTGTGCAACTCGATCAAAAAATCCCACCCCGATGGGGTGGGATTTTGAAGGTTGCTTTACGGTTATTCGCCGCGGGAGGCAAGTGCCTGCGTCTGCTCAATCTCGGTGATGAGCGCAACGCGCTGCTCGTGACGGCCGCCCTCAAACTTGGCGTTGATCCACTCGTCCACGATCATCTTCGCGGTCTCGTCACCGATGACGCGGGCGCCGAAGGCGATGATGTTCGTGTTGTTGTGCTGCTTGGAGAGCTTGGCGGTATAGGGATCACTGCACACGCAGGCACGGATGCCCTTAACCTTGTTCGCCGCAAGACTGATGCCGACGCCGGTGCCGCAGATCAGCACGCCGCCGTCCACCTCGCCCGCCGCGACCAGCTTTGCGACGCGGTAGCCCGCGATGGGATAGTCGAAGCGCTCGCTGGTGTCCGTGCCGACGTTGACGACCTCGATGCCCTTGCCCTTGAGATATTCCATGATCGTATTCTTCAATTCGACCGCTGCGTGGTCATTGCCGATGGCCAGTTTCATGCCGGGTTCCTCCTCCATAATGATTGTCTTTATTGTAGGACAGATGACCGGGGAAAGTCAACTCCCAGCCGCGTCCTTGTGCTTGATGTAAAGGTAGATGCCGAGGATCACTACCGCGCCGCCGATAACCTGATTGACGGCCGGCAGCTCTGAGAGCAGCAAGAGCGCCCAGATTGTGGAAAGAACCGGCTGGAACAGTTTCATAACCGCGACCAGCGTGGGACTTAAGTATTTGAACGACCAGTTAAAAATGCTGTGCCCCAGCAGGCTGTTAAAGACCGCCATCAAAAAGCCCATCAGGTAGTTGATCCAGCCGTAGCCGACCAGCGAGTAGGGCGAAAACAGCACCATGGTCGTCAGCACAACCGCGGATGTGCCATATACCAGAAATGTGTAGACCGTGTTGGACACGCCGACGCGCACCTTGGTGCCGACGAGCGAGTAACCCGCCTGCATCGCCGCCGCCAGAATGCCGCAAAGGTTGCCGAACAGCATCCCGCCGGTGGAAAAACCGCCGGGCGTATACGCCACCAGCAGCGCGCCGAGCAGCGCCACGGCGATGCCCGCCCTGCTCCAGACGCCGTAGCGCTCGCGTCCCGCAAGCGCCATCGCCAGCGCCACGAACAGCACCTCCGTGCCGACAAGCACCTGCGACGCCGTGACCGTCGTGTTGTTCACCGAGAGGAAATACGTCCAGAAGTGGATCGCGAGGAACGTGCCGCTGAGCAGGCACCAGAGCACGGTCCCTTTTTTCAGCGAGCGCAGCTCCTGCCGCCGCTCCCGATTGCCGAACAGCGCGGGGACGAGCAACAGCGTGACAAAGATCTTGCGATACGCCGCTAACACCAGCGACGGCGCGTTGCTCCAGCGCACAAAGAGCGACGCGGTGGAGACAAAAAATACCGCCAGCCACACGAGCGCCAGCGCGCGGCGGCGCTCCGCCGCCGTGGGCTGCGGCGTGGATTCCGCACGTTCGTTTTGAGGCATCGGTGATCCTTCCTTTGGCGGCACATGCCACCAAACATTTTGCCTAGAAAAAACCCTTGAAATCAAAAGATTTCAAGGGTTTTTTCTGGTGCGCGGTACAGGACTCGAACCTGTGACCCCATGCACGTCAAGCATGTGCTCTACCAGCTGAGCTAACCGCGCGAGCGAACGTAGATTATATTAGCGTATCCCCTCCAAAATGTCAAGCCTTTTTTTCAGCATTTTGTTTCGCTATAATGATTACCAAATTTTATATTATGGGGGAGAATTGGGTCATATGCAAAAAATCGGGTTTGACAACGACAAATACCTGTCCATGCAGTCCGAACACATCCGCGAGCGCATCGCGCAGTTTGGCGGCAAGCTGTATCTGGAGTTCGGCGGCAAACTGTTCGACGACTTCCACGCCTCCCGCGTGCTGCCCGGCTTCCAGCCAGACAGCAAGGTGCGGATGCTCCAGCAGCTGCGCGACGACGTGGAGATCGTCATTGTCGTCAACGCCAACGATATCGAAAAGAACAAAGTCCGCGGTGACCTCGGCATCACCTATGACGACGACTGCCTGCGGCTGATGGACTCCTTCCGCTCGCTTGGCCTGTTCGTCGGCAGTGTCGTGGTGACCCAGTACGCCGGTCAGGGCGCGGCGGATACGTTCCTGAAGCGTCTTGAGGCGCTGGGCGTGCGCAGCTACCGCCACTACCCCATCGCGGGCTATCCCTCGGATGTGGCGCACATTGTCAGCGACGAGGGCTTTGGCAAGAATGACTACATCGAGACCTCCCACTCCCTCGTGGTCATCACCGCTCCCGGCCCGGGCAGCGGCAAGATGGCGACCTGCCTCAGTCAGCTCTACCACGAGCACAAGCGCGGTGTGGCGGCAGGCTACGCCAAATTTGAGACCTTCCCGATCTGGAATCTGCCGCTCAATCACCCCGTCAACCTCGCTTATGAGGCCGCCACCGCCGACCTCAACGACGTGAACATGATCGACCCGTTCCACTTCGATGCCTACGGCGTGACCACGGTCAACTACAACCGCGACGTGGAGATCTTCCCGGTGCTGCGGGCGATCTTCGAGCGTATTCAAAATAAGAGCCCTTATCAGTCGCCCACGGACATGGGCGTGAACATGGCGGGCAACTGCATCGTCGACGACGACGCGTGCCGTCAGGCGTCGCGCATGGAAATTCTGCGTCGCTACTACAACACGCTGGTCGCCCGCGTCAAGGGTGAGGCGGACGACGAACAGATCCGTAAGCTGGAACTGGTGATGCAGAAGGCGAATGTCACCGCCGATCTATGCCCCGCCTTCGCCGCCGCCAACGCCAAGGCGGAAGAGACCGGTGCGCCCGCCGGCGCGATGGTGCTGCCCGATGGACGGCTCATCACGGGCAAGACCTCGTCGCTGCTGGGCGCATCCGCGTCCATGCTGATGAACGCGATGAAGGTCGAGGGCAACATCAACGACGAGCTTGACCTCATCCCCGATCAGGTCATCCAGCCCATCTCCGATCTCAAGACCCAGCACCTCGGCCACCGCAACCCGCGCCTGCACTCCGATGAGGTTTTGCTGGCGCTGGCGATCTCCGGCATCACCAACCCGCTCGCCACCTACGCCCAGCAGCAGCTGGACAAGCTCAGCGGCGCGGACGCCCACTTCTCCGTCATCATCTCGGAGGAGGACATCCAGCTCTACAAGAGCCTCGGCATCCACGTGACCTGTGAGCCGAAGTATGAGGTCAAAAAATTCTACCATAAGTAATATTTTTGTAAAAGGATACAATATGGATTCAATTATCTCCATCATAGCCCAAGAACTCGGCCGCAGCGAAGCGCATGTCTCCGCTGTGGTCGAGCTGCTCGACGAGGGAAACACCGTCCCGTTTATCGCCCGTTACCGCAAGGAGCTGCACGGCTCCATGGACGACACCATGCTGCGCACGCTGGAGGAGCGGCTGGCGTACCTGCGCTCGCTGCAAGAACGGCGCGAGACCGTCAAGGCGTCCATCGAGGAGCAGGGCAAGCTCACCGAGGAGCTTGCCGCCGCCATCGACAGCGCCAAAACGCTCGCGGAAGTAGAAGACCTTTACAGGCCCTATAAACCAAAGCGTCGCACCCGTGCCACCGTGGCAAAAGAAAAGGGACTGGAACCGCTGGCGGACGCGATTTTTGCCCAGCCGAAGGATCTGCCCGATCTGCATCTGCTCGCCGAGCCGTATGTGGACGCAGAAAAGGGCGTCGAGACCGTGGACGAGGCCCTCGCGGGCGCTGGCGACATTATCGCCGAGCGCATCTCCGACGACGCGAGCCTCCGCAAAGCGCTGCGCACGCTGTTTGAGAAAAAGGGCTTTGTCAAATCCGCCGCCGCCACGGAGGAGGACAGCGTCTATCGGCTCTACTATGATTTTACCCAGCCTGTGCCCCGTATGCAGGGACACCAGGTGCTCGCCCTCAACCGCGGCGAGAAGGAGGAGTTCCTGCGGGTCAGCGTCGAGGTTGATCGGGACTTTGCCCTGAGCGCGGTATACGGATTGTTCGTCAAAAACGGCACCGCCGCCACGGCATTTCTGCGCACGGTCTGCGAGGACGCCTATGACCGGCTGATCGAGCCGTCGCTGGAGCGTGAGATCCGCTCCAGCCTCACCGATGCGGCCGCCGAGGGCGCGATTCGCATGTTCGCGTTGAATTTGAAGCCCCTGCTGATGCAGCCGCCGGTCAAGGGCCATGTCACCATGGGTCTCGACCCGGGCTACGCCCACGGCTGCAAGGTCGCCGTCGTGGACGAGACCGGCAAGGTGCTGGACACCACCGTGGTCTACCCGACGCAGGGCGCCGGGCGCAAGCGTCAGGCGATCGACACGCTCAAGGCGATGGTCAAGCGGCACAACGTCGCCCACATTGCCATCGGCAACGGCACCGCGTCACGCGAAACTGAGCAGATGGCGGTGGAACTGATCGGCGAAGTCGGCAGCGATCTTTCGTACATGATTGTCAGCGAAGCGGGCGCGTCGGTGTACTCCGCGTCCAAGCTGGCGGCGGAGGAGTTCCCTGATTACGACGTGAACCTGCGCTCCGCGGTATCGATCGCGCGGCGCCTGCAAGACCCCCTGGCGGAGCTGGTAAAGATTGACCCCAAAGCCATCGGCGTGGGACAGTATCAGCACGATATGCCGCAAAAGCGCCTCGGCGAGGCGCTGGATCACGTCGTTGAGGACTGTGTCAACGCGGTCGGCGTGGACCTCAATACCGCCTCCGCCCCGCTCTTGGAGCGCGTGGCGGGGCTGAACGCAACCACGGCAAAGAACATTGTCGCCTACCGCGAGGAAAGCGGCGCGTTCACCACGCGCAAGCAGCTTCTCAAGGTCAGCAAGCTCGGCCCCAAGGCGTTTGAGCAGTGTGCGGGCTTCCTCCGCGTACCGGAGAGCAAAAACGTGCTGGACAACACCGGCGTCCACCCTGAGAGCTACGCTGCGGCGGAAAAGCTGCTGGACGTGCTGGGCTACGACAAGGCGGCGCTCAGATCCGGCGCGCTGCCGGATGCCTCCGCAAAGCTGGACGCCTATGGCGCGGAAAAGGCCGCGGGTGAGTGCGGCGTGGGCGTGCCAACGCTGCGCGACATTGCCAAGGAGCTGCAAAAGCCCGGACGCGATCCCCGCGACGAGCTGCCGCCCCCGATCCTCCGCACTGACGTGATGGAGATGAAGGACTTAAAGCCCGGCATGCCGCTCACCGGCACCGTGCGCAACGTGGTGGACTTCGGCGTATTCGTTGATATCGGCGTGCATCAGGACGGGCTGGTGCACATCTCGCAGGTCTGCGATCGGTTCATCAAGCATCCCAGTGAGGTCGTCGCCGTGGGCGACATCGTCAAGGTCGTGGTGCTCGACGTGGACGAGAAGAAAAAGCGCATTGCGCTTTCCATGAAGCAGGCGCCCAAATAATCACGAAAAAGCTCTCCTTGCGGAGAGCTTTTTTCACAGGTTTTCGAGGTCTTCCTTGGTAAACTCGGTCTCGCGCCAGCGCTTCGGCAGTGCCTGCATGATGGCGGGAAAGGCGTTTTCCTGTTCGTTGGTGGGCTGGATGTTGTAGGTGCCGTACTTGTTGATGAGATCGAACGTGCTCTCCGGCTGGCCGAAGAACGGATTCATCATCGGCGTTTCGTCGACGGGCTTGCCGTCGTTATAACGCTCGGAAAAATCGGACAAAGCAATCACCTCCCAGTGACGTAACTGCGCTTTGCGCAGTCTCGTCAAGTTTTCGCCATTTCGCTCGCCGCGTACGCGGCAACCGCGAAATATGGCTGAATTAATCCGGCAGTATTCTTTACTGCCGGATTAATAGCTTTGCCCGATTTTCGTCGTTTTATGCGCTTTTTAATCGTGGAGCGTCTTGGGATACACGCCCGTGTCGTGGAGCTTCTTCAGCTCCGCCTGCACCGCGGGCTTATCCTCCTTGTAGGTCACACCGAACCAGCGCGCGTTGGAGTGCAGCACGGAGACGGTCATCTCGCCGCGCTCGATCAGCTCGCCCACCAGCGTCGGCAGCAGGGCTTCGCCCTTGATGTTGTCCGGCGCGAGGTTTTTGAGAAAGTCGGTGAAGAACTGATCCAGCTTCTCAAAGATCCACGGCGTGAAGCCCCAGAAGTTCATGGAAACCGGCGTCTCCGGCGGGATCAGCGGGCTGTCCTCACCGTTTTCGATGTCGCGGATGTCGCCGTTGGGATAGAGCTTGATCTTGAAGGTCTCCACGATCTTTGTGAGCTTGCCGTTCTCCGTCTGGCAGACGCCGCGGGTAACGGTGCCGTTCTCGCTGACGGTCTTGTCCACGCGGTAACCCACCATGGTGGCCGCGCCGGTCTCCGGCAGCTTGCACAGCTCGTTGTAGATGGTCGGGAATGCGTCCGCGCCGTAATAGTCGTCGGCGTTGATGACGGCGAACGGCTCCTTCACCACGTCACGGGCGCAGAGCACCGCGTGTGCTGTGCCGAAGGGCTTGACGCGATCGGCGGGAATCTTGTACCACGACGGCACGCTGGAGAAGTCCTGGAACGCGTAGGCGACCTCCACGTTGGAGCCGTCGTTCGCCTTCATCTGTGCGATGCGGCGACCGCAAAGATCCTCCATCAGCTCCTTCATGTCGGGCTTGATGATGAACACAACCTTGTTAAAGCCCGCGCGGATCGCGTCATAGATGGAGTATTCCATCAAAATCTCGCCGTTGGGACCGAGACCGTCCACCTGCTTGTTGCCGCCGTAGCGCGAGCCCATGCCCGCAGCCATGATAACGAGTGCTGCTTTCATAGTATACCTTCTTTAAAACTTTATAATTATTTTGCCTTCTCGCGGGCGTCCTCAATCTTCGCGTCGGGGGCGTTCTTGCGAATGGACTCGATGCCGTTGAGGCAGCTGTCCTTCTTC
This sequence comes from uncultured Clostridia bacterium, assembly GCA_947170435.1. Taxonomy (GTDB): domain Bacteria; phylum Bacillota; class Clostridia; order Oscillospirales; family Oscillospiraceae; genus Hominicoprocola. Next base: position 150,321 of record CAMVTO010000002.1, on the reverse strand, counting down.
TTGTAGCCCTCGCCGGTGCCGATGATCTCGCCGTTTCTGGCCTTGAGACGGAAGCGATACTCGCCCGCCTTGTCGGTGTAGACCTCGAACTTCGGATTCTTCTGCTGCTCGAAGTCCGCGACCGTCTGATCCTCCAGCGCCGCGATCGGGGCGTTCTTCTGAACGCTGGCAATGCCGCCCTTGCAGCTGGTGAGGGAATTGTAGACCTCGCTGGAGAGGATGACCTCGCCGTTGCCGGCCTTCAGGTCGAACTTGACGCCGCTTTTTGCGTCCTTGATCACAAATTTACCCATGCTCGATGCCTCCCAAATCATATTTGCGGACCTTCGTCCCCTTATTTGTCATAATACGACAAAATTCCGCGTTCGTCAATGATTATTCTTGGGCATCGTGCCGCATAGTCAGCCAATTCGCACGTCGGAGGCTGTGTCCTGCTCCATTTTTTTCTTTGCCGCCGACAGCATCAGCTTGATGCGGTTGAGCTGGTTGACCTCGCTTGCGCCGGGATCGTAGTCCACGGCGGCGATATTCGCCTGCGGGTACGCCTTGCGCAGTGCCTTGATGACGCCCTTACCGACGACGTGGTTGGGCAGGCACGCAAAGGGCTGGATGCAGACGATGTTCGGCGTGCCGCTTGTCAGCAACTCTGCCATCTCGCCGGTGAGGAACCAGCCTTCTCCGTACTGATTGCCCAGCGACAGGAAGGGCTTTGCCAGTTCTGCCACCTGGTCGATGGGCGGAGGCGCGTCGAAACGCTTGCTGCGCCGCAGCGCGTCCAGCGCGGGACGGCGCAGGGCGCGGATGGCGTCCACGCCGATCTTGGCCGTGGCAGAATACGTCCAGTTCTTGCCGAGGTATTCGTGTCGGTAATCGTTATTGTAGACGCTGTAGTTGAGGAAGTCCATCAGATCCGGCACGACCACCTCCGCGCCCTCAGATTCCAGCAGATCGACAAGGTGGTTGTTCGCCAGCGGCATGTACTTCACAAGGATCTCACCCACCACACCGACACGGGGCTTGCGCAGCGTCTCGTCGATGGGGAGCTCGTCAAAGGCCCGCACGATCTCATGGCACAGGGAATGGTAGCTGCGGTGTCCGTGAAGCAGCGAGTCAATGCAGGTATCGCGCCACTTCTCGTGCAGCGCGTTGGCGCTGCCCGCAATCCGCTCGTAGGGCCGCACGCGATAGAGGCAGCGCATCAGCAGATCGCCGTAGACGATGGCGTGCGCCGCGTCCCGCAGCATAGCGGGCGTGATGGTGAAGCCGGGATTCTTCTCCATACCGTTGGCGTTGAGAGAAATCACCGGAATATGGGACATGCCCACCTTGTCCAGCGCACGGCGGATGAAACCAACGTAGTTGCTCGCGCGGCAGCAGCCGCCGGTCTGCGTCATCATGACCGCGAGGCGGTCTGTGTCGTAGCGCCCGGAGAGCACCGCGTCCATGATCTGTCCCACCACGGTGATGGACGGGAAGCAGGCGTCGTTGTTGACAAAGCGCAATCCGGTGTCGATTGCGGCGCGATTGTCGTTGTGCAGCACCTCGAGGTTGTAGCCGTGCTTGTGGAAGATCGGCACCAGCAGGTCGAAGTGAATGGGGCTCATCTGGGGCGCGAGGATCGTCCAGCGATCCTGATGCATCTCCTTCGTGAATACCGTGCGGTGATAGGCGGCGTCCTCCGCGTGGGCGTGGATGCCCTTCTCCCGCCGCAGGTTCATCGCGGCAATGAGGCTGCGGATGCGAATGCGTGCCGCGCCGAGGTTATTCACCTCGTCGATCTTCAGCACCGTGTAGAGCTTATTGCTTTTCTCCAGAATTTCCGCCACCTGGTCGGTGGTGACGGCGTCAAGGCCGCAGCCAAACGAGTTGAGCTGGATCAGCTCCAGATCCTCCCGCTGGGCAACAAACTCCGCCGCAGTGTAGAGCCGGGAATGGTAAACCCATTGGTCGTTGACGCGCACGGGGCGCTCCGGCGTGAAATCAACGGGCAGGCTGTCCTCGGTCAGCACGCTCAAGCCAAAGGACGCGATCATCTCCGGGATGCCGTGGTTGATCTCCGGGTCGATGTGATATGGGCGGCCCGCCAGCACTACGCCGCGGCCGCCGCCGCGTTCCATCTCCCGCAGCACACGCGCGCCCTCGGCGCGCACGTCTTCCTTGGCGCGATGCTGCTCCGCCCACGCCGCTCTCACCGCGGCGCGGACTTCTTTGGCGGGGATGTCCCACTCCTCCGCGCAGACCTTGACCAGGCGGTCGGCGGCGGTCTTTTCGTCGGTGAAGGCGATGAACGGGCGGATATATCGCACCTCGCCGTCAGCGACGGCCTCCACGTTGTTCTTGAGGTTTTCGGGATACGAGACCACGATCGGACAGTTGTAGTGGTTCTGCGCGCCATCCACCTCCTGATGCTCAAAGAACACGCAGGGGTGGAAAATCGTCTTGATGCCGCGGTCGATCAGCCACTGGACGTGGCCGTGCGCCAGCTTCGCGGGATAGCACTCCGACTCCGAGGGAATGGACTCCATGCCCAGCTCATAGATCTTGCGGGTGGAGAACGGCGAGAGCTCCACGCGAAAGCCCAGCGTCTTGAAAAATGTTGCCCAGAAGGGATAGTTTTCGTAGAGGTTCAGCACCCGCGGGATGCCGATAACGCCCCGCGGCGCATTCTCCGGCATGGGATAGTCGAACAGGCGCTGACGCTTGTAGGCAAACAGGTTCGGCGCCTTCTGCTTCTCGTCGCCGCCAAGGCCGCGCTCGCAGCGGTTGCCGGTGATGTGTTTGCGTCCGCCGGGGAAGGTGTTGACCGTCAGCAGGCAGTTGTTCTGGCAGCGCCCGCAGCGGGCGGTCCTGGTCGTGTATTCAAGGCTTAGCATCTCATCCAGCGGCAGCATGGCAGTCTGCTGACCGTGGTAGCGCTGTCGCGCGATCAGCGCCGCGCCGAACGCGCCCATGATACCCGCGATGTCGGGACAGGTGACCTCCACGCCCGCGATGGACTCAAACGCGCGCAGCACCGCCTGATTGTAGAACGTGCCGCCCTGCACGACGATGTGCTTGCCGAGCTGAGCCGGGTCAGTGAGCTTGATGACCTTGTAGAGTGCATTTTTGATGACGGAATACGCAAGGCCCGCCGAAATGTCGGAGACCTGCGCGCCCTCCTTCTGCGCCTGCTTGACGTTGGAGTTCATGAACACCGTGCAGCGCGTGCCGAGGTCGACGGGGTTTTGCGCGTACAGCGCCTCCTTCGCGAAGTCCTGCGCCGTGTAGCCCAGAGAGGACGCAAAGTTCTCAATGAATGAGCCGCAGCCCGAAGAGCACGCCTCGTTCAAAAGCACCGTATCGACAGACTGATTGCGCAGCTTGATGCACTTCATATCCTGCCCGCCGATGTCCAGCACACAGTCCACAGCGGGGTCAAAAAACTCCGCGGCGGTGGTATGGGCAATGGTCTCCACCTCGCCCTCATCGAGGGCAAAAGCGGATTTGAGCAGCGCCTCGCCGTAACCCGTGGAGCAGGAGCGCGCGATGCGGGCGCTTGCCGGCAGCGCAGTTTTCAGCTGCGCAATGGCGTTCTTGGCGGTCCGGATGGGATTGCCCTGATTGCTCGCGTAGAACGAGAACAGCAGCTCGCCCCGCGCACCGATCAGCGCAAGCTTGGTGGTGGTGGAGCCGGCGTCGATGCCAAGGAAGCAGTCTCCTGAATACTCGGCAAGGGCTCCCTTTTGCACCACGGCGCGGTCATGCCGGGCGCGGAACGCGTCATAGGCAGCCTCGTCCGCGAACAGCGGCGGCAGGCGCTTGAGCTCGAACGCCATCGCAACGCCGCCGTCCAGCTTCTGGATCAGCGCGTCGATGTCCGCCGCCTCCGCGTCCGCGGATTCCAGCGCCGCGCCGAGGGCGGCGAAGAGATGGGATTCCGCGGGATCGACCACGTTCTCCGGCGTGAGCTTGAGTGTGCGGATAAAGGCGTTTTTCAGCTCCGGCAAAAAGTGGAGCGGTCCGCCGAGGAACGCCACGCACCCGCGGATCGGTTTGCCGCAGGCAAGGCCGGAGATGGTCTGGTTGACCACCGCCTGAAAGATCGACGCCGCGAGATCGGGTTTCGTCGCACCCTCGTTGATGAGCGGCTGGACGTCGGTCTTGGCGAACACGCCGCAGCGGGCGGCGATGGGATAGATCTGCTGATAGTGCGCCGCTTCGGCGTTGAGGCCGGTCGCGTCGGTCTGGAGCAGCGCCGCCATCTGGTCGATGAACGAGCCGGTACCGCCGGCGCAGACGCCGTTCATGCGCTCCTCCAGCCCGCCGGTAAAGTAGATGATCTTCGCGTCCTCGCCGCCCAGCTCGATGGCGACGTCCGTCTGCGGCGCGACACTCTGAAGCGCCGTCGCCACGGCGACAACCTCCTGCACGAAGCCGATGCCCAACGCTTTTGCGAGATTGATGGAGCCGGAGCCGGTGATCCTGGCTTTCAGCGCGCAGGAGCCGGTGACGGCTCTCGCCTCGCGCAGCAGTTCGGCAAGCGTCTCCTGCGTATGAGCGCGGTGGCGGCGATATTCTCGATATAAGGGTTGCCCGTCCTCATCCAGGACGACCAGCTTCACGGTGGTGGACCCGATGTCAATACCCGCCCGATACTGTTTCATGTTTCTCTGCCTCTGAATTCTGTTTCACCCTATTAAATCATTCTATTTTATATAACAAACTCTCAAAAAAGTAAACGTTTATTTTCCATAAAGATTGCCCGCCGCATACTCCCGTTTTTTTCCTCATATCATGTACCACCTTGAAATTCGGGAGTGCTGCTATGAAAGGAAACATTGAAGAGCGCGCCTGCGCGCTCGCTGCCTACATCATAGAGAACCGCGCCACCGTGCGCGCCGCCGCCAAGAAATTTGACGTATCGAAGTCCACGGTACACAAGGATCTGCGAGATCGTCTGCCCGCGCTCAATCCGGCGCTGTACGCGCAGGTGCGGGAGGTGCTGGATGAGAACAAGGCGGAGCGCCACATCCGCGGCGGCATCGCCACCAGAAAAAAATACAAGGGCGTATAGGCTTGTGGATTTCATGCAAAGGTCGTATAATAGAAGCTCCGTCAAGGCCGCGCTGCGGCTCCACGCCGTTTTGCTTGCCGCGCTGGCGTTGAGTCTGGTCGTGCTCACAGCACAAGCGCTGCGCCGGTACGCCGCGCCGCGGTCGGCGGCCGTCAAGCCTGTCGCCGTACCCGTGGAGCTCTCCGCCGGCGACGGTGAGGCGCAGATCCTTGCGGTGCGGACGCGCCGCCCTTACTGCTATACGATCCTCGTCTCCGGCATCGACGATGCCGGAGGCGGCTGCGACACCAACCTGCTCGTCCGGCTCGACGTGCCAAACGCGCAAATCGACGCGGTAAGCCTGCCGCGGGACACGCTGCTCCACACGGAGCGGCACAGCAACAAGCTCAACTACGCCTACGCCTCCGGCGGCACGGAGCGCCTGCGCGCCGATGTGGAGCGCCTGCTGGGCGTGCCGGTCGACAACTCGGTCACGGTGAATCTCAAGGGCTTTGTTCAGCTGGTCGACCGCATCGGCGGCGTGGATTTCGACGTGCCCGCAGACATGGACTACGACGACCCCGCTCAGAATCTGCACATCCACTACGAAAAGGGATTGCAGCATTTGAATGGGCAGCAGGCCATGGAGGTCGTGCGCTGGCGCAAGAACAACTCCGGCGGCGGCTATGCTGACGCGGATTTGGGCCGCATTGCAACACAGCAGGCCTTTATCCGCGCCGCCGCGCAGCAGGCGCTGCGGCTGCGGAACGCCCCCGCCCTCGCGCAGCTTGCCGCCTCCTGCGTCAAGACTGATCTTACTGCCGCGAACCTGATATGGCTCGCCGGCGAGGCGGCAAAGATCGGCACGGAGGGTCTGCGCTTGCACACCCTGCCCGGAGACGGCGCGGGCTGGTACCGCGGCGAATCCGTCTTTGTGCTCGACCCCGACGCGACGCTTGCACTGGTCAACGAGGCGCTGAACCCCTACGACCGACCGATCACCGCAGAAGAACTGGATATTCTGGTTCCCTAACCTTTTACAAAGGAGATGAACTCAATGAATCGAATCCTCCGCCGCGCATGGATGCTCCTGCTGCTGATGCTGCTCTGTGTCCCTGCGCAGGCCATGATTTCGGACACCCCCTATTCCGACACGCCCGGCATCTATCACATTATGGAAGCCGAGGAAAACGCGCTGGTGCCGAAGGTCGCCGCTTATGCCGGACAGTTTGATGACGTCACCGAAGCAGACTGGTTTTATGCCAACGTCACGGCAAGCTATGAGTACGGTCTCTTCCGCGGGCAAAGCGCACGCCGCTTCGCACCCGGCGCCAACATCACGGTGGCGGAGCTGCTGACCCTCTCGGCGCGCATCCGCGCCGCGTATCAGGGCGACGCGATCCCCGACGTCACAAGCGAGGCGTGGTACACGCCCTATGTCGCCTATCTCGTTTCCGAAAACGCCATGGACACCTCGGTGACGAACTATACCGCTGTAGCGACCCGGGCGCAGCTCGCGGGCATCTTTGCCCTCTCGCTGCCGGAGGAGGCTTTTGACGCGCCCAACGCCACACTGGTCACCGACGCCTACGCCGCCGGGCAGTACATCACAGACGTAGATGAATATACGCCCAATCAGCCGCAGATCCTCTGGCTCTACCGGCAAGGGTTGCTCAACGGCACTGACGACACCGGCAGCTACCGACCGGACATGCCTACCACCCGCGCCGAGGTTGCGGCGCTCGTCACGCGTATGGTCGATCCCGCCCTGCGGCTCAAACTGGACTGGGTGGTAACGCCCGCGTGGTCTGTCGCGGGCACGATGCTCTCCGACCTCGTCACGCCGCCAGAATCCGTATCTCAGGCGCCCGCTTACCATGACGAGGACGCCATTGACGCGCTGGTGCGGCAGATGCTCGCGAACGGCAGCAACACCATCTCGCTGCTCTACCCCACGGTGCTGACGCAGTCCGATGCGCAGACGCTGGCCGAGGTGTTTACCGAGCGCGTCAAGGCTTATTGCGAGCAGATGTACAACGCCGCGTTCTGCCAGCGCTATCTGCGCAGCGGGCGCGCGGAGCTGACCTTCTACGCCATGAACTGTCTCGACGCCAACGGCGACGTCCGTTCTGAGTATATGGAATCCCTCCGCGAACAGACGATGGCAAAGGCCATCGAGATTCATAACTCGCTCTGGGAAGCCGGCGCGCTGACCGCGGATATGTCCCAGTACGAGATCGCGCGGGTTTATTATCAATGGCTGTGCGACCACTGCGAATACGACTGGAGGGGCGCAAACGATGCATACTCCGCCAGTCACATCGCCTACAGCGCACTGATCGACGGCAAGTCCGTCTGTGACGGCTACACCGGTGCGTACAACCTGTTTTTAAAGCTCGAGGGCATCGACTGCTATGCCCTGCCCAGTCTGTCTGAAAACCACATCTGGACGGTGGCGACGCTGGATGGCACAGAGTACCACATTGACGTCACCTGGGGCGATCAGTACGGCCGGACGGATCTGAACTACTTCGGCATGACCGCCGCGCAGTCCTACGCCGCGCATTCGTGGTAATGCAAAAACTCTGAGACGCAAGTCTCAGAGTTTTTTTCGTTCGAGGAAAAGCAGGTTGGTGAACAGCGTTCCCTGGCGGCGCATGTAGTCCGCGTAGGCCCGGCGATTCAGATACAGCCGCCGCCCCCAGGAGGAGACCTCCATCCACTCGTCATCCAGTGCGACGACGGTCAGAAAATGCCCTTTCGTACGCTCGGCCTCCACATAGCCACCCTCCGCCTTGCGGTACAGCGGCAATCGCTCGTCGCCCCAGACGCGAGGGAAGTTCGGTCCGATGGAAATCACAGCGGGCAGATCGTTCGCAAGCTGCTTCTCCAGCCGATCCCAGAACTTTGCGCCCGACGCGCTCCACCCCGCCCGCACGTCCACGCCCAGGCGGCGCGCGCAGAGATGAAAGCCCACGGCGAGGCGCACGCCGTCAATGCCGCGGCGCGGGATCAAGGGGAAGTATTTTCGCAGCGCGGCGATGTGAGCGAAGTATTCTTCGCGCGTCAGTTCCTCCTGGCCGGTCAGGTACAGCAGCACATCCGCGCAGGCGATGACGCCGCAGCCGCAGAGCCGAAAATTTTCATCGGGAAACCAATTCTGACTCCCGCCGCAGGAAAGCGACGCCCCCGTCCGGATCGCCGGATAGGGGCGTTTGAGCTCAGTTCGCACGACGCAGCACCGCCTCCGCCGAAAGCGCAGGGTTGATCGTCGCCTCACACTCGATGGTAATGGCGGCAGCCGCGGCGCCCAGCGCCGCCGTGCGCGAAAGGTTTTCACCCCGCACATGAGACCACGCGAGCGCCGCCATCAGCGCGTCCCCCGCGCCGGTGGTGCTGACGACTTCCGCTTCAGGCGCGGGTTCCCAGACCGTCTCATCCTCCGCGGCGGCGAGGAAGCCCTCCTTGCCCAGCGAAACCACCACCTGCTTCACGCCCAGATCAATGAGCCTGCGCGCCGCGCGGCGGGCACTGTTGCGATCGACCACCGGAACGCCGGAGAGCAGCTCCGCCTCGTGTCCGTTGGGCTTGAGCGTGTGGATCTTCGGCAGGATTGGCAGGAGCTTTTCCGCCTTCGCGGTGGATACCGGATCGACAAACAGCGGCACGGTCAGATGCTCGGCGAGATACGCCAGCGACTCCGCGGGCAGGTTCGTATCCGCCACCACCAGCGCCGCGCTGTTGAGCGCGGCAAGGTTCCGCTCGAAATACGCCGGCGTCAGCTTCTCGCAAATCGCCATGTCCGACACCGCCAGCATCATATCGCCGCGCTCGTCGGTGATGAACACATACGTCGAGGTACGCATATCGTCCACATGCAGGGCATGGCTCAGGCCAATCCCCAACTCCGCACAGGACTCCGCCATTGCGCGGGCGTAGCCGTCCCCGCCCAATACGGTGAACAGCTCCACCTCCGCGCCCAACAGGCGCAGGTCGTGGGCGATGTTGCGGCCGACGCCGCCGAGACTGGTTTGGACGTGTCCGGGATTGGAATCTTTGGTTTTCAGCTTCTGGGACGGGAATGCGCCGATGTCGACGTTCACGCCGCCCGCCACTGCAATATAGGACATAGGCTCACCTTCTTTTCCATATTCTACATCAAAACCGGCCGCGGCGCAAGAGCGCGTTGACAAGCTTATCCCAGCGTGGTAAAGTGAATCGAATTTTGGGACAGGGAGGCGAGATCATGGTAAAAGCGGCTTTTTTCCGCTCCGTTCCGGTGATGGCCGGGTACATCGTGCTGGGCATTGGCTTCGGCATTTTGCTGCGAGACGCGGGCTACGGCGTCGCGTGGGCGTTCGCCATGAGCCTGCTCATCTACGCCGGTTCGATGCAGTTCGTCGGTGTCAGCCTCCTCGCCGGCGGCGCGTCGCTGCTCACCGCCGCGCTCACCACGGTCATGGTCAACGCGCGGCACCTTTTCTACAGCATCTCCATGATCGAACGCTATCAAAACGCGAAGTACAAGCCCTACCTCATCTTTGCGCTGACGGATGAGACCTACTCCATCCTCTCCGACGGCAAGGCCCCTGAAGGTGCCGATCCCGACCGCTACCGGATGTTGGTCTCGCTGTTCGACCACTGCTGGTGGGTGACAGGCAGCGTGCTGGGGAGCGTACTCGGCAGCGTGATTCCCTTCTCCACCCGCGGCATCGAGTTCTCCATGACGGCGCTGTTCCTCGCGTCGTTCACCGAGCAATGGCTCACGACCCGCAACCATATCCCCGCGCTGACGGGGCTGCTCTCCACGCTCGTGTGCCTGCTGCTGTTCGGGCCGGATCGGTTCCTGATCCCCGCCATGCTGCTCATCACACTCATTCTCACGCTGCTGCGCGGCCGGATGCATCCGCGGAAGGAGGCGGTCCAATGAGCCTCGGACACTCCGCGGCGCTGGTCGCGGTCATGGCGGCGGTGACGATCCTGCTGCGCTTTCTGCCGTTTCTCATCTTCCGCGCCGACCGCCCCATTCCCGCCTACGTCGTCTATCTCGGCCACGTGCTGCCCCCGGCGATCATCGGCATGCTGGTAATCTACTGCCTCAAGGATACTGCCGTGACCGCCGCGCCCTACGGTCTGCCGGAGCTGGTCGCGGCGCTGAGCGTCGTCGCTTTGCAGGTCTGGAAGCGCAACTCGCTTCTCAGCATTTTATCCGGCACGGTGATCTACATGCTGCTGGTGCAGCTGGTGTTTTAACGCAAAAAAGAAGCGCCGCACGGCGCTTCTTTTCGTATTTACGGGTCCATCGCTTCGAGGTACTGCTTGCGCGCCGAGCGCAGCGCGTAGAGCGCCACGACCCACGCCCAGATCTCCACCGCCGCGGGCGGCAGCATACCGCGCTGGTAGAGCGCCGCGGGCATATCCGCGATCGCGTGAAGCGCAATCGCAAACGGAAACCACGTCCGCTGCGTCCTGTCCCGCGCGGCGAGGAACACGAAGATCGACAGCGCAATGTGCAGGATCATCGCTCCCCCGCGCTCAACCATTGCGAGCAATACCGTGCCGGGTGTGAGCTGCCCCAGCGCCGCAATATATGTGGACAGCGCCTCCGCGCTGCCGCCCATTATTGCCAAGGCGGCGGGTTGGTTGCCGTGGCGCAGGTAGAGTGCGACGACGAGCATCGTCACATAGCTCACGCCCATCACCAGCATCGCCTCGATCCCGCCGTGGCCGACACCGTAGGTCACTGCCGTGTCGCGCTCGGGATAGCGCCGCTTACCGATCAGCCAGCGGAAGGCGACGTAGCGTCCCGTCTCCTCAAACACGCCCGCGGCGAGACCGCCGTAGAGCATATAAAGGTACGGGCTGCCGGCGATGGCGCGGGATATCGCGTTATCGCCAAAGACGCAGACCTGATGCAGCATCTTTTCAAGCACCAGCGCAAACACAACGAACACCGCCGCGCCGACGAAGAACGGCAGCAGCTTCGCCTCGCGCGTTTTGCGCCACCAGACGAGCAGAACGATCGGCAGCGCGAAAGCGAATACCGCGCCGATGGCGAGCCAGACGAGCGTTGCGGTCGTGACCATGGGCAAGCCCTCCTTTTAGATGGCGAAGTTGCCGTTGACGAATACCGGGATCTCCTTCCCGTCGTGGGTCGTGCCGACGATGGAGAGGTCGGCGGTGCCGACCATGAAATCCACATGGTTGATCGACCAGTTGAGACCGTGTTCCTTCAGCTCCTCGCGGCTCATGTCGTTGCCGCCCTCGAGGCACTCGGGGTACGCCTCGCCGAAGGCGAGGTGGCAGCGGGCGTTCTCATCGAAGAGCGTGTTGTAGTACAAAATCCCCTGGTTGGAGATGGGCGAGTCGTAGGGCACCAGCGCCACCTCGCCGAAGTAGGACGCACCCTCGTCCACCGTATAGGCGGCCTTGAGGAACTCCTCGCCCGTCTCGGCGTGGGACTCGACGATCTTGCCGCCCTTGATCACCATGTGGAACTTGTCGATGATGTTGCCATTGTCCACCAGCGGCAGCGCGGCATAGACCACGCCGTTGATGCCGAGGCGGTGCGGCGCGGTGAAGATCTCCTCGGTCGGCATATTGGCAACGAAGGGCTGACCCTTGGGCGTCGCGCCGTTGCCCGCAGCCCAGAGGTGACCCTCCGGCAGTTCAATGGTGAGGTCGGTGCCAAGCGAGTTGGTGTAATGCAGGCTCTTGAAGCGCAGCGCGTTGAGCTTGTTTTTGCGCTCCTCAAGCAGCGCGAGGTGCGCCTTCCACTTCTCCACCGCCGTTCCGTCGCCGCTGATGCGGACGGTGGCAAAGATCGCGTCCCAGAGCTTTTGCATCGCCTCGTCCTCCGAAACGCCGGGGAACACCTTTTTCGCCCAGCTGGGGATGGGGATGGACGCAATGCACCACGGCGCGTCGTTGTTCATATAGACGTGGTAGTAGTACTCCAGCTCCTTGCCGCTCACACGCTGGGCGCGGATGATGCGATCGCTGTCCACGCCGCGGAGCGTCTCGGGGTCGGTGGCGTCGATGACGAGGCGCGGCACGCCCTGCGCGGCATAATCGTTGAAAAAGCGCTTGCGCCACTCCGGCATCTCGTCGAACACGGCGCTGTCCGCGCGCAGATAGCGCTCGCGATTGAGGAAATCGTCGCTCCAGCTCATCACTACCTCGCGGCAGCCCGCGTCGTAGGCGGCGGTGGCGCACGCTCGCGCGAAGTGCGCGCACTCCACCGGGGACTGGATCATCAGGGTCTGACCCTTTTGCAGGCTCAGGCCCACTTCAATGAGTAATTTCGCGTATTCTTGCAGTTTCTTTTCCATAATTTTCATACCTTTCAGGCGCCCTTTTAAAGGGCGCTGTCTGCGCAGCGCACAGAACGAGGGATCCTCCTAAATTCCGAGCAAGGCTCTTGCAAAGTTAAAGTAGATCAGCAGCGACACCGCGTCCACCAGCGTCGTGATGAACGGCGAGGACATGACCGCCGGGTCAAAGCCGAGCTTTTTCGCCAGCAGCGGCAGAATGCAGCCGATGATCTTGGCACAGATGACGGTGAGCAGCATCGTGATGCAAATCACCGCCGCAATGGTGATGGTGATGGGATTGTGGAACACCAGCCGGTCGATGAACATGATCTTTAAGAAGTTCGCGGCGGACAGCGTCGCGCCGCAGATCACGCCGACGCGGATCTCCTTCCACACCACCTTGGGAAGATCGGCGAACTCAATCTCATCCAGCGAAATGCCACGGATGACCGTGACACTCGCCTGGCCGCCGCAGTTGCCGCCGGTGTCCATCAGCATCGGGATATACGCCGTCAGGATTGCGACGGCGGCAAGCGCGCTTTCAAAGCCCGCGATGATCTGGCCCGTAAACGTAGCGGAGACCATCAGCAGCAGCAGCCATGGGATGCGCGCCTTCCACGTCTCCCACACGCCAGTTTTGAGGTACGGCTTATCGGAGGGCAGCATAGCCGCCATCTTTTCGATATCCTCCGTGGCCTCCTCTTCCATGACGTCAATGGCGTCGTCAAAGGTGACGATACCGACCAAACGCCCCTCGGCGTCCACGACGGGGAGCACGAAGAAGTCGTACTTGCTGAACGCCTGCGCGACCTCCTCCTTATCCTCCAGCGTGTTGACGAAGATGACGTTGGGGTCCATGATGTCGCCGATGATGTCGTCCTCCTCCGCCAGCAGCAGATCGCGGATGGTAACGACGCCCAGCAGATGCCGCCCTTCATCGGTAACATAGCAGACGGAGATGATCTCCATGTCCGACGCCGTGCGGCGGATGCGCTTGAACGCGTCCTGCACGGTCATGGTACGCTTGAGGTCGAGCAGCTCCGTGGTCATCAGAGAACCGGCGGAGTCCTCGGGGTACTTTAAAATCTCGTTGATGCTCTTGCGGGTCTCCGGGTCGGCATGACGCAATATGCGCTTGACCACGTTCGCAGGCATCTCCTCCACCAGATCCGCCGCATCGTCCACATACAGCTCGTCCAGAACTTCCTTCAGCTCCGTGTTGGAAAAGCCCTGGATCAGCAGCTCCTGCTCGTCGGGGTCCAACTCGACAAACACCTCCGCCGCCGGTTCCTTCGGAAGAAGCCGGAATAAGAGCGGCAGCTGATCCTCGTCCAAATCGCCAAGCAGCGCGGCGATGTCCGCTGCCTCCAGCTGCGTCAGTTGGTCGCGCAGCGCGGCATACTGCTTGCGTGTGAGCAAATCCCGGATGCACTCCAGCAGCTCCTCGCGATGCTCTTCAAAATCCACCATCCGCGGCTCCTCCTTCCCACGTCTGTAACTATGATATTTTATGCGGTTTTCACGGTGGTGTCAAGCATACGGTATTTTGCCCTTTTATTTTTTCTTAATGTGTGCTACACTATTATATTATTTTTCATAGGAGGATCCGCCTTCTTGTCAGATTATCTTGAACGGCACCGCATCCTGCACGGCGCGGCGCTTTTGATTCGGCGCTGGTTTGACCACCACGTCGCCCGGGACAGCGCGGCGCTGACCTACTACCTGCTCTTTGCGCTGTTCCCGCTGCTGATCTTCCTGAACAACCTGGTGGGCCTGCTGTCCTACGATCTGGACGCGCTGCTCGCCATGCTTGCGCGTGTGATCCCGCGGGACGTGGTAGACTTGCTGGGGCAGTACCTCGTGTACGTCTCCCGCGTGTCCAGCCGGACGCTGCTGTGGTTCAGCGCGGTGTTTACGATCTACTTTCCCTTCCGCGCGGCGAACGCGCTGTTCATGTCCGTGCGCAAGGCGTACGGTGCGGGGATGCCGACGGGCTTTGTCCGCTACCAGCTGCGGGTGCTGCTGTTTACGCTGCTGCTGATCGTGGCGATCTTTTTCGCCGTCTTTGCCTCCACCATCGGCAACCGCGTGCTGGACTTCGTCTCCGGCTATATCTACCTCAGCGACTTGTCCATCCGCCTGTGGTCGCGACTGCGCTTTGTGTTTGTCGGCGCGGTGATGTTTGCGGTCATCGCGATCCTCTACGCGCTGGCGCTGGATAAGCACCCCGCCAAGCGCGGCATCTGGCCCGGTGTGCTGGCCGCGCTGGTGGCATGGATCGTGGTGTCGGCACTCTATTCCCTGTATGTGGAGCGCGCTGCAAACTATTCCGTGATCTATGGCTCCATCGGTACCGTCATCGTTTTGCTTCTATGGCTTTATTTCACCGCCGCCCTGCTTATCATGGGCGCGGAATTCAACAGCGTTTTGCTTTCGCTTCGGAAAACGGAGGAACCCACATGAAAATTCTGATCGTCGGTCTCGGTAAGATCGGCTACGCCATCGCCCAGCAGCTGGAGGGCGAAAACCACGACCTCACACTGGTGGACGCCAGCGTAGAAGCGCTCAACCGCGCGGAAAACTCCATCGACGCGATGTTCGTCACCGGCAACGGCGCGGGCGTCAGCACGCTCATTCAGGCAGGTGTCCGCGAGGCGGATCTTGTCATCGCCGTGACGGAGAACGATGAGGTGAACCTCATCTGCTGTCTGATGGCGAAAAAGCTCGGCGCAAAGCGCACCGTCGCCCGCGTCCGCAATCCCGAATACTTCCGCGAGGCGGCGGTGCTCCGTCGGGAGATCGGGCTGGACATGACCATCAACCCCGAATATGCCGCCGCGCAGGAGATTGCGCGCATCCTCCGTGTGCCCGCAGCGTTCAGCGTGGAGAGCTTTGCCCGCGGGCAGGTGGAGCTGATCGGCTTCCAGGTCACGGAGAGCAGCCCGCTCGCCGGCATTTCGCTGATCGAATACAATCGCCGCAACCCCGGCAGCATCCTGCTGTGCGCCGCCAAACGCCGCGATGAGGTCATCGTGCCCAACGGTCACTTCGTTCCTCTGCCCGGCGATCTGGTGCATGTCATCGGCTCGCCCAGCGAAACCATCCGCGTACTCAAGCGCGCAGGCAAGGACATCACACCCGCGCGGCGCGTGTCCATCCTCGGCGGCGGGCGCATTTCGATCTACCTCGCATGGGCGCTGGAGAACACCGGCGCACGGCTGACTTTCGTGGAGCTGGACAGCGAGCGCTGCATGACCATCGCGGAGAAGCTGCCCAAGGCCACCGTCATTCAGGGCGACGGCACCGACCACGAGCTGCTGGATACCGAGGGCATCTTTGACTGCGATGCCTTTGTTCCGCTGACCGGACGCGACGAGGAGAATTTGCTCATGGCACTCTCCGCCCAGCACGCGGGCGTCAAGAAGGTGCTGCCCAAGATGTCGCGTCCCAATTACATGGAGCTGCTGCGCCAGTTGGGATTGGAGACCGTCATCAGCCCCAAGGACATCACGGCGAACTACATCTCCAGCTATGTCCGCGGCCTCGCGAACTCGCAGGGCAGTGCGGTGGAGAGTCTGCACAAGATTCTCGACGGCGCGATGGAGGCGGTGGAGTTCACCGCCACGACCGCGACGCACTTCCTCGACACGCCGCTCAAGGATCTGCGCTTCAAGCAGGGCCTGCTGGTTGCCGCCATTGTACACGACGGCAAGGTGGAGATCCCCGGCGGCCATTCCCAGATCCACGCCGGCGACCGCGTCATCGTCATGGCGCGCACGCTGTTCCTCAAGGATCTCAACGACATTTTGGAGCGTTGACGCCATGAACCGATCGGTAATTGCCCGGGTCATCGGGCTGATTCTCGGCATTGAGGCGGTCTGCATGGTGCCGAGCCTTGTGATCGCGCTTCTTGTGCGCGGCGCGGACGTTCTCGCGTTCGCGTACTCCATCGCGATCTGCGCCGCCGTAAGCTTTGGGCTCTCGCGTATCCAGCCGCAAAGCAAGCGCTTCCAGACGCGCGACGGCTTTGTCGCCGTAGCGCTGTGCTGGATTTTCCTCGGGCTGTTCGGTGCACTCCCCTACGCATTTTACGGCTACTCCTATGTGGACGCGGTGTTTGAAACCGTCTCCGGCTTCACCACCACCGGCGCGACGATTGTCTCCGCGCCCTCTGCGCTGCCGCGGGGCTTGCAGTTCTGGCGCGCACTGACGCAATGGATGGGCGGCATGGGCGTGCTGGTCATGGTCCTGGCGCTGATGCCGTCCCTCGGCGAGGGCAGCGTCAACCTGATGAAGGCGGAAAGCCCGGGGCCGATCAGCTCCAAGCTGCGCCCCAAAACCAGCGAAACCGCGAAATCCCTCTACATCATCTACATCGCGCTGACGGCGGCGGAAACGCTGATTCTTCGCGTCGCGGGGATGCCGCTCTTCGACAGCCTCACCACCTCGTTTACGACGATCTCCACCGGCGGCTTCTCCGTGCGTGACGCGAGCATCGCGTACTACCACTCCGAGCCCATCGTCTGGATCATCATCGTGTTTATGTTCGTCTCCGGCGTCAACTTCGGCGTGTTGTTTCAGGTCCAGCGCCGCCAGTGGAAGGACGCGCTCCGCAGCGAGGAGCTGCGTTGGTACACGGTCATTACCGTGGGCGCGGTGGCGCTCATTGCCGTCGATCTGGTGCTCAAGACCGGCCTCGGCGTCTACCAGAGCATTTCCCAGTCCGCGTTTCAAGTTGTCACGCTGATGACCACCACCGGATATGCCACGGCAGACTTTGATCTCTGGCCCTATTTTTCCAAAATGATGCTGATTCTGGTCATGTTTATCGGCGGCTGCGCAGGCTCGACGGCCGGCGGCATCAAGGTCAGCCGCGTGGTGATCCTGTTCAAGGGGCTCAAGCGTGAGCTGCGCCGCATCCTCCACACCCGCGAGGTGCGCCCGCTGACGCTGGAGGGCGAGCGCGTCGCAGAGGGCACGGTGTCCTCGGTCAGCGTGTTCTTCTTCGCCTACATCGTGATCCTGCTGGTCTGCGCCGGTATCGTCTCGCTGGACGAAGTGGACTTCACCACCGCGTTCACCGCGGCGCTGACCACCATCTCCAACGTGGGCCCGGGCTTTGAGCTGGTCGGCCCGACCTGCAACTTCGCCTTCCTCTCATCGCTGAGCAAGATCGCGCTGACGATCACAATGCTGCTCGGCAGATTGGAGATCATGCCGCTGCTGGTGCTGCTGTTCCCCGGTGTGTGGAAAAAATAAAAATACGCCGTCGATGACGGCGTATTTTTTTGCCCGCTTCCACGCAGACTAACTGCGGCAAACGCCAAAAAACAAATTCGGAGGACTCTGACATGACTGATCATACCAACCGCGGCACCGCTTGCACCCCCAACACCTCGATCCATTGCAGCGTGACCGACTGCGCCTACCACTGCCAGGACGCGCAGTATTGCGGCCTCAACGCCATTCAGGTGGGCACCCACGAATCCAACCCCGCCATGGATCAGTGCACCGACTGCCAGAGCTTTGAAAAGCTCTCCTGACCCTGTTTCGCCGCCGCGCGGCGGCGAAGTCCATAAGTACCGCGTCGCGGGCGCGCTGGCGGGCATCGTCAACGGTCTCTTTGGCGGAGGCGGCGGTATCCCGCTGCTCGTGCTGCTGACACGGTGGGCGAAGCTGGAGGAAAAGGTCGCCTTTGCCACCTGCGTCGCGGTCATTCTTCCGCTGTGCGTGGTCTCCGCAGCCGTATGGTTTCTGCGCGGCGGCTTTCCGCTGTCCCACGCGCTGCCCTATCTCGCGGGCGGATTGGTGGGCGGGATCATCGGCGGAAAGCTGTTTCGCGACGTGCCCAACGTTTGGCTGCGGCGTATCTTCGCCCTATTTCTTCTGTATGGTGCGTGGAGGTATCTCACATGAAGGCATGGCTCATCCCGTTCCTCCTCGGCGCCGGGACGGGCATTCTGTCGGCCTGGGGCGTCGGCGGCGGGACGCTGCTCCTGCTGTTCATGACGCTGCTGCTCGGCGTGGATCAGACGGAGGCGCAGGGCATCAACCTGCTCTACTTCCTCCCCACCGCCGCGGTATCGCTGCGCTGCCACTGCAAAAACGGCTACCTCAATACCGCGGTACTCAAAGCCGCCGCGCCGGTCGGAACCGTCTGCGCTCTTATCGCAGCGCTGATCTCGTCGTCGGTGGACATCGCGCTCTTTCGCAAGCCCTTTGGTCTCTTTCTTCTCTACGCCGGCGTATCCATGCTGCTGCAAAAGAAAAAAGCTCACGCCTGAAGCATGAGCTTTTCGATTGCGCATTACTCGTCGAGGAAATACACGATGCCGCTGCGCATACCGAACTGTATGCACTCAGAGCGGGAGTTCATGTAAAGATCCACGCTTTTACCGCGAACGCCCGTGTCCTCGGCGTGCGCCATCCCGTAGGTGTAAACGCCGTCGGAGGAGACGATAAACATTGTGCTGCCCAGAGGGATGACGCTCTTATCCACCGCCACAACGCCAACGTGCACATCCGTGCCGGTATACGTGCGCGTGCCCACGCCGGCAACGCCGCTGGTGTAGGCTGTGCAGCGCACCTCCATGGTGCCGGTGAAGTGCAGCGCGTCGCCGGAGGCGAGCAGCAGGTAGCCGCTGCCGTCATCGTTGGTCACGACGGAGTCGACCGTGTCGCCCTCCTGCGCCGCTTTCACCAGTGTGCCGACGCAAACGATCTCGTCCACGGCGCTGCTCGTGGCAACCGACACTGCCTGCCGGGAGACAAGCACGCCGTCTGCGTACACGACCTCATACGTCACATCCTGATGGCCGTTGGCGCCCGCGCGCTCGACGCGCGTCTCGCCCTTGGGGAGGGTGTAGTCCGCTTTGCGGACGGTCTGGTAGGCCGCTTCCTCGCTGACCGTCTCATAATAGGTGAAGTCGGAGGCGATCTCCAGCGTAATGCCATCGTGAGAAAGATCCACGCGAACCATCTCCAGCGGGCCGACGCTGACGCCCTCGCGCTGGAGCAACGTGCTGACTCGCTCGCCGATGCGGCTGGTAGCGTACTGTTCGATCTCATCGTGGCGGATCGTCACTTTTTTGCCGGATTCCAAAATAACGTCGGTCTCCGTGCCGGTGGCTCCCGCGAGAAGAATCCGGCTGTCGTCCACGCGCTCCGTGCCGGTGACGACCGTGGTGAGGCCGTCCGTCAGCAGATACAGCGCGTTGGCGCTGGCCTCCGGCGCGGCAGAGATGACAACAGTCGCGGTCAACAATACCGCAAAGGCCGCCTGCCACCATCGTCGCACCCATCTGCGGGTCTTGGGTTGATGTTGCTCTATCATGGTTGAATAATCTCCTTTTGTGATGCAATCAAGCACCGAATTGGATTGGTTACAAGCCTGTAATTCATGGTTACATTTTGTAACTTTTCCAAGCGTCCCGCAGTATATCCCCTCCTCTCGAATTTGTCAAGTTGCTTTTTTGTAGTTATGTCAAGCGAAACCGGCAATTTAACGGTTTTCCCGCACATTTTCTGCTATTTTTCTGTGTCAAAGTCCTGTTTCCGCCACAAAGCACGGTCATCTTTTGTGCATTTTGACAAAGAATCGCATAATGAAATTTCTTTTTTGCCAGTGCTTGACAAATGGATATTATCGTGATATCAAATTGATATCACGATAAAGGAGGTCATCCTCATGGAAGAGAAAATTCTGACCAACCGAAAAAACGGTATGGCGGTGCTGCTGCTCGTCCTCGCGGCATACATCGCGGCGGCGGTGCTGCTCATCATGGCGGCAAACGGCATGTTCGGCTTCACCGAGGTCATCGAGCATCCCGAAGCGGATGGCTCCATCTATTATGAGTATCTGTTCCATCCCCGCGCGACCTATTGGATCGTCGGCATCTGTGCCGCGTGGCTCTGTCTCGGCTGGATCTTCCTCTGCGGGCTCAAGGTGCTCAAGCCGCAGGAAGCGCTGGTGCTGACGCTGTTCGGCCGGTACACCGGCACGCTCCGCGGCGAGGGCTTCTACTTCGTCAACCCCTTCTCTACGGCGGTCAATCCCGCGGCGAAGACGAAGCTCAACCAGAGCGGCGACGTGGACGACAGCAAGTCCGGCGCGCTGACCACCGCGCTGACCGGAATCAGCGCGCAGCAGGCGGAGCAGGCGGGCAAGAAGATATCGCTGAAGATCATGACGCTCAACAACTCCCGCCAGAAGGTCAACGACTGCCTCGGCAATCCGGTGGAGATCGGCATTGCCGTCATGTGGCGCGTGACGGACACGGCGAAGGCGGTATTCAACGTGGACAACTACAAGGAATACCTCTCGCTCCAATGCGACAGCGCGCTTCGCAACATCGTGCGCATCTACCCCTACGACGTGGCGCAGAACGTGGACACCACCGGCGACGGCGTGGCGGACGAGGGCAGCCTGCGCGGGTCGAGCGAGGTCGTGGCGGCGCGCATCCGCGACGAGATCCAGTCCAAGGTCGCAGACGCGGGGCTGGAGATCCTCGAAGCGCGCATCACCTACCTCGCCTACGCGCCGGAGATTGCGGCGGTGATGCTCCAGCGCCAGCAGGCGAGCGCCATCATCGACGCGCGCAAGATGATCGTCGACGGCGCGGTGGGCATGGTGGAAATGGCGCTCGACCGGCTCAAGGAGAACAACGTGGTCGAGCTGGACGAGGAGCGCAAGGCAGCGATGGTCTCGAACCTGCTCGTCGTGCTCTGCGGCAACCAGAACGCGCAGCCGGTGGTCAACTCCGGCAGCTTATACTAATCCTATGACGAAACGGCTGTGCCTATGAATGACAACCAGAAAAAGCAGATTCCCCTGCGCCTTTCCCCCAAGCTCTACGCCGCCATTGCCGCGTGGGCGGAGGACGACTTCCGCAGCGTGAACGGGCAGATCGAGTACCTGCTCTCGGAGTGCGTGCGCCAGCGGAAGAAGAACGGCAAATACGTCGGTGAGGACATCGACAAGCCGTTGGATATTGAGATTGAATGAAGAAAACCGGCTGCGCTCGCAGCCGGTTTTCTTATGCTTCTTCTGGTTTCTCCAAGTGAAAATGCTCCCACACCGCTTTTGCAGTGTTCTTCGGCACTGCATGCTCCAGCGCCGCCATGTCGGCCTCGCGGATGGCTTTCACGCTCTTGAACGACTTCAGCAGCGCCGCCTTGCGCGTCTTGCCGACGCCGGGGATATCGTCCAGCGCGGAGTGCATGGTTGACTTGCTGTGGCTCTCGTGGTGGAAGGTAATGGCGAAGCGGTGAGTCTCGTCCTGAATCTGCCCGATGAGGGCGAATACCGCGGGGTTGGCGTGGAGGTCGATCTCCCGCCCTTCCGCCGTGATGAGCGCGCGGGTGTGGTGATGGTCATCCTTGACCATGCCGAAGATCGGCAGCGGCACGTTCAGCGCCGCGCAGACCTTCTCCGCCACCGCCGCGTGGGTCGCGCCGCCGTCGATGAGCATGACGTCGGGCAGCGGGGCGAACTTCTCGTCACCGTCCAGGTACCGCCGCAGCCTTCGCGTCAGCACCTCCTCCATGGAGGCGTAGTCGTCGGGGTGTTCGGTAACGGTTTTCATCTTGAAGCGCCGGTAGGCGCTCTTTTTCGGCTTCGCGCCGTCGTAGACCACCATGGACGCCACAATGTCGCTCGAGCCGGTGTTGGAGATATCGTAGCTCTCCATGCGGCCCGGCGGCTCCGGCAGGTTCAGCATCTGCTGGAGCGTCGCAAGCGTTTTGTTCTCGCGCTCCTGGAGCGTCGTGACGCGCTCCACGTCCTCGCGGGCGTTGCGCTGCGCCATGCGCAGCAGCTCCGCCTTGTCGCCGCGCTGGGGAACGTGGACGTTGACCTTGCGGCCCGCGCGCTCGGTGAGCACGAGCGCCAATTCCTCCGCGTCCTCCACCTCGCAGGGCAGCAAAATCTCCCGCGGCAATACAGCGCGGGGTAGATAGTATTGATTGAGCAACGCCGCGAGCATGTCCGCCTCGCTCTCGTCGGTGGGCGCGGTGAACACATCGGTCTCGCGGCCGGTGACGCTGCCGTCCTCAACGTGGATGACCGCCCAGCCGCACTTCGCCGCGCCGCGATACACGCCCCAGATGTCGGTGTCGGCGCAGATGCCGGCGATGACCTTCTGGCGCTTGCCCAGGGACTCAATCGCAGTGATGCGGTCGCGCAGCGCCGCCGCCTGCTCAAAGTGGAGCTGCTCTGCTTCTTTCTGCATTTCCTCCCGCATGGCGCGGGTCAGGGTTTTGTAGTGCCCGGAGAGCAGCTGCGTCGCCTGCTCCATACGCCGCGCGTACTCCGCTTCGTCCGGTACGCCGCGGCAAAAGCCGTCGCAGCGGCCCATGTGGTGGTTGAGACAGGGGCGCTCCTTGCCGATGTCCCGCGGGAATTTCCGCGTACACGTCGGCAGCTTGAACGCGGCGCAGATCGCGTCAATGGCAGCGCGGGTCTCGCTGCGCCCGCCAAAGGGTCCGAAGTACTGCGCGCCGTCGTCCGCAGGCTTGTTCGCCATGGAGAAACGGGCATAGGGTTCCTTGCCCAGCCGCACGAAGGGATAGCCCTTGTCGTCCTTCAATAGAATATTGTAGTGCGGCATGTGCTGCTTGATGAGCGAGTTTTCGAGGATCAACGCCTCGAACTCACTGGAGACGAAGATGGTGTCGAAGTGATCCACCTGCGAGACCATGCGCCGCGTCTTTTCATTATGAGAGGCGTTATTTTCCTGGAAATACTGGCTCACGCGGTTCTTGAGCTTCTTCGCCTTGCCGACATAAATGACCTTGCCGGTCTTGTCCATCATCAGATATACGCCGGGCGCCAGCGGCAGATCATTCGCCTTGGCGCGCAGCTCCGCTTTTGTCAAGATCTCACCTCTTCTCTGTGCGTACGAAAAAAGACGGTCTCGTTTCCCACGAAACCGCCTTTCCTCTCGTCCAATCTCTTATTCGCCGAAGTTGCCGGACACCAGCTCGCAGAGCGCGTCCACGGCTTCCTTTTCATCGGAGCCGTCGGCCAGCAGCGTGATCTCGGTGCCCTTGCCAATACCCAGCGACAGAACGCCAAGCAGGCTCTTCGCGTTCACGCGGCGCTCATCCTTTTCAACCCAGATGCCGCTCTTGAACTCGTTCGCCTTCTGGATAAAGAACGTAGCGGGGCGCGCGTGAAGGCCTACCTCATTGTTGATCATGACGTTTTGCGTATACATATTTATAAGCTCCCCTCTCCTGAACGTTGTTATTTTCGGTGTGCTATATATTACACCATGCCGCGCCGCTTCGTCAATGCATTTTCTGAATATTTCCCACGGAAATCTAATCGGTTTTTTGTGCAAAACCTCATTTTTTGTGCAACTACGCAGAAAATATGTCAGCAACCCTGAATTTTTGTTAGTTTTAACGGAGCTCCACCACGGTCACACCCGCTTCCCCTTCGCCAAAAGCGCCCAGGCGGAAGGATTTGACGCTCTTGCTGCGCTTCAAAAGCGCATGAACCGCCTTGCGCAGCGCGCCGGTACCCTTGCCGTGAATGATGGTGACAGTTTCCAGGTGCGCCATCACCGCGGAGTCGATGTAATTCTCCACGACGGCCTCCGCCTCCAGCGATTCCATGCCGCGAATATCCAGCTCCCGCGGCGCGGCGGCGGTACGCAGCACGCGCGTCCCTGCCTTGGGCGCAGCCTTGGGAGCCAGGGCGGCGCGCTCGTCGTCCTCGATGAGCCGTACCTCGTCCGCCTTCACCTTCATGCGCAGCGACCCGGTCTTGCACTCGAGCGTATTGCCGCTGACGCTCAGCACCTCTGCCCGACGGTTCGTGCCCGGGATCTCCACCAGATCGCCCGCGCGAATCGGGCGGCTGGGCTTGGGAATCGGCTCCTTCACCGAATCGCGTGCGCCCACGGCCTCGCGGGCGTCGTTTAATTGGTGCAGGATGTTCGCGCGCTGCTCATTGAGCGTCTGTGCGTCCAGCTGCTTCTTCTGCGCCTTTTTGAGCGCGTCCAGCTCGCGGAACGCGGCGTCCGCCGCCGACTTTGCATCGGCAAGGATGCGCTTCGCCTCGGCCTCGCCGCGGGATCGTGCGTTGTCCTTTGCCCGCTCCATCTGCTCGCGGAACTCCCGCGCACGTCTGGCGTCCTCCTCGCGGCGCTGGAGCAGCCGGTCGGTTTCCTCTTTTTCCTTTTCCAGCGCCTGACGCTTCTGCTCCAGCTGCGTCAGCACATCCTCAAAGCGGACGCTCTCGCCGCTCATCTGCTGCCTGGCCTGCTCGATCACGCGCTCGCTGAGGCCGAGCCGCTGGGAGATGGCAAAGGCGTTGGATTTCCCGGGAATTCCGATCAGCAGACGATAGGTCGGCGCAAGCGTCTCCACATTGAACTCACAGCTCGCGTTCTCCACCCCCGCGGTGGTCATGGCGAAGGTTTTGAGCTCGGCATAGTGGGTCGTGGCGGCGACCTTCGCGCCCATCGCGCGCGCCTCCTCGATGATGGCAATGGCAAGCGCCGCGCCCTCGACAGGGTCGGTGCCCGCGCCCAGCTCGTCAAAGAGGATCAGACTGCCACTGTCCGCCTCGTCCAGAATCTGAACAATATTGGTCATGTGCGCCGAAAAGGTGGACAGGCTCTGCTCGATGCTCTGCTCGTCGCCAATATCCGCCAGCACGGCGGAGAAAACGCTCACCACGCTCTGATCGGCGCAGGGGATGTGCAGACCGCATTGCGTCATCAGGCACAGCAGCCCCAGCGTTTTAAGGCTCACCGTCTTACCGCCGGTGTTGGGACCGGTGATGACCAGCGTATCGAAGCTGCGGCCCAACTCAATGTCGATGGGCACCGCTCTGCCCTTTTCGAGCAGCGGGTGCCGCGCGCGGCGCAGGGAGATGACGCCGGTATCCCGCACCTCGGGGCGCATGGCATCCATATCATAGCTCAGCTCCCCGCGGGCAAAGATCAAGTCGAGGTGGACGAGGATATCGTAATCCCAGGTGATGTCCTCCTCAAAGCTTGCCGCCTCGACGGAAAGCGCCATGAGAATGCGGTCGATCTCCTTCTCCTCTTTCGCCTCCAGCTCCTTGAGCTCATTGTTCGCCTGCACCACGCCCATCGGCTCAACGAAAATGGTCGCACCGCTGGACGACGTGTCATGAACGAGGCCGGGCAGCTGCCCGCGAAACTCGGACTTCACCGGCACGACGAAGCGTCCGCCGCGCTGGGTGATGATCGCCTCCTGCAAGACGTTTTTATAGCTGGTCGAGGAGATGATCTTTTGCAAAATCTGCCGGCCCTTGGCCGCCGCCGCCCGTTTGTGGCGGCGGATATCCGCCAGCTCCGGGCTCGCAGCGTCCGCGATCTCGTCCTCGCTGACAATAGCGGTGGTGATCTTTTCCTCTAAGTAGCGATTGGGGTGCAGGGAAGAAAACAGCTTATCCAGCACCGTCGGCTCCGCGTCGTCGGATAAGTACTCCCGCACGCGCCGCGCGTTGGAGAGCAGCCCCGCAATGTCCAGCAGCTCCCGCGTGTTGAGCATACCGCCGCGCTGCGCGCGCCCCAGCGCCTCGGACACCGGCTTCACGCCGCCGAACGACGGGCTTCCCTTGAGGGCGATCATGCCCCGCGCGGCATCGGTCTCGTCCAGCAGGCGGCGCACCTCATCCAGCTCGGTCGAGGGCGTCAGCGTCCGCGCGCGCTCCTTCGCCGCCGCGCTGACAGCATGGCGCTCCAGCAGCTCCAGCACGCGGGGCAGTTCCAGCACACGGATGGATTTTTCAAAAAGATGTGTCATAACAAATCGTATACTTTCTGTCAATTATTGCTGATTGTTGTCGTTTTTTGCGGTTTCCCCGGAAATGTCGGAGGGCAGGCGCAGGCGCTTGTAGAAGTCCAGCGTGCGGAAATCCCGGTCCAGCTGCACGCGGGCAAAGCGCTCGCAGGCGCACGCAAAGCGCCGCATCGTTTCGCCCCTCAGCGAAAACGACAGCATCCGCTTTCTCTCCGCGCCGACAACGTGGCGCATCGCCGCCAGCGAGCCCGGGTCGAGGGGCAGCAGCTGCCCCGCCGCAATGCCCGCGCACTTGCGGCACAGCACCACGCCCTGCTCCGCGTCGAACAACGGCTCCTCCGGCGTCGGACTCCCGCACACGGCGCACTCCGCCGTCAACGGTTCGTAACCCGAGAGGGAGAGCAGCTTCAGCTCATACGCCGCCTTAACCAGCTCCGGGGGCTTATGCAGCGTATCAAGCGCATAGAGTGAGTTCAGCAGCAGCGCGAGGATCTCCCCCGCCGGCTCCTCGCCGGTCACAGCCTCCGCCATTTCCGCGAAGTAGGACGCGAGCGACAGCAGCTCCACATCGAGGCGCACGTTGTCCCACAGCGAGAGCGTGGACGCCTCGTCAAGCATCATCCAGCCGCGCTGCTCGTAGAGCACCAGCTCCGCATACGCCAGCAGCTGGCTGGCCGCGGCGATCTTGCTGTTTTTGCGCCGCGCGCCCCGCGCAATAACCGCGAGCTTGCCGTGCTCAGCGGTCAGCACGGTTAAAATTTTATCGGCCTCCTTGGTCTGTGTCTCGCGCAGCACGAGGCCCTTCGTTACGATCTTCTCCGGCATGGGGTTCCCCCTGTTTTGCCATCATATAAAAGGTTGGATTTCCGGTTTCCAGAAACAGTCCGAGATAGCCGTCCATGTCATCACCTCACGGTTTAGCATGGGCGAAAATCGCATCGGTTATGGCTGGAAAGTCCTGTCATTCGTGTGCGTGCGGAAACAGCGGGTTGCCGGCATACGCCAGCGCGTACTGCACGTCCCGCCACTCTATCATGCGCTGGCGGTACTGCGCCGGAACCTCCGGCCATGGCTTTCCCGCTGCGTCCACGAACAGCCGCGGACGCTTTAACATGTAAAACGGCTCCACATGCTCCTGAAGCCACTTGTAGTAACCGCTCAGCCGGAATCCCAGTCGCTCCAGCACATGCAGTCCAAAGAGCGTGTTGCCCTCAAGGGTCTCGCTCGGCTCGCTGCCGTAATTGGTCCAGATCAGATAGTCTGTGCTGATCATTGTCATCAGGTCTTCCATCATCCAACTGGCGGATTCGGGATTCTCCACACGTCCCAGCGCCTCGTAAACCGAGCCATCCGGTGTGCTCAAATTGGGCAGATGGTCACCCCAGAAGACGATCATCACCTTTTCCTTCACGTCGGAAAAGTAGTCCGTCAGGTACCCCAGCGCCGCATCCGCGTCCCGCACGCCATAGACGTAAGTGCGCAGCGCCTCCGCTGCCGCTGTGTCCAGCCGATCACTTTGGAATGCAACGTCGTTGCCTTCAAACTTCCCTTCCGTATAGGGCTGGTGGCTTTCCATGGAGATCGCAAAGAACATCTGCGGTCCCTCCTGCGCCTCATAGCGGGCGATCAGCTCACGGGAGAGCGTCATATCCGAAAGATAGCCGCCCTTCCGTTCGGGGGCTACGGTAAAATCATCCTCAAAGCAGAGCTCATCAAATCCGAGTCCGGTGTAGACCGCGCGGCGGTTGTAGAGCGCGTCTGTATAGGAATGGATGAACGTCTTGCGATAGCCGTAAGCGTCAAAAATGTCTGCAATGCAGGGCAGCGTCCGGTATGCCTCGTCGCTCAGGCCGCACAGGTTGTCGCCGTCCCTGAGCAGGCTGCCGCTCAATCCCGTCAGCACCTCCATCTCCACATAGCCCGTGCCGCTGGCAAAGGTATTGGAGAGAAACTTCCCGTGGGGGCAGGTTTCCCGCAACGCGTGGAATCGGGGCAGCGGGTCCTCCTCAAATGTGACGTTCGGCAGCTCCGTGCAGTCAAAAAAGCTCTCGCTCATCAAAAAGATGACGGTGGGCAGCTCCGCTTCCTCCGGCAGCTCCTCCGGCGCTTTCACAGAAGCCTCCTCGGTCAGGTCCCAGTCAATATAGTCTAGCCTCGGCGTTGGTGCCAACCGTGCCTGATAGGCGTGGAGCAGGCGCAGCGTTGTGCTCTCCTCCGCCGGATCGCTGTCCGTGAGTCGATCTCCCGGCACGGCAAACATCAAAAGCGCGAAAGCAGCCGCGGCGCACAGCGCCGTCACCGCGCTCGCACGTCCCGGCGGCGGCGTCAGCGCCTTGCGCCGCACAACCAGCGCCGTCAGAATCAGCACATACAGCGCAAGCGCTGCCGCGATCCCCGCGGTCACGCGCAGCTGCGGAGCCGCAAAGCGTACAATCTCACCAAACTGCGGCGCAAACCCAAAGTCGCTGAGGGACAGTGCCTCGCCGTTGATGGCGCGTCTGAAATAATCGATCACCGTCAGCAGCACCGGCACGAGCCCCGTCAGCCAGGCAACCCACGCCCGGCTTGTCAGCATCCAAAGCGCCAGCATCACGGGAAGAAACAGCGTGTACTCCGCGAAGAACCTCCCCGGCGACCGCACAATGTCAGGCAGCACGCCCGTCGCTTTGCCGTGCGCGATCAGCGCGCACAGAAGGCTCAGCACCGCGGGCAGCAGCAGTGCGGTGACAGCTCGTTCTGCGCGTGCCCCGCGTTCACTCGTCATAACCGAAGCTGCGGATATAATTCATGTTGTCCCGCCAGTTTTCCTTGACCTTGACCCAGGTCTGGAGATAGACCTTCGCGCCCATAAACCTCTCGATGTCATGTCGCGCCTCGGTGCTGATCTTCTTGAGCATGGCGCCTTCATGTCCGATGATGATGCCCTTATGGCTCTTTTTCTCGCAGTAGATGGTCGCCTCAACCTCGATGACCTCGTCGTCACGCTCCACGAAACGGGTGATTTCCACCGCCGTGCCGTGGGGGATCTCCTTGTCGAGATTGCGCAGCATCTTTTCGCGCACGATCTCGCCGACAACCTGTCTGTCCGGTTGATCCGTCACCATGCCGTCCGGGAAGAGCTGCGGGCCCTCCTCGGCATATTTCGCAAGCTCGATCAAAAGCTCCTTGAGTCC
The DNA here is from genome assembly GCA_947170435.1 of uncultured Clostridia bacterium. Classification (GTDB taxonomy): domain Bacteria; phylum Bacillota; class Clostridia; order Oscillospirales; family Oscillospiraceae; genus Hominicoprocola. The sequence goes on along the minus strand of CAMVTO010000002.1, from coordinate 121,021 downwards.
GTCCTGCTTGAGCGCCGAGATGGGGATGATCGCGTCAAAGTCATGCGCCTCGGTGTAAGCGGCGATGACCGCAAGCAAATCGTCCTTTTTCTCGATGGTGTCGATCTTGTTGATGCACAGCACCGCCGGCAGGCCGGATTCCTTGATCTGACGGAGCAGCTCCTGCTCCGGGATGCCGACGTGGGGCACCGGCTCCACGATCAGCACCACCGCGTCCACGTCCGCGATGCTCTCGCGGGTGACCTTGACCATATAGTCGCCGAGGCGGTTCTTCGCCTTGTGGAACCCCGGCGTGTCCAGAAACACGAACTGGATGTCGTCGCGGTTCACGACGCCGTAGATGCGGTTGCGCGTGGTCTGCGGCTTGTTGCTGACGATGGCGATCTTCTCGCCGACGAGCGCGTTCAAAAGCGTCGACTTGCCGACGTTCGGGCGACCGCAGACCGTGACCATAGCGGTTTTTGTGATACTCATAGGTGATCCTCAACTTTCTTGAGCGTTGTTATCTGGTTAGTTCCAGTCTTTCCATAATGATCTCCTCATGCTCGCGCATAAGCGCCTTTTGCGGGCCTTCGTCCAGATGGTCGTAGCCCAGCAGGTGCAGCACCGAATGCGTCACGAGATACGCAAGCTCCCGGCTGCGGGAGTGACCGTATTCCGTCGCCTGCGCCGCCACGCGCTCGTAAGAGAGCGCCATGTCCCCCAGCGGCACAAGTCCTGTGCCGGGATCGGCGTCGTCCTCGGTCGGCAGTTCGCCGGGGCGCAGCTCCAGCGCCGGGAAGGACAGCACATCCGTCGGCGCGTCCACGTCCCGCTGCTCCCTGTTGATTTTACGGATGCCTTTGTCGTCGGTGATGAACACGTCCACCTCGCAGGGCAGCGTCACGCCCTCCGCCTCCAGCGCCGCGCGGATGGTCCGGCGGATTAGCGCCTTCGCGCGATCGCTGACGCCCTCCGCCTCCGCTTCAATGGGTATATCATGTGTCGTTCTCATGTTACCGTCTCCCCTTGGTTCCGTTATGCTTGCTTTTTGCCTCTTCGTAGTCCTGATACGCCTTGATGATGCGCTGCACCATGACATGACGCACCACGTCCTGATCGTTCAGCTCACAGATGCCGACGCCCTCGACGCCCTTGAGTACCCACACCGCCTGCTTGAGGCCGGAGAGCTTGTCCGCCGGCAGGTCGATCTGCGTGGCGTCGCCGGTAATGACCATTTTTGAGCCAAAGCCCATGCGGGTGAGGAACATCTTCATCTGCTCGCAGCTCGTGTTCTGCGCCTCGTCGAGGATGATAAAGCTGTCATCCAGCGTGCGCCCGCGCATGTACGCCAGCGGCGCGACCTCGATGTTGCCGCGCTCCAAATACTTGTTGTAGGTCTCCGCGCCCAGCATATCGAACAGCGCGTCATAGAGCGGGCGAAGGTAGGGATCGACCTTGCTCTGCAAGTCGCCGGGCAAAAAGCCCAGCCGCTCGCCCGCCTCCACTGCGGGGCGGGTGAGGATAATGCGGTTGACTTTGCGTTCCCGGAACGCCGCCACCGCTGCCGCGACGGCGAGGTAGGTCTTGCCCGTGCCCGCGGGACCGACGCCGATGGTGACGGCGTTTTCAAAGATCGACTCCACATACTTTTTCTGGCCGATCGTCTTCGGCTTGATGGGTCTTCCCTTGGCGCTGATGCAGATGACGTCCTGCGTCAGCTCGTCGACCTTATCCTCCTGCCCCGCGCGGGCGAGGCTGATCACGTAGCGCACGTTCTGCTCCGTGATCGTCTCGCCGCGGTTGGAGAGGGTCAGCAGCGCGGTAAGCGCCTTGGACGCAACCATCACGTCCTCCGGCTCGCCATTCACGCGCAGCTCGCCCTCGCGGTTGGCGACGGTGACGCCAAACTCGTTTTCGATGAGATGAATGTTTTCGTCAAAGGAGCCGAACAGGTTCACCGCCTGCTCCATGCGCTCGATGCTGATGCGCTGTTCCATAGGTTGTTGCCTTTCTCGATTCAATCTTGGTAAATGGGAACGACCTTCCCGATCTGCTCACGGCACTCGGCGCTGAGGGTCACCAGCAGCCACTCGCCCTGCACGGCGTCGGCAACGCGAGCGGAGACCATCTCACCGTTTTCGCCCAGCTGTGCGGCGAGATAGCTTTCCAGCACCCCGCGTCCCAGTTCCCGGGCACTCTCGCGGCTGCGCTCTGTCCGCACGGTTTCGTAGGGGATGCGCGTCTCCGTGATCCAGGTCACGGGCAGCACCAGACCGCCCGGCAGCGCCCACTGTTTTCGACTGATTATTTTATCATATTTTGTCGACAGATTACCAGTCCCTTTTATACTTAATTTTGCCCGTTTTTCGCCCCATAAAACCGAGAAGCTTCGGCTTTCTTCGTCCGCAGGCTGTTTCGACTCAACGAAAAGCGGAATTTTGATTGAAAGCTCATACCACGTCCGACCCTCCACCGTGCCCTTTCCCGCCAGATAGCGCGTCCCGACCACAGGCCGCTCCACGCCGTCGGTGTCCACCACGCCGCTGATGAGCAGTTGCCCTCTGCGCACCATCGTGCCGGGCAGCACCTTCGCCTCACCGTCCAGCGCGCGCACCTCCGTCACCAGCGCGTCCCGCGTCGCGATCACATTGGTGGGCGCGGACTCGTTGACAATCTCCGGCTTCGGCACACGAAGCCGGACAATGACCGTCGCCCGGCAGCCGCGGGTGTTGACCGTCAGCCACGCCAGCTCCGGCAGCTCGGGCAAAGCGCGGTTGCACAGGTCGTGCTGCCGGATGGCGTAAGCAAACGTTCCGCGCTTGACGCCGTTTTTTGCTAGCACGCGCAGGATCTTCTCCCGCGGCACATCACCGTTGCCTTCCACTTGCAAATCCCAGATGAAGCAGGAGCTCAGCGCCAACAGCAGCGTGCACAGCGCCAGCCCCGCGAGCAGCGCATAGCGCCGTCGCAGCCGTCCGAGGAAGAAGGGCACGCCCGCCACACGCTCGATGTGGGCCTCCGCGTCCAGATCCGCGCAGGCGGCACGAAGCCGCCGCCAGTCGCGGCGATCCACCGCAAACGCCAGTTCCTCTTCCCCCACAAATCGCGGCTCCCGCAGCGAAATCCCCCGCGCGGAGCAGACGTTCAAAACGCGCTCGGGAAACTTGCTCCTCACCCGGACGCGTACGCTGCCCCGCAGCAGTGCGATCAATTCCCTCCACATGAGTCCTACCTCACAAATTCTACAGCGTCGATGTTCCCGCGGATGCGCACCTCGCGGTCGGTCATGCTGCGCAGTTCCAGGCCGCTGCCGCGCACGCGCACAATGCTCCCGCCGGTGGAAATGTCGATCTGCGTGTCGCTGTAGGCAAGGATGCCCTCATGCCCCTCCAGAAAAAGCTGGCGGCTGCCCAGCAGCTCCGTATGCGCAAGCCCCGCCACCAGATCAGCGGGCAGGTCGAACAGCTCCGCCATGCGCGTGCGAAGCCCCTGCGAATATCTGTCCATAAGCCACCTCTTTCGGAAAAGCCTATGAAAAGGACAGGCAAATCTTGCCTGTCCTACGTTTGCCCTCCAACGCATAAGTTGTTGCGAGGTGATTTCCTTGGAAAAGCTGAAAAATATCCTGCTCACGGTGCTGCTTGCCGGCTTTGCCGCAGCGCTGATCGCCGCGCCCGCCGAGGCGTCGGACGCCGCGCGGCAGGGACTGTCGCTGTGCTTGCAAACGGTGCTGCCATCGCTGTTTCCGTTCTTCGTACTCTCCTCCCTCGTCGTTGCCTCCGGCGCCGCCGAGGGGTTCGGGCGAACGCTTGCCCCGGTCATGCGCCCGCTGTTCCGCCTCAGCGGCGCGGGAGCCGTCGCGCTGGCGCTGGGGCTGGTGGGCGGATATCCCGTGGGCGCACGAACAACGGCGGAGCTGTATCGCGGCGGCGCTCTCTCCAGATCCGAGGCAGAGCGGCTGCTTTCGTTCTGCAATAACGCCGGTCCCGGCTTTATTCTCGGCGTCTGCGGCACGGCGGTGCTGCGCAGCACCCGGGCCGGGCTGTATCTCTACCTCGTCCACGTCGCCGCCGCGGTGCTGACCGGCGTCATGCTTTGCCGCCTGTCACCCGCGGAACATTCGCCCGCGCGCCCACCGCGCCGGGGTCAGGCGCAAAGCCTTGCCACGGTGTTCCCGTCCGCGGTGCGGGATTCCTTCGCCGCGGTGTGGAGCGTGTGCGGCTTTGTGGTGATCTTTGCAGTGGTGCTGCGCTATGTGACGCTGCTCCTGCCGCCGAGCCCGCTGCTGATCGGATTCATCGAACTGACCAACGGCGCGCTGTCACTCTCCGCCGGTCGCCGCGGCTTTGTACTGTGTGCGGTGTTTCTCGCCTGGGGTGGGATGAGCGTTCATGCCCAGACGCTGTCCGTGCTCGAAGACAGCGGTCTGTCGGCGCGGCTGTATTTCCTCGGAAAAGCAACGCAAGCGGCGCTGTCCGCGCCGCTTGCAATGCTGATAGCAAATATCTTATTTTGATTATCTTTGTCCCTTATCGTAGGGGATGCCCTCCGCCTTCGGCGCGCGGGAGCTCTTGGACGTGAACGCCAGCACGATCAGGGAGATGATGTACGGCAGCATGTTGTACACCGAGCCGGGGATGTTCAGCGCCATGAGCGCCGGGAAGCCGAAGTACACGTTCGAGAGTGCGCGGAACGCGCCAAAGAGCAGCGCGGCAAGCGCAATGCGCGTCGGACGCCACTGGCCGAAGATCATGACCGCCAGGGCGAGGAAGCCGAAGCCGGCGACGCCGTTTTCAAACTTCCACTCGGAAACGCCCGCAAGAATGTAGCAAATACCGCCGAGACCGCCATAGACGCCGGAGATCAGCACGCCAGCCCAGCGCATCTTCAGCACGTTGATGCCAACGCTGTCCGCCGCCTGCGGATGCTCGCCGCACGCCATGAGGCGCAGGCCGAACTTGGTCTTGTACAGCACCACATAGGCGATGACCAGCATGATGACCGCGATGACCATGAACCAGTTGAACTCAAAGGAGCCGATGTTCACGAGAAACTTCTTCTTCGCGTCGACATACTGGATGGTAGAGGACACGTCGTCCGGGTTCGCCTTGGTGTTGATCGCCTTGACGAACACCGTCGCCGCCGCGACGCCGAGCATGTTCAGCGCGGTGCCGACGATGGTCTGGTCCGCCTTGAAGTTGATGCACGCCACGCCGAGGAGCGCGGAGTACGCCACGCCGAAGGCGATTGCGCCCAGCAGCACACAGAGGATCAGCGGAAACGCCGCCAGGGAACCGGGCATATAGCGCATCATCAGCGCGCCGCCGAGGGCGCCGATGACCATGATGCCCTCAAGGCCGAGGTTGATGACGCCGGAGTGCTCGGAGAAGCAGCCGCCCAGCGCGACCAACACCAGCACGGAAGCAAAAATCAGGGTGTATTGGATCAGAAGCAGCATTACTTCGCGCCCCCTTTCTCTTTCATGATCTGCTTTTCCTCATGCCTGGCGATGCCCATGTTGATGGCGTACTTGATGAAGAGCACGAAGCCGCACAGATAGATGATGAGGGACGAGATCAGGTCGGAGATCTGAGACGAGTACATGGTCTTGTCCACATACGCGCCGCCGACGGTGATGTGCTGAATGAAGTAGGAAGCGAAAATGGTGCCAATGGGGTTCAGACCGCCGAGGAACGCCGCGGCGATGCCGTTGAAGCCCATGCCCGGCACAGAGGACTGGGTCACTGACCACTGCTCAAAGTCGGTGAGGTACAGGAACGCGCCGCCCAGCGCCGCCAGCGCACCGGAGATCACCAGCGTGAGGATGATGTTACGCTTCTCCGCCATGCCGGCGTACTTTGCCGCGTTCTTGTTGTTGCCCGTCGCCCGCAGCTCATAGCCCAGCTTGGTCTTATCGAGAATGACCATGATGGCGATCGCGATAAGGATGGACAGCGGAATCGCGATGGTCACGTTGGAGTTGTTGTTGAACATCGCGCCGAGGCCCGCGGTCGGCAGCATCGCCTGCGGGGCGTCGGACTTGAGGTGGAGCGTGTAGGGGCTCGTGGACTCCTTCACGCGCGAGAGCAGCATGTTTGTCGTATAGAGGCCAATCCAGTTGAGCATGATGCCAGAGATAACCTCATTGACATTGCAGTATGCCTTGAGCAGGCCCACCAACGCGCCGTACAGTCCGCCGAGCACCAGCGCGAAGAGCAGGCAGCCCAGCCAGCCCCAGTGCCACGCGAGCGCCGCGTACAGGCAGGCGCAGGAACCGACGACGTACTGACCGGCGGCGCCGATGTTGAACAGACCCACCTTGTAGGCGAACAGCACGCTCAGCGCGCACATCAGCAGCGGCGCGGTTTTGACCAGCGTATTGCCGAAGTTTTTCGCCTGCAAGTTGGCGCGGGAATAGTTCCAGAAGTTCTTGACGACCGCCATGATCGCCTCCCACGCACCGGAGGGATTGATGAACAGAAGCACGATATAGCCGAGCAGCAAGCCGAGCACGATACACAGCAGCGACGCGATCAGCGACTGGACGGCGTTGCTTTTGAGAATGTTCTTCATGCCTTCACCTCGTCTCTCTTCGCGCCCGCCATGTAAAGGCCGAGCTCTTCCTGCGTAGTCGTCTTCGGGTCAAGCTCGCCGACGATCTCGCCCTCGTACATCACGAGGATACGGTCGGGCACGTCCATGACCTCGTCCAACTCCAGGGAGATCAGCAGCACCGCCTTGCCGGCGTCGCGCTGCTCCACCAGCTTTTTATGAACAAACTCGATCGCGCCGACGTCGAGGCCGCGCGTCGGCTGCACCGCCACCAGCAAATCGGGGTCCTTGTCGATCTCGCGGGCGATGATCGCCTTCTGCTGGTTGCCGCCGGACATCGCGCGGGCGCGGGTGATGGGCCCCTGACCGGAGCGCACGTCGTAGTCGTTGATCAGCCGCTCGGCGTACTTGCGGATGTTATCGCGGCGGAGGAAGCCCGCGCCGTTGGTAAATTCCGGCTCAAAGTAGCGCTGCAAAACAAAGTTGTCCTCCAGCGTATAGTCCAGCACCAGACCGTGCTTGTGACGATCCTCCGGGATGTGGCTCATGCCGTGGGTGCTGCGGTCGCGGATCGAGGCGTTGGTAATGTCGCGCCCCGCCAGCTCGATCTTACCCTCGCGCAGCGGCTCAAGGCCCGTGAGGCCATAGACAAACTCGCTCTGACCGTTGCCGTCGATGCCCGCGATGCAGACGATCTCGCCGCGGCGCACCTTGAGGGAAACATCGTGGACGGCGTCCTTCTTATGCGTCTTGGAGGCGACGGACATATGCTCGATGTTCAGCACCACGTCGCCGATCTGCGCAGGCTTCTTGTCCACATGGAAGTTGACGTTGCGGCCGACCATCATGGCGGAAAGCTCCTCCGGCGAGGAATTCTTCGTCTCGACGGTGCCGATGTACTTGCCCTTGCGCAGCACGGAGCAGCGGTCGGCCACCTCCATGATCTCCGCCAGCTTATGGGAGATGAAGAGGATGCTCTTGCCCTCGGCGGCGAGGTTCTTCATGATCTTCATCAGCTCGCTGATCTCCTGCGGCGTCAGCACTGCGGTCGGCTCGTCGAAAATCAGGATTTCATTGTCACGGTAGAGCATCTTGAGGATCTCGGTACGCTGCTGCATACCGACGGTGATGTCCTCGATCAGCGCGTCCGGGTCGACCTGCAGGCCGTACTTGTCGGACAGGGCAACGACCTTCTTGCGCGCCTCTTCCTTCTGCAAAAAGCCCATCTTGTTCGTGGGCTCCACGCCGAGGATGATGTTGTCGAGGACGCTGAAGCACTCCACCAGCTTGAAGTGTTGGTGCACCATGCCGATGCCCAGCGCGTTGGCGTCGTTCGGGTCCTTGATATGAACTTCCTTACCATCCTTCTTGATGACGCCCTCTTCCGCCTGATACAGGCCGAACAGCACGCTCATCAGCGTGGACTTTCCTGCGCCGTTCTCGCCGAGCAGCGCGTGGATCTCACCGCGCTTGAGTTGAAGCGTGATGTTGTCGTTGGCGATGATGCCGGGGAACCGTTTGGTGATGTTCAGCATCTCAATCGCGTACGGCGTTTCCAAGTTGACCCCCTCCTTTTCTGTTTACGGCGTTCCGCCGGTGTCCAAAGGATACGATTGCTGTGTTTTATTATATAACGCTTTGACCAACAATGCAAAGAAAACTTGTGAGCCGCCCTCACTTTTTGTTGAAATATACAAAAGCACAAAAAGACGCGGCCCGAAAGCCGCGTCTTTCGCGTTTGCAAGAGATTTACTTGAGGTTGCCGAGGTCGGACACAGCAATGGTGGTCGCCATGTCGGCAGCGGTCTTGGTGATGTCGTTGGAAACAGTGATCTTGCCGCTGAACATATCGCCGACGAGGGCGGTGTAGTCAGCCTGGGAGAAGCTGTCGCTCCACTGGGTGCTGCCCATCGGGAGCTGGACGTAGTTCTCCTCCGGGTTGGCGGAGACGAGACCGAGGTTGTCCACGATGCCGCCGGCGAAGCTGTCGTTGTTGACAGCGGTCAGCAGGCTGTTGACGGTGGCGGCGAGGCCCTTCATGGCGGAGGTGACCGTCATGCCCGCGCCGTAAGCGCCGTCGATGATACCGGCCTGGTCGACGTCAACGCCGATGACCTTGCCGCCCACCTTGGCAGCCGCCTCAGCCGCGGAGGTGAAGATACCGCCGCCGCAGGCGAACACGACCTCGGTGCCGTCCGCATACCAGGTGTCCATCGCGGCGGTGATGTCGCCGTCGCCGTAGAACTGGTTGCCGTAGGCATACTTCAGGGTAACGTCGGTCTTGCCGTCGGCAGCCGCAGCGGCGTCAGCGCCCTGCACGAAGCCGTAGCCGTAACGGACGACAGCGGGAACCGCCATGCCGCCGAGGAAGCCGAGCTTGCTGTAGCCCATCTTCACAGCAGCGTAGCCCGCCATGTAGCCGCAGAGCTCTTCCTGATAAACCGCGCAGTAGAGGTTCTCGGGCAGCTCGGTCAAGCCGGCGGAGGTGAGGTCGTACTCGGAGACGTCGAGGCCGATGAAGATGACGTCGCTGTACTCGGGAGCGGTGGCAGCGATGGCCGGCGCGAACGCGTAGCCGGGCATCACGATGACGCCGTAACCCTCGTCGATGGCCTTCTCGATCATGGCGACACGGTCGTCGTCAGAGTCGGAAGCGGGCTTGAAGTAGGTGAAGTCCGCGCCGTTGGCCTCGGACCAAGCCTTGCACGCCTCATAGGTGGTCTGGTTGAAGGACTGGTCGGTGATGTCGCCATAGTCGGTGACCATCGCGACACGGATGCCCTCAGCGGCGGGAGCGGCGTCGGTGCTGCCGGAATCGGCCGGCTGGGTGGTGGTCTCGGCCGGAGCAGCGGTGGAGCCGCCGTTGTCGCTGCTGCTGTTACCGCCGCAGGCGACGAGGGCCATGACCATGGTCATCGCGAGGATGACCGCAAGAAACTTCTTCATGTCAATTACCTTCCTTACAGTTTATTTTGGACAATAGTCCATATCGAAGTATATCAGATTGTGTCTGTAGTTTCAAGCGTGATATCCGTTTTTGCACAAATTATGCAATTTTAACAAATTTTAGTCAGGAAAGCGTCAGGTCTCCGTCCTTCACCCATCCCAATTTGCGGCACAGCGCGTTGACAAGCGGACAGAGCACCGCGGGCAGCACAACGCTGACAAGCAGCAAGCCCAGCCAGTCAAAGCCCGAGGGCGCAATCGCTGCCGCGCCCTTGGCAAGCGCCTCTTCGCTCGGCGCGAGCCAGCCCGTCCACACGCCGATCGGGCCGCAGAGTCCGCAAGTGCCCATGCCGGAGTTGATGGGCGCACCGTTCATCTCAAGACCAAATACACAGGTGGCGACAGGGCCGGTAATGGCGCTGGTGACGATCGGCGCGATCCAGACACGGGGGTTGCGGACGATGTTCGGCATCTGGAGCATCGACGTGCCGAGGCCCTGTGACACCAGCCCGCCCCACTTGTTCTCGCGGAAGCTCATGACCGCGAAGCCCACCATCTGCGCACAGCAGCCCGCCACGGCCGCGCCGCCGGCAAGTCCCGTCATTTGCAGCACGGAGCAGATCGCCGCGGACGAGATCGGCAGCGTCAGCGCGATGCCGACGAGCACCGACACCGCAATGCCCATCCAGAAGGGCTGGAGCTTCGTGGCGGAGTCGATCAGCACGCCGAACTCCCCTGCCGCCGCGCCGATGGGCGGCGCGATCCACTTCGCCAGCGCAACGCCCACGAGGATCGTCACCGCGGGGGTCACGAGGATATCGACCTTGGTCTCCTTGCTCACCGCCTTGCCGAACTCGGCGGCGACGATCGCGATGATGAGCACCGCCAACGGGCCGCCGGCGCCGCCCTCGGCGTTCGCCGCCCAGCCCACCGCAGCCAGCGAAAACAGCACCATCGGCGGCGCTTGCAGCGCGTAGCCGATGGCGACCGCCATCGCCGGCCCCGAGACCGCCATTGCGTACGTGCCGATGTCGGTGAGGAACGGCGCGTGCAGCTGAACGCCCAGCGTGCGGATGATGGTGCCGATGAGCAGCGAGCAAAACAAGCCCTGCGCCATCGCGCCGAGGGCGTCGATGCCGTAGCGCTTGGCGGAAAACTCAATGTTTTTGCGCTTAAGGAAGGCTTTCACATCAGTCATGAGAACACCTGCTTTTCTTTCGATCATGATAACAAAGAAGTGGTTCGCGGACGGTTTCGTCCGCGAACCACAATATACTTGCCTGTTCCTTTTTTGTCAAGCCGCAATCAGTACTCGAAGATGCTGCCGCCGATAAACTCACGCACAAGCGAGTTCTTCGGCACATAGGGCGTGGTCAGCGGCGGGACGGACTTGATGACCTTCATCAGATCGGTCAGACCGTGCTGCTCAATGAACGCGTCGTCCAGCTGCTCACGGAACTCTGGAATATCGTGCAGGTACTTCGAGAGGATGCAGGGCTCATACTCATGGAAGGTGTTGATGTGGATGGTGGCGTTGCTCTTGTTGGGCTGGATGTAATTCAGCTCGCCCCGATCCACGCTCTGTGCGCGCTCGATGGTGCTGCGCAGGCTGTGCCCGCGCCCGATGAGGTCGCGGATCATGCGGCGGGCGACGCGCAGCTTTTCGGGATCAACGATGCGGTCGTCGTTGGTGATGATGCGCGTGCGCGGCGCAACATAGACACCCGTGTACTCGCCCTTCAAAAGGTCGAGGATCAGCGGGTTGAGCATGTGGATGCCCTCGGCGATGATGATGCCGTCCTTGTTGCCGTGCAGCGTGCGGTAGCCGCCGATGTCGCCGGTCTTGAAGTTGTACCACGGAGCTTCCACGTCCTCGCCATTGGCAAGGCGCAGGATGCAGTCCGCCAGGCCCTGACGATCCACGCAGTAAGGCGACTCCCAGTCGCTCGCCTCGGGCGGGCGCTTATCCAGCGGCAGGAAGAAGTTATCCATGCTCACAAGCCCGACGGGCACACCGAGGTTTTCGATATACATTTTCAGCCGCATGGCTGAGGTTGTCTTGCCGGAGCCGGAGGGGCCGGTCAGGCAGACAATGGGCTTGCTTTCACGATTGCGCAGAATCTTCGCCGCGGCCGCGCTGATCTTGTCGCGATACTCTTCCTCGCAGCGCAGCACAAACGCCGTTTGATCCTCCATCGCCTCGGTGATGTCTTCAATGTCGATCACACGCATGGTACTTCTCCTTTCTGTTCCGATCCGGTTTTGCGGTGTTCTGTTTTACTTGCTTGCGCTGTTGCCCGAGCCCGCGAGGTCAGGCAGCTTGGTCGCCTTGACGGCGATCTCCAGCGCGATCTTCATCATATTGGTAAAGCTGTTCTGGCGCTCGTCGGCGTCCAGCTCCTCGCCGGTGACAAGGCTGTCCGAAATGGAGCAGATCGCCAGCGCGCGCTTGTGGGTATACGCCGCGTTGCAATAGAGCGCAGCTGCCTCCATCTCCACCGCCATGCAGCCCATCTTCGCCCACTCCATCGAGGATGCGGACGCATCATAGAACGTGTCGGAGGAGAACAGGTTGCCCACGGGCATACGCACGCCCAGTTCCTTCGCCGCCTCGGTCGCGAAGGCAAGCAGATCATAGCTGCAGATCGGCGCAAACGTGCCGGGCAGACGGTACTGCTGGGCAAAGGACGAATTGGTGCAGGCGCCCATGCCCGCCACCACGTCGCGAAGCTTGAGGTCGGGAGAAATCGCGCCGGCGGAGCCGATGCGGATGATATTATCCACGCCGTACATCGTGAACAGCTCATAAGAGTAGATACCGATGGACGGGCAGCCCATACCGGACGCCATCACGCTCACGGGCGTGCCCTTATAGGTACCGGTGTAGCCGTGGATGCCGCGCACGTTGTTCACGAGCTTCGCGTCCTCAAGGAACGTCTCGGCAATGAACTTTGCCCGCAGCGGATCACCGGGCATCAATACGGTTTTCGCGAACGCGCCAAGCTCCGCGCTATTATGGGGAGTAGCCATAGTTATCATTCTCCTTTTCTTCGTTATTCCATCGCCTTGACGGCTTTGACGATACGCGACGTGCCGAGGCGATCCGCGCCCAGCGCGAGGAAATCCTCCGCGTCCTTGAGATCGGCGATGCCGCCGGATGCCTTGACCAGTTTGCCCTTGCAGTGCTTGACCATCAGCGCCACATCCTCGCGGGTCGCGCCGCCGCCGGCGAAGCCGGTGGAGGTCTTGATATAGTCCGCGTTGGAGCGGGACACGACCTCGCAGACCTTGATCTTCTCTTCCTCGGTGAGCAGGCACGTCTCGATGATGACCTTCAGCACGCGGCCGCGGCAGGCGGTCTTGATCTCGTTGATCTCTTTCTCCACGAGGTCGTACAGGCCGTCCTTGACCCAGCCGATGTTGATGACCATGTCCACCTCGCCCGCGCCGTCGGCGACAGAGTTGCCCGCCTCGAGGCATTTGATGGTGGTGGGGCTGTAGCCGTTGGGGAAGCCGATGACGGTGCACACCGGCAGCCAGCTGCCCTTTTCGCGCCAGTTGGCGGCGATATAACGCGCGGCACGGTTGACGTAGCTCTGCGGGATGCACACTGACGCGCAGCCATATTTCATGCCGTCGTCGCAGATCTGACGGATCTCGTCCCAGGTCGCCCCCTGAGCGAGCAGCGTATGGTCAACGTGGCGCAGGATCTCTTTGACATCCATGGGAATCTCCTCCTTATTGTGACAATATTATGGTAAGTATAGCACAAGGTTTTCGGTTTGTCTACATTATTTCTAAGCAATTTGCACAAAAAGCAAAAGCGGCAGGGCTGTCACCCTGCTGCTTTCTCTTGTTTTGTTACGCGGGGACGAAGTCGCTCTTGCTCAGGCCGCAGACCGGGCAGACCCAATCCTCGGGGATGGCCTCGAACGGCGTGCCGGGAGCGATGCCGCTGTCGGGATCGCCGACGGCGGGGTCGTACTCATAGCCGCAGGGGCATACGTATTTCATGCGTGTGTCCTCCTAATTATAATAAATGATTAAAAGTAGCGCTTGAGCATACCTTCCAACGCCTTGCCGTGACGGGCCTCGTCGCGCGCCATCTCGTGGACGGTGTCGTGGATGGCGTCGAGGTTGTTCTTCTTCGCGCAGGCGGCGAGGTCGAACTTACCCTTTACGGCGCCGTACTCGCAGTCCACGCGCCAGGCGAGATTCTTCTTGGTGCTGTCAGTCATGTTGACCTCCAGCTCGCTGCCCAGCAGCTCCGCGAACTTCGCGGCGTGCTCGGCCTCTTCCCACGCGGCTTTCTCCCAGTACAGGCCGATCTCGGGATAGCCCTCGCGGTGCGCGACGCGCGCCATGCAGAGGTACATGCCGACCTCGCTGCACTCGCCGGCGAAGTTGCTCTTGAGCTGCTCAAAGATGTACTTCTTGGTCTCGTCGTCGATGTCGGGGTTATTCTTGACGGTCTTGGCATAGACGCCGAACTCATGCACGGCGGCGAGCGCCTCGCCCTCTTTCTTTTCGCTAAACTTGCTGGCCGGAGCCTTGCAGATGGGGCACGCCTCGGGGGGATTCTCGCCCTCAAACACGTAGCCGCAAACGGAACATACCCATTTCTTCATTGTTGTATCCTCCTTGTAAAATTTTCAAGACTGCGCTTGTGACCGCAGTATACCATGCGCCCCCCGGTTTTGGCAAGCGATTGTTGCTTCGGCGCAACAACAATTTTTCACAAGGGGGTTTACTAGTAAACCATTTTACATTTTGTGGTTGACAATCCGTTCAAAAGGGCGTATAAAAAGGAACAGCAAAGCGACCTCAGGAGGCAATATCCATGTCCGAAGCTGTGATCTCCAAGAAGCATTTTTCCACCGCGGAGCTGGTTTACATCGCCGTGTGCGCCGCGCTGATGGCGGTCTGCTCGTGGATCTCTATCCCCGCGCCCGCGCCGCTCGCGCCGTTCACGCTGCAAACCTTCGCGGTGTTTCTTGTGCTGCTGCTCCTCGGCGGGAGGCGCGGCTTTTTCACGGTGCTGACCTATGTGCTGCTCGGTGCGGTGGGCCTTCCGGTGTTCGCTCAGTTCATGGGCGGCGTCGGCGTGCTGTTCGGCACGACCGGCGGCTACATCATCGGCTTTCTGTTCACTGCGGCGCTCTACTGGGCGCTGGAGCGCGTGATCGGCAGCAAGAGCGTGTGGACGATCGCGGCGCTGGTGCTGGGGCTGGTCGTCTGCTACGCCTTCGGAACCGCGTGGTTCATGGTGGTCTACGCCCGTCAGGCAGGCGCCGTCGGGCTTGCCACCGCGCTCGGCTGGTGCGTGCTGCCCTTCGTCATTCCCGATCTCGTGAAGCTGGCCCTGGCGTGGGGCCTCGCCGCGGTGCTCAAAAAGCATGTCAGGCTGTGAGCTGCGCCCCCACCATGCCCTGTGCATCGGATTTTTCCACGGCAAGGGGTATTCGGAGGGCTTTGCCGAAAACATGAGCGCGTTCATCGGCACGCTGCGCACGTCGGACCCTCTCCTGACGCTGCGCAGCGTGCCCGATCCGCTCTGCGGCAGCTGTCCGCACAACCGCAGCGGCATCTGTGACAGCGCGGACAAGGTCGCGCGCTACGACGCGGCGGTGCTGCGGCTGTTAGCACTGGCCGATGGCGCGGCGCTGCATTGGTCGGAGCTGACCGCGCGAACGCACGAGCGCATCCTTGCGCCCGGCAGGCTCGACGAGATCTGCCGAGACTGTCAATGGCATTCGATCTGTTCCGAACAAAACCGTCCCGACGCATAAGTGCCGGGACGGTTTTGTTGCAATATGTTTGCCAAACCCACAGCCGACCGCACAGGCAGAATGACGCGCCCTTGCTTTTGCGGCAATCCTCTGTTACAATACATAAAAATATGAGCCGGGAGGCATCGTACCATGATCAAAATCGCTCCCTCCATTCTCTCCGCCGACTTCGCGAACCTCGAGCGCGATATCCAGAAGATCGCCACCGCCGATTACGTTCACGTCGACGTGATGGACGGCCTGTTTGTACCCAACATCACCATCGGCATCCCCGTCGTCAAGGCACTGCGCCCCACCACTTCCCTGCCGCTGGACGTGCATCTGATGATCGACCGTCCCGTGCGCTATGTGGAGCAGTTCTGCGACGCGGGCGCGGACATCGTGACCTGCCATGTGGAAGCCGACACCGAGGAGCATACCTGCGAAGCGCTTGCTAAGATCCATGCCAAGGGCAAAAAGGCGGGCGTCGTTGTCAAGCCCAAAACCCCCGCGGAGGCGGTACTGCCGTTTCTCGACGACTGTGACATCGTCTTGGTGATGACGGTCGAGCCGGGCTTCGGCGGACAGTCCTTCATGGCGGACATGATGCCGAAGGTCGCGCAGATTCGCCGGTGGATCGACGAGCGCGGTCTCGCCTGCGAGCTGGAGGTCGACGGCGGCGTGGCGATCAAGACACGGGACGAGTGCGTAAACGCCGGCGCGAATGTGCTGGTTGCCGGCAGCGCGGTCTACGGTGCGGAGGACATCCCCGCGCGGATTCAGGAATTGAGAGGATAAGCCCCTATGGAATACTTTCCCGCGGCGCTGGAGGCGCTGGTCGAACAGTTTGCGCGGCTGCCGGGCGTCGGCAGCAAGAGCGCCCAGCGCCTCGCGTTTCATGTGCTGAGCCTGAGTCAGGACGAGGCGCAGCAGTTTGCCGATGCCATTGTGACAGCGAAGAAGACCGTCACGTTCTGCCCCGTCTGCCGTAACCTGACCGACGGCGGGCTGTGTCCCATCTGCTCGTCCCCCAAGCGTGAGGAATCGGTCATCTGCGTGGTCGCCGACCCGCGGGACGTGGTCGCCATCGAGCGGGCGCGGGAGTTCTCCGGCCGCTATCATGTGCTCCACGGCGTCATCTCTCCGATGAATCACGTGGGTCCCGACGATCTGGAGATCAAGCCGCTGCTGGAGCGGGTCGCCAAGGGTGGCGTCAGCGAGGTCATCATGGCGATGAACCCCGACACCGAGGGTGAGGCCACGGCGATGTACCTCGCACGGCTGCTGCGGCCCTTTGAGGTGAAGATCACCCGCCTCGCCTATGGCATCCCGGTGGGCGGGCATCTGGAATTTGCCGACGACGCCACATTGATGCGGGCGCTGGAAGGGCGCAGAGAAATCTGAATACAGCAAAAAAGAAGGCTTCCTTTCGGAAGCCTTCTTTTTTGGTTGGGTTTTTACTTGACAGTGGACATGTTCAGAAGAATCTGAGCCATTTCCGCGCGGGTCGCGGAGGCCTTCGGAGCCAGCGTACCGGCACTGTCCACGCCCTTGATGATCTTGTTCATGACCATCCAGTGCATCGCCTCATCCGCCTCTTCGCTGATGTCAGCGGCATCGGGATTGTCAAGAAGGAACATCCAGTTGCCGGTGAAGCCCTTGCCCTGCATCTTCATATAGTTGTAGAGCATCGTGGCGAAGTCCTCGCGGGTGCTGACGGCGGTGGCGTCCTTGCCGTCGGAGATCTTGTTCTCCACGGCCCAGGCAACAGCCTTCTCATACCACTGCTCGCCCGCGGCAGGCTTGGTATCCGCACCGGCCATGTTCGCGATGAGCTTCATAACCTCAGCGCGGGTGATCGTCGCCTTCGGCGCGAACTTGTCCGCAGCGGTGCCGGTCATGGAGCCGGCCTCAACCACATAACGCAGCGCGGGAGCATACCAAGCGGTCACCTCAACGTCGGAGTAGGCCTTGATGGGATCTTCCTTGATGGTGATGCGACCCTGCGGCTTGCCATACTTCTCGGCAGTGATGGTGCCCTTGAGCTCGGTCTTGATGTACTCCATGACGACCTCATCCATCGGGATGCTGGTGTCGAACTTGGCGCTGGCCGCCGCAAACGCGTAATAGGTGTCGCCGCCGTCCGCCAGGAAGTCGTTGGTGATCACGGCGTAGGTCGCCTTCGGATCAAAATCTCTGCCATTGATGTTGTCAATGGTCACGCGCTCAATGGTCTTGGGGGCATAATAGGTGGAGCCGGGATACTGCGCGCCCTCGTTGTAGGCCTTGGTATCGTCGATGGTGAACTTGATGCCGGCAACCTGCGGGAAGCCGCCCATGGGGAAGGAGCGGGTGGAGGCCTCCAGCGCTTCCAGCAGCTCCGCGCCGGTCACATAAACGACCTTGACGGTGTTGCCGAAGGGCAGAACGGTATTGACGGCCTTCTTGGTCACGTCGCCGGTCTTGATGTCTTCGCGAATGCCGCCGCCGTTGGTGAGGGCAATGACACGGTTGGCAGGAACGGTGATGGCATCCATGCCGCCGTCCTTGACGAACCAAAGCAGTGCGTCAGCGATCAGGTCGCCGAGGTTGGTCTCGTGGTAACGCGCGATCTTGTTTGCGCCGTCCAGATCAACGGCGGTCACGGCAAACACTGCGCCGAATTCATCGTCGACTTCCTTGATCACACGGTCGGAGATCGTCTTGACGGACTCAACTTCCTTGGTGTAATTTGCGAGATCAAACAGGCAGTTGCTCTCGATCTTCTTCGTGGCGTTGTCGATGACGATAACGCCGACGTTGACGAGCTTCGTGCCGGTGGACTGGATGGGCTCCTTGTCCTCGCCGGAGGTCATCACGCAGTGGGAGTGACCGTCAATGATGAAATCAATGCCGGTGACTTCCTTGTACAGGTCGCGGGAGCTGTTGGGGACGTTCTCTTCCTCAATGCCGAGGTGGACAATGCCGATCACGAGATCCGCGCCGTCCGCCTTGAGCTTGTCCACGGCGGTCTGGGCAGCCTTCATCATGTCAGCCTTTTCCGGCCAGGCCACACCCGCGGTCTTGCCCGGGTGCGCCTTGGTGGCGGTTTCCGGGGTCGTCAGGCCGAAGAAGCCGAGCTTCAGGCCGGCAGCGGCAAGATCCTTCACCTCGCCGACCGCAAAAGCGTCCTTGCCCTGATACTGAACGTCGGAGAGCACGGTGAACTTGGCGTTCTTGAGGTTGGCATCGAGGGTCGCCCAGCCATAGTCGAACTCATGGTTGCCGAGGGTAGCGTAGTCGTAACCGACAGCGTTCATCAGCTCAATGGCGCTCTTGCCCTGAGAAAAGGACACGTTGGGGTCACCGGAGCTGTAGTCGCCCGCGTCGACCAGCATAACCGTCGCGCCCGCGGCCTCAAAATCAGCCTTCAGCGCAGCGAGCTTGGCGTACTGCGCGACCGCACCATGCACGTCGTTGGTATGCAGGATCACAGTCTTGCCGCTCAGATCCGCGGGAACCTTGTCGATCTTTGTTGCAGCCTCTTCATAGCGTTCTTTGCTCCATTCGACCGTCACGGCGGCCGAGGCGCTGATGCTCAGGCTGAATACCATGACCAACGCCAGGATCAGCGAGAGCACTCTTCTGTTCTTCATACTCATTCCTCCTAAATAATATTTGGGGTATGTGCCTCATGTACGATATTTTAGCGAAAGGCGCGGAGAAAATCAATCGTCTGCGGGTAATTTCCAAAAAATCGTCAACTTGCCAAAAACTTTTTCATGCAAAAAAGGGACGGCGCATGCAGCGCCGTCCCTTTGAAAAACACAAAAAGCAGGGATTACATCAATTTGATCGTATAGTAGACCGCCAGCACAAAGGCGACGATCGCCAGCACCCAGGTCGCGTAGAACGCCGCCGTCGGCGTCGCAAACGCCGCGGCCACCGCCGCGAGGCACAGCGCCGGAACGCCCAGCGTCAGGCGATAGTCCGTCTTGGGGCCAAAGAGCGGAATCGTTTCACCGCCCAGCCTGACCGTTCCGCCATTCTTCCGAATCATCAGCGTGCAGATGAGCAGCGCCGTGATGCCGCAGATCGCGAGCGCCGCGCAGACCTTAACCGTTGCCGATCCAGAACGGCCCAGCAGGATCACCGCGCCCAGCGCCATGGCAAGCTCCGTCGCCTGCACGGAGAACTCAGCCTGATAGAACAGGTAAATGATCCCCAGCAGCAGCACCACCGGCACCATCACGCAGAGCACCGTAGTGCTGACGGGATAGTAGTGCCGCAGGGCAATGGATGTGAACGCGAAGAACGCGCCGCAGCTGGTCAGCACGCCGCCGGTCTTCCGAACCCAGAGCTTTTGCGCACGCATTGTCATCAGCACGATGCCTGCCAGCAGGGCCGCCAGCGCCACATAGCGCAGCACGCCGAGGAAATCATACCAGTGAACCACCTGGGAGATCGTGCCGCGCGCATAATAGCGGTCGACCATCAGCAAATACCACTCCGCAACGAGTCCCGCCGTCAGCAGGATCACCGCGCGGTTCATGTTGCGATCGCTCTTTTCCCGGCGCGTCTCGCGGCTCGTGTTTTTCTTCTGTGTCATCTATCTTGATCCTCCAGAGAGTTTTCATCAGCATTGGCGGAAAATGTCCGCTCCACGACCAACTATATTAACAGAATATCCGATTGATTGCAAGGCAAAAATACAAGAACTTTTTGATCCGCCGCGACTTTCGCAAATTTTTCTTGTTTTGGAAAAACAGCTCTTGACAACATTCTGTAAACCTGCCTATAATGTGTCTGCTTTTGTTATGCCACCACAATATCTTGTGGTTATTGCGTGAGAGAGGGAAATCATACATGAGAGTCATCAAGAGAAACGGCGCGGAGGTCGATTTTGACATCGTCAAGATCATCGCCGCGATCACCAAGGCCAACAACGTCGTAGACGAGTCCGAGCGCATGACGCCCGTGCAGATCCAGCGCATCGCCGAGAGCGTGGAGCTGGAGTGCCAGAAGCTTGACCGCGCGCCCACCGTGGAGGAGATCCAGGACTTCGTCGAGACGCACATCATGGCGCATGGCGCCTACGAGGTCGCCAAGCGCTACATCACCTACCGCTACAACCGCTCGCTGGTGCGCAAGTCCAACACCACCGACGACAAGATCCTCTCGCTGATCGAGTGCAACAACGAGGAGGCGAAGCAGGAGAATTCCAACAAAAACCCCGTCGTCAACTCCACCCAGCGCGACTACATGGCGGGCGAGGTCTCCCGCGACCTGACAAACCGCGTGCTGCTGCCGGCGGACATCGTCAAGGCGCACGAGGAGGGCATCATCCACTTCCACGACAGCGACTACTATGCCCAGCACATGCACAACTGCGACCTCGTCAACCTCGAGGATATGCTGCAAAACGGCACGGTCATCACCGGCACGCTGATCGAAAAGCCCCATTCCTTCGCCACCGCCTGCAACATCGCGACGCAGATCGTCGCGCAGGTGGCGAGCAACCAGTACGGCGGGCAGAGCATTTCGCTCACCCACCTCGCGCCGTTCGTCGACGTGAGCCGCCAGAAGATCCGCAAGACCGTGCTCTCCGAAATGGCGGACATCGGCTTCATGCCCGGCGAGGAGAAGATCAGCGAGATCGTCGAAAAGCGCCTGCGCGAGGAGATCCGCCGCGGCGTGCAGACCATCCAGTATCAGGTCGTGACGCTGCTCACCACCAACGGTCAGGCGCCGTTCATTACGGTGTTCATGTACCTCGGCGAGGCGGAGACCGAGCAGGAGAGGAAGGATCTTGCCCTCATCATCGAAGAGACGCTGGAGCAGCGCTACGAGGGCGTCAAGAACGAGCAGGGCGTGTGGGTCACGCCGGCGTTCCCGAAGCTCATCTACGTCCTCGAGGAGGACAACATCCACGAGGATTCTCCGTACTATTATCTCACGAAGCTCGCCGCGAAATGCACCGCGCGCCGCATGGTGCCCGACTACATCAGCGAGAAGAAGATGCTTGAGCTCAAGGGCGATGTGTATCCCTGTATGGGCTGCCGCAGCTTCCTCACGCCCGACCGCTTCACCGACGCGGGCATCGGCAACATCGCCAATGCCAAAAACTACAAGCCCGGCAAGCACCGCTACTACGGCCGCTTCAATCAGGGCGTCGTCACGCTGAACCTGCCGGACATCGCGCTCTCTTCCGGCGGCAACATCGAGAAGTTCTGGCAGATCTTCGACGAGCGGCTGGATCTCTGCTACCGCGCGCTGATGTGCCGTCACGAGCGGCTCAAGGGCACGCTTTCCGACGCCGCGCCGATCCTCTGGCAGTACGGCGCCTGCGCGCGCCTCCAAAAGGGCGAGCCGATCGACAAGCTGCTCTATAACGGTTACTCCACGATTTCGCTCGGCTATGCGGGACTCTACGAGTGCGTCAAGTACATGACCGGCAAGAGCCACACCGATCCCGCCGCGAAGCCGTTCGCCATCGAGATCATGCAATACATGAACGACGCCTGCAAGCGCTGGAAGGAGAAGCACAACATCGACTTCTCCATCTACGGCACACCGCTGGAGTCCACCACCTACAAGTTCGCCAAGTGCCTGCAAAAGCGCTTCGGCGTCATCGAGGGCATCACGGACAAGGGCTACATCACCAACAGCTACCACGTCCACGTCACGGAGAAGATCGATGCGTTCAGCAAGCTCAAGTTCGAGGCGGAGTTCCAGCACCTCTCCCCCGGCGGCGCAATCAGCTACGTCGAGGTGCCGAACATGCAGCAGAACCTTGAGGCAGTCTTGCAGGTGATGAAGTTCATCTACGAGAACATCATCTACGCTGAGCTGAACACCAAGAGCGACTATTGCCAGGTCTGCGGCTGGGACGGCGAGATCGACATTGTGGACGACGGCGGCAAGCTGATCTGGAAATGCCCGCGCTGCGGCAACACCGATCAGGACAAGATGAACGTCGCCCGCCGCACCTGCGGCTACATCGGCACCCAGTTCTGGAATCAGGGCAGAACGCAGGAGATCAAGGAAAGAGTTTTGCATCTGTAAGATCTTGCAGCAAATCCCGCAGGCCGACGGCTTGCGGGATTTGATTTTCTGTGGTAGAGTTGACCGGTGGAAAGGAGGCTGCGCCGTGAAACCGATCAAAACCCGCATCGAGCTGATGGACGCCATGCGCGGCCTTTCGCTGTGCCTGATGGTCATTCACCATTTTCTCTACGACCTTGTCGCTTTCGCCGGCGCACCGGCGTGGTTCTTCTGGAACCCGGTATTCGCGGTGCTGCACTACTTTTTCGCCGGGCTGTTCATCCTGCTCTCCGGCGTCAGCTCCAACTTTTCCCGCAGCAACACCAGGCGCGGACTCAAGGCGCTTGCCGTCGCGCTGGGCATCACGGTGGTCACATATATCATGGATATGCCGATTCTCTTCGGCGTGCTGCACCTGCTGGGCGCTTGTATGCTGCTCTATGGCCTGACGCAGAGCTTCTGGCAAACGCTGCAAGTCAAAACACCGTGGCTCGTGCTGGCGCTGTGCGCCGTCGGCATCCTCGCCACGGCGAAGCTGGTCAACGGCTACCCCACTGAGACGCCGCACCTGTGGATGTTCGGCCTCACCACGCGGGATTTCTACTCCTCGGATTACTTCCCGCTGCTGCCGTGGATGTTCGTGTTTCTGCTGGGTACATGGGCGGGCAAATATGTTCGCGAGGGTAAGCTGCCGCGGTGGTTCTATGCCGCAAAAGCTCCCCGCCTTGCCGCCATCGGGCGCAGGAGTCTGCTGATCTACGTCGCACACCAGCCGCTGCTGTACGCGCTGACGATGGCGGGGCTTTGGATCTTCCGGAGGGGATAACATGTATTACGGAGAAATCAAGGACTGTGATATCGCCAACGGCGAGGGCGTGCGCGTGACGCTGTTTGTCTCGGGCTGTACCAACCGCTGCAAGGGCTGCTTCCAGCCCCAGACCTGGGACTTTTGCTACGGCGAGCCGTTCACCAATGATACCGAGGCGAAGCTCCTCGCCATGCTGGCTCCCGACTATATCAACGGTCTCACATTGCTCGGCGGCGATCCGTTCGAGCCGGCGAATCAGCGCGCGCTGCTGCCGTTTCTGCGTCAGGTGCGCGAGGCGTATCCCCGCAAGACCATCTGGGCGTTCACGGGCTTTACCTACGAGCAGCTGCTCACCGACGGCGCGCACCCGCGCTGCGAGGTGACGGACGCGCTGCTCGCGCTCATCGACGTATTGGTGGACGGCCCGTTTGTCGAAAAGCTGCACGACATTTCGCTGCGCTTCCGCGGCTCATCCAACCAGCGGCTCATCGACCTGAATGCGACCCGCGCCGCGGGCGAGGTCGCGCTGTGGAACAATTAGGAGGAAGCTGTCATGGCCCAAGTGCGGATCAAAAAGCGAAATGACCGGGCAATCCTGCCCACCCACGGCTCGCCGGACGCGGCGGGGTACGACCTGTACGCCTGTCTGGACGCGGAGGTGACCGTGCCGCCCCACGAAACCGTCAAAATCGGCACAGGGCTATCGCTGGCGCTGCCGGAGCAGACGTTCGGCGCGGTGTTTGCCCGCAGCGGTCTCGCCGCGAAGGAGGGACTGCGCCCCGCCAACTGCGTCGGCGTCTGCGATAGCGACTACCGCGGCGAGTACATCATCGCGCTGCACAATGACGGCGACACCCCGCGCGTCGTCCGCCATGGCGATCGCATCGCGCAGCTGGTATTGCTGCCGTACCTGCCGATCGAGTTTGAGGAGGTCGACGCGCTGGGCGAAACAGAGCGCGGCGCGGGCGGCTTCGGAAGTACGGGAAAATAAAAACACAGGCGTCGAACGACGCCTGTGTTTTTTTGCGATAGCGGATATTACTTCGCCTGCTTCTTGATGTTGTTCGCGAGGTAGAACATGAAGCAGTTGATGACGAGGGTGAACACGTTGGAGAGCACATTCTCGCCGCCGTTGACGATGCCGGTGAGCAGAGCCATGACGCCGAGGACCACGCCGATGATGGCGAAGATCCACAGGGGCTTGACCTTGGAGGCGTCCTTCGCCGCACGCAGAGCGAAGATGCCTTCCAGCAGATCGACGACGCCGCTCGCCAACACGATAATACCCATGACGATAAAGATTGCCACGCCCTGCTGCATATCGCTGTTTGTCGCGATCTCTTCATTGACCATGCCGACACCGCTGACGCCGAACATACCGACGGCGGCGATGATGCAGAGGACCGCGGCGATGATGTCAAGAATACCGAGCACCTTGACGATCTTCTGACTCTTGGAAACTTCCATAAGATTAACTCCTTCCCTTCTGCGCCGTCCTGTGTTGTTGTTCCTCGGCGCTGAAATACGACAGTTATTATAGTTCTTTTGGGAAAAATGTCAAGAAAAAGTTTATATTTGTGAAACCGTCAGCCGATAAATCCGCCGTCGGCGGTCAGCACCTGTCCGGTGATGAAGGACGCCTCATCACTCGCGAGGAACGCCACCGCGGCCGCGATATCCTCCGGTGTGCCGAGACGGCCCAGCGGGGTCTGCTCCGCGAGGTCGCGCAGCGTCTCCTGTCCCAGCACCTGCACCATATCCGTGTCGATGACCCCCGGGGCGACGCAGTTGACACGGATGCCCGACGGGGCCAGCTCCATCGCCAGTGATCGCGTCAGGCCGATGATCGCGTGCTTGGTGCAGGAATATGTCACCTCGCAGCTCGCGCCGTGCTGGCCCCAGATGGAGGAGATGTTGACGATGCAGCCGGATTTTTCGTGGATCATGGAGGGCAGCACCGCTTGGATGGTGTGGCGCATACCGTTGAGGTTCACCGCGAAGTAGCGGTTCCACAGTTCGTCCGTGATATCCTGAAAGAGCGCCTGTCCCGCGACGCCGGCGTTGTTCACCAGCAGCGTCACCGGGCCAAACGTCTCCGTCACGCGCCGCACCATGGCGTCCACTGCCGCGCGATCCGCCACATCTGCCTGAATCGCAAGCGCCTCGCAGCCCGCGGCGGTCAGCTCCACCACCAGTTCGTCCGCTTTATCCTTTCGCTCGAAATAGTTGACGCCCACGGCGTAGCCCGCTCTTGCCAGCCGCGCCGCTGTGGCGCGCCCGATGCCGCGGGACGCGCCCGTGACCAATGCAACTTTTTTCATGCCTGTCCCTCCGTTCGCACCAGAATTTTGAGCCGGTGCTGGTCCGCCGCGCCGCCGATGGTCAGCGTGTAACGGATTTCGATCAGCCCGCCGTCCTCGCCGAGCTTTGTCCGCAGGGCATGGGTCGCCACCTCCGCCGGAAAGCTTCCGTAGCGCGTTTCATATACTGAACTGTGGGGCGCGCCCTCGGCAAAGCGGAAGGTGCTGCGCACCTCGCCGGCGCGCGTCAGCTCCGCGGCGGAAGCCGTGAGCGTCAGCTCCGTGCGCACCGCGCCCATCTCCGTCTCGCCCGGCTCATCGTAGGCAAGACGCCAGCCCTCCGCTGTCCGCTCCCAGGTGCCGCGAACGACGGATGCAGCATCTTTGCCATGAATTGTGATTTTCGCATTTCGTTTCATGGTCAAAATTATACTACGCTTTCCCCTTTTTTCCTATAGCTTTTTTGAAAAAACCTGCTATAATACCATTTGAGATTTATCCTGTATCAGGAGGCGTGCGTTATGGACTTGAAACTGACGGATAAGCAATTCCGCCGTCTTCTCGACCTTGTATATATTGGCAACTGGGTCATCAACTCCACCCGCGGCGACGACCGCATCCGCGACTATGATGACGTGGAGACCGCCGTATTCTCCCACTGTCTCGATCAGGGCATGGTGTCGCTGGTGGAATCCTATAAAGGCGAGCTGATCCCCTCCCGCGCGTTTGCGGACGGCGGCATTCACGAGGCGATCATGGCCTACGAGGACACGATGTTCTTCGAGATCCTCGCGCAGGAGCTCGCGCTGCGGGACATGGACAGCGAATCCCCGACGCCCGACAACTATGACGAGCTGTGTGAGCGCATGGAGGAATACTTAGGAGAATTCGAGGAGCACGGCACGGACAATATCACCGTCGAAATGTAAGGAATCCGCACACAAAAAGGCAGCCGATCGGCTGCCTTTTTTCATTGGATCGCCTTGGTCACCCACTTGTCGCTGCGATACCGCTTATAGAACACGACGGTGCGCACCGTCCAGTCGAGGATCGCGTGCGCCGACCAGACGCCCACCACGCCGTAGCCCAGAAACTTGCCGAAAATATACGCAAACACCACACGGCAGAGCCACATGGTCGTCATACTGGCGGCCATCGTAAAGCGCGCGTCACCGGCGGCACGGAGGAAGTTCGGCAGGCCGAAGGACGGCACCCACAGGAAGATCGCCGCGATGCCGTGGATCAGCGCCACGATCACCGCCAGGCGCTCGCCCTCAGGCGTCACGTCGTAGATGCGCATGATAAGCGGCAGCAGCGCGATGATCGCGAGGTTCACCGCCGCCATCAGCGCATAGCCCGCCTTGCAGAGCTTACGCAGATAGTACCGCGCGCCGTCGTAGTCCCCCGCACCGACGCACTGGCTCACCACCGTGGTCATGCCGAGGTTCAGCGCCTGCCCCGCGAACACATGGAAGTTGCCCAGCGTATTGCCGATCGCGTTGGCGACGATGGAGGCTGTGCCGAAGGTGGAGATCAGGCTGAACAGAATGAGTCGCCCCAGGTGGAACATGCCGTTTTCAATGCCGCTGGGGATGCTGATATAGAAGATGTTGCGCAGCATCCGCGGCTGGAAGCGGAAGCCTTTGACGTCGGACAGATGCAGCGGCAGCTTATCGTTGAACAGCAGTGCCAAAATCACGATTGCCGCCACGGTGCGGGAGACCAGCGTCGGGATGGCGACGCCCGCCACGTCCATATGGAAGCCGAAAATCAAAAGCGCGTTGCCGGCAACGTTGATTCCGTTCATCAGCAGCGACACCTTCAGTGACACGTCGCTGCGCCCCATCGTGCGGAAGATCGCCGCGCCGCCGTTGTACAGCGCGATGCCGGGGATCGACGCCATAACGATGGAATAGTACCGATCCGTCGCCGCCATAACATCCGCGTCGATGTGTCCGAACACGGTAGTCAATACCACGGTCTTAAAAAGATACAGCAGCGCTACAAAGAAGATCGACGTCACGCCCAGCAGCACGACAAGGTGCTGCCCCGCGTCGTTGGCGCTGCGCTGCTCCCGCCGGCCGATGTACTGTCCCGCCACTGCCGCGCCGCCCGCCGCCATAGCGGAGAATATGTAGATCATCAGATTGCTGATGGAGTCCACCAGCGACACGGCCGAGATCGCCGCGTCGCCCACGGTCGCCACCATCAGCGAGTCCGCGAGGCCCACGAGGATCGCGAGGAACTGCTCCGCGATCAGCGGAGCAATGAGCGCAATGAGCTCGCGGTTGGTAAATTCGATTTTATGAATGCCCGCTGTGGGCGTCTGATTCCCCATATACGTTACTCCAAATGCGGCAAAATCGCCGCCCCCCACGCCTGCGTCAGCCGCGGCAGCGTCCACTGCGCGTTGGCGGGGCTGGTGGATGGCAGCTGGATCGCTTCCCGCCCCAGCGTATCGCGCAGGAGCTTATTGTACCACTTCATGGAAGTTGCCCCGTTGCAGAAGATCGCGCGGATATCCGCGCCGCCCAGGATCGGGCGCAGGTCGTTGGCGACGACGTTTGTGATGCTGGCGTCCGACGAGCCGGTGATTTCGCACGACGCGATGGTATCCCACAGCGCGAGGTGATGGCGCAGGATCAGCGACTTCTTCTCCTCGATCGCCGCCGGAACATCCTCGCCGAACAGTGCGGGCAGCACCCTCCAGAAGCGATTCTGCGGATGCCCATAGAAAAACATCTGTTCTCTGGACTTCACCGACGGGAACGAGCCGAGAATCAGCACGCGGGACGCTTCGTCATACAGCGGTGGAAACGGATGGGTTTGTACCGTCTTTTCCATCGCTCAGTCCTGGCAGATCTCGCACACGCCGTAGAGCACGGTGTCGCCCTTGTCCACGGCAAAGCCCTCTGCCTTTTCCACCACGCCCAGCAGTTGTGCCGCGCCGGCGGTGTCCATATGGAACGTGCGGCCGCACTTTTTGCACTTCAGATGCAGGCAGTCGCGGCAGGCGTCGGAGCCGGTGAACTGATAGTAGACCTCGCGGCTGCCCTCCCGGCTCATGCGGCGCACCTGTCCCTCGCCCTCCAGCGCCGACAGATTGCGATACACCGCGCTGAGGCTCACGCCCTCGCCCTCCAAGGCCGCGGCGATCTCCTGCGCGGAGAGCGCCTCGTCCGGGTGCGCGCCCAGATAGCCAAGCAGCGTTTTGCGTTGCTTCGTCATGTATTTGGCCATCAAAACCACCTTCTAAACTTGCGATTCGTTTGCAAATCAAGATACCACGCGCGGCGGCGACTGTCAAGGGCAAGGCTTGACAGTTCGTGACAGATTGTATATTTTAATATAGGAAAACAATCGACAAGGAGGGGCGCGCATGAAAACCATCGCCAGCTTTGACGTCAACCACGACAAGCTCGAAAAGGGCATGTATGTCTCCCGTATCGACGGGGACGTGGTGACCTATGACATCCGTATGAAAAAGCCCAACATGGGCGACTACCTCAGCACTGGGGAGGCGCACAGCTTTGAGCATCTGTTCGCAACGCTTGCCCGCAACAGCGCGCTCGCGGACAGCGTGATCTATGTCGGACCCATGGGCTGTCGCACGGGATTCTATTTTCTGGTGCGCGACACGATGACCCACGCGCAGGCCATCGATCTGGTGCGCGAGTGCTTCGCGCAGATCGCGGTCTGGGACGGCGAGATCCCCGGCGCGACACGTGTGCAGTGCGGCAATTATTTGGATCAGGATCTCCCCGGCGCGCGGGCGGTTGCGGCGGACATGTGCGAGGTTTTGAAGAATTGGACGGAGGAAGAGCTCAAATATGAAGAATAAAACCTTCGGCGTCATCGGCGCCATGGAGAGCGAGGTCGCGCAGCTGCGCGCAGCTCTGGGCAAAATGGAGACGGCGGAGCATTCCGGCCTGACGTTCTACAGCGGCACGCTGGGCGCGAACCGCGTCGTGCTGGTCAAGTGCGGCATCGGCAAGGTCAACGCCGCCCGCTGCACACAGGTGCTCATCGACCGGTATGCCCCTGATTACATCGTCAACACCGGCATCGCCGGCGGCATCGGTGAGGGCCTGGCCGTGGCGGACGTGGTCATCGGCACGGAGCTGGTGCAGCATGACTTTGACGTGCGCGCCTTCGGCTACGCCCGCGGGAACATTTGCGATCCCACCCATCGTGACACCCCTTCGGTATTTTGCAGCGATGAAACGCTGATCGAGGCGTTCCGCGCCGCGGCGTCGTCTCTTCTGGACGCGAAGCGCGTCAAAAGCGGGCGCATCGCCACGGGCGATCTGTTTGTCGCCTCCGCCGAGGCGAAGCAGGACATCGCGGGCACCTTCGGCGCCGTCGCCGCAGAGATGGAGGGCGGCGCCATCGCGCAGGTCGCGTCGCTGGCGGGCGTGCCGTTCATCGTGCTGCGCGCCATCTCCGACCTCGCGGACGGTTCGTCCCCCGCGTCGTTCGATGCGTTCGAACAGCAGACCGCCGACCTCTCGGCGAGCATCCTCCGCAAGCTGATTGAGGGATAAACAATGCAGCAAAAAGGAAAGCAGCCCAATGGCTGCTTTCCCTTTTTTATTGCCCAAAGACCTCGCGCGCGATCTCCACGCTGGCTTTCGCGTCCTTCGCGTAGTAGTCCGCGCCGATGCGCTGTGCGTACTCCGGCGTCACCACCGCACCGCCGACGAATGTTTTCGGCGGATCCGGCAGCTGCCGCAGCAGCGTCACTGTCTCCTCCATGGCGGCAAGGGTCGTGGTCATCAGCGCCGAAAGGCCCACGAGGCCGATGCCCTGCTCTCTGACCGCCTTCACCACCGCCTCCGGCGGCACGTCACGTCCTAAGTCCACCACGTCGTAGCCGTAGTTTTCCAGCACGGTCTTGACGATGTTTTTGCCGATATCGTGTACGTCGCCGCGCACCGTTGCCACCAGCAGACGGCCGCGCTTGACGCTCTCGCCGCCGCGCTCCGCCAGGCGCGTGCGGATCACCTCAAACACCGCCTGTGCCGCCTGCGCCGCGGACAGCAGCTGCGGCAGGAACACCCTGCCCGTCTCGTATCCCTCGCCGACCTGATCCAGTGCGGGAATCAGGTGTCCGTCGACGAGCGACAGCTCGGTCTCTGTTTTCAGCAGCTCTGCCGCCAACGCCGCCGCCTCGGTTTTTAAACCGCGGATCACCGCGTCGTCCAAAGCATCGCCGGAGGAAGCCGGCGCGGCCCCTGATGCCGCGCTTTGCGCAGGCTTGTCTTTTTTCACGGAGCTGACAACGTTCGCCGCCTTGGGCGGCTCGTAGTCCGCGAAGCGTTCCACATAGGCGCGGCAGCTCTCATCCTCGCCGGAGAGCACCCGAAACGCCGCCACCGCGTCCATCAGCTCCGTCAGGTTGGGGTTGAGGATCGGCAGCGTCAGTCCCGCGTGCATCGCCTCGATGAGGAATGTGCGCGTCACCAGCGCACGGTTCGGAAGCCCGAAAGAGATGTTGGACACGCCGAGCACGGTTTGCAGCCCCAGCTCCTCGCGCACCATGCGCAGCGCCTTGAGCGTTTGGCGCGCCTGCTCCTGCTGCGCCGAAACGGTCAGCGTCAGGCAGTCGATCCACACGTCCTCGCGGGGGATGCCGCAAGAGAGCGCCGCGTCCAGAATGCGCTTTGCGATGGCAAAGCGCTGCTCCGCCGTCTGCGGCACACCGTTCTTGTCAAGACACAGCCCGACCACCGACGCACCGTATTTTTGAATGAGAGGCAGGATGCGATCCATGACCTCCCGGTCGCCATTGACGCTGTTGACCGCCGCCTTGCCGTTGCAGACGCGGAGCGCCGCCTCCAACGCCTGCGCGTTGGACGAATCCAGCATCAGCGGCAGAGGTACGGTGCCCTGCAGGGCTTTCACGACGCGGGGCAGCATTTCCACCTCGTCCACGCCGGGGTAGCCCACGTTCACGTCGAGGATGTCCGCGCCCGCGTCCTCCTGCTGCACCGCCAGGTCGAGGATATAATCCATGTCGTTTTCCAGCAGCGCCTGTTGAAAGCGCTTTTTGCCGGTGGGATTGATGCGCTCGCCGATGACCCGGATGCCCGTGATGGGCAGCGGCCTCACCGGGGTGCAGACAAAGCTCTCCCGCTTCGGCGTGCGCTTGGCCGGAGCGCGGCCCTCAAGCCGTTCTGCCACAGCGCGCACATAGTCCGGCGACGTACCGCAGCAGCCGCCGAACACGCTCACGCCCGCGTCCGCCATAGGCGCGAGGATATCGGCAAACGAGCGCGCATCCATGTCATAATGCCCATCCACCGGGTCGGGCAGTCCCGCGTTGGGCTTGGCAATGACGGGCAGCGGTGTATGTTCGCACAGCTCCCGCAGCAGCGGCGCGAGCTTGTCCGGTCCCAGCGAGCAGTTGAGGCCGATGGCGTCCGCGCCGAGGCCGGTGAGCGTGTGCGCCATGGATGCGACGGTGCAGCCCGTGAACGTACGCCCCGACTCTTCAAAGGACATGGTGACCAGCACCGGCAGATCGGAATTCTCCTTCACCGCCAGCAGCGCCGCCTTGGTCTCGTACAGGTCCGTCATGGTTTCGACAACCGCGAGGTCGGCGCCCGCCGCCACACCCGCGAGCACCATCTCCCGAAACAACTCATACGCTCGCTCAAAGGGCAGCGTACCCATCGGCTCCAGCAGCTCGCCCAACGGACCGACATCGAGCGCGACCTTCACATTCGTGCCCGCCGCTGCTTCTTTGGCCAGCGCGATCGCCGCGGTGACGATCTCCGCGACGCTTTTCCCCGTGCGCGCGAGCTTGAGCGCGTTCGCACCGAACGTGTTGGCATAGATCACGTCACTGCCCGCGGCGATGTAGTCGCGATACACTCCCCGCAGCAGCTCCGGCTGCTCCAGATTCAGCAGCTCCGGCACCCCGCCGGGCTTCAAGCCGCGGCTTTGCAGTACGGTGCCCATCGCGCCGTCGAGGATCACGATTTTGCTGAAATCCAACGTCTTAGACGGCACAGCTCGTCCCTCCTTTTCGGTAGTCGCAGGTATTTCGCATGGCGCAGTACCCACAGCCGCGCACCCGCGCAGGCTGCGGCGTATCTGACACGCCGATCACGGCGGTGACGGATTTGCTCGGCGTCATCAGGAAGCTCTCGCTCAAATGAATGCCCAGCCGACGCTGCGCGTCCAGCGCGCTCAGCACCGCCGGTTGCAGCGACAGCGGCAAATCGCCGTAGCCGGGAGAAAAGCGGTCGGTGATGTACCGGCCGGGAAAGCGCGCGGCAATCTCCGCCTCCGCGGCGTCGCAGCCGGACTCCACCCACGCGCTGCCGCAAGCGTCGAGGATGACCGCCTTCCCCATATCACGCCGCTCCAGCGCACGCAGGCGCCGCTCAAATTCAATCCCCAGCGTGCAGCACAGCAGCACCGCCGTATCGCAATGCTGCAGCATCTTTCGCGCAAGACCACCCGTCAGCGTCACGCCGCTGCCCGTCAGCATCACGCCGTCTGCGCCGAGGGTCAGCGGAAACGCGCGGTAGACATAGCTCGGCTCCAGGCTCTCCTCCAGCTCCCGCGCGGTGATCTCCACCTGCTCACGCAGGATCTCCGGCGTCTCGCCCCGGACGCGGAGATAGCGGAGTATCTCTCCGATGTTGGATTCCATGACGCGCCACCTCCGCTTTTTTCCCGATTATAGCACAATCCGCGTCGGGCGTATAGGATTTTTGGATGATTTTATCATTGACATTGTATAAAAACGCGGCTATACTTTACCCAGTTACTATGTTATCGAAAGACGTTGAAGGAGAATCCGCTTTCCCACGATGCTCCAGAGAGCCGGCGGTCGGTGCGAGCCGGTGCGGACGGGTCACGCGGTCTGGCTCCCGAGTCGGCTTTGCGAACGGTTCGCCCAGTAGTGAAGCCCGGATGCCCCGTGATCGGCTGTGAGCTTAGAGGAGCTCGAGAGTGGTCGTATCCGCAAGGATGCGGCAATCAGGGTGGTACCGCGAATGTCAATTCGTCCCTGAAGCCAGATTGGCTTCAGGGACCTTTTCTTTTGCTTTGCAAAAGAAAAGGTCCGAGAATCGCCATTTTGCTCGCCGCTCGCGCGGCAACCGCAAAATATGGCTGCGTGATTTTCATAAAATGAAAATCACAACGGTCTGAATCATTCAAAAAGGAGACTTTTTGCCATGGAAGAAGTGAAACTCAGCGACGTGACCATGAAAGTCCTCGGGGGACAGTTATCCTTTAAGGAAAAGATCGAGCTATCCAAGCTCCTTGACCGGCTCGGCGCGAGCGTCATCGAACTGGAGGGGATCGAAAACGCCAAGGTCGACGCGCTGCGCATTAAGTCCGTCGCCACGGCGGTGCAAAGCAGCGCTGTCGCCGTCCCCGTCGCGCTGACAAAAGAGAGTGCGAACGCGGTGTGGAACGCGCTCAGGGGTGCAAGGAAGCCGCGCTTGCAGGTCGTAACGCCCACGAGCACCGTGCAGATGGAGTACCTCTGCCACAAAAAGCCGGACGCCATGCTCACCCTCATTCGCGAGATCGTGGCGTACTGCCGCACGCTGTGCGCGGACGTGGAGTTTGTCGCGGACGACGCGACCCGCGCCGACGCCGAATATCTCAAAAGTGCACTGAACGCCGCAATCGAGGCGGGCGCAGGCACCGTCACCGTCTGTGACGCGGCAGGCGCAATGCTGCCGCGCGAGTTTGTCGCGTTCTTTGAAGCCCTCTATGAAAGTGTCCCCGCCCTGCGCACGGTGTCCGTGGGCGTTGCCTGCTCCGATGCGCTGGCCATGGCGGACGCCTGTGCCATGACCGCGGTGCTGCGCGGCGCGCGGGAGGTCAAGGCATCGGCGTACCCGACGGACGGCGTTTCGCTGCCAAACATCGCCAAGGTGCTCGTCGCGAAGGGTGAGGGCTTTGGCGTGCGTGTGAACGTGCACACCACGGAGATGAAGCGCGTGGCAGGGCAGATTGCCCGGCTCTTTGACTCTGCCGGCAACACGCCCTATGACGGCTTTGGCAGCGACGAGCACGCGGGGCTGACGCTTTCGCGGCATGACGGCAAGGCCGCCGTGCTGCAAACCGTTGCCAAGCTGGGCTACGAGCTCAGCGAGGAGGACGACGAAGCCGTGTGGGCTGCATTCCAGCGCATCGCAACGCACAAGGAGGAGATCAGCGCCCGCGAGCTGGACGCGATTGTCGCTTCCGCCGCCATGCAGGTACCCGCAACATACGAAGTCAAAAGTTACGTCATCAACACCGGCAGCGGTATCACCGCCATGGCGCATTTAAAGCTCACCAAACACGGCAGGGAGCTGGAGAGCGTCGCGCTGGGCGACGGGCCGATCGACGCGGCGTTCCTCGCGCTGGAGCAGGCCACGGGCCGCCACTGCGAGATGGACGATTTTCAAATCCGCACCGTCACCGAGGGTCACGAGGCAATGGGCGAGACCGTGGTGCGGCTCCGCTCGAACGGCAAGCTGTACCCGGGGCGCGGCATCTCCACCGACATTGTGGGCGCGTCCATCCGCGCCTACGTCAACGCGCTCAACAAGATCGCCTATGAGGAGGAATCGGTATGAATCTCTCCTTTTCCACCCGCGGGTGGGACTTTTCGTGGGAGGAAGCCCTCGACCTCGCTGAGGAGATGGGCTTTGGCGGCGTAGAGCTGTACAACCTTCAGGCCATGCCCGCGCTGACCGAGCGCGGCGGCGCGTTCCACAAGTACAACGTGGCGGCGACGGTGCGCGCGCTGCGAGACCGCAAGCTGACCATCCCCTGTCTCGACACGTCTTGCGACGTATCTCGTCCCGATAGCTGCGTGGCAGCGCTCCAGTCGCTGCTCACCCTCGCCGCCGAGGCGCGGGTGCCGTTCGTTTCCGTCATCGCGCACGAGGACAGCGAGACGCTGGTGCGCGAGCGGCTGGATGCACTGCTGCCCGTCGCGGAAAAATGCGGCGTAACGCTGCTGCTCAAGACCAGCGGTATTTACGCCGACACCGCGCGGCTGCGCGCGCTGCTGGATGATTACGCCAGCGACTGTCTCGGCGCGCTGTGGCACATGCACCACCCCTGCCGCGACCGCGGCGAGACCCCGGACGCCACCATCAAAAACCTCGGCGCCTACGTCCGGCACGTCCACCTGCGCGACAGCGACGACGCGGCGCACTACAGCCTCGTCGGCGAGGGAACGCTCCCCATCGCGGAGCTGATGCGTGCGCTGGGCTCCATTGACTATGATGGGTTTATTTCTCTCGAATGGAAACCGGAGTGGATGGCGGACTTGACCGACGCCGAGGTCATCTTCCCCCACTTCGTCAACCACATGAGCCGCTACGAAAATACCCGCGGCAAGAAAAAGAGCCTGTACTTCAACCACGACGGCACCGGCCAGTACGTCTGGAAGAAGGACGAGCTGATCAACCTGACGTTCTCGCAGGTGTTGGACCGCATGGTGGAGGAGTTCCCCGACCAGTACTGCTTTAAATACACCACGCTGGACTACACGCGCACCTACAGCGAGTTTCGCGACGACGTGGACAACTTCGCCCGGGCGCTGATGTCCATGGGCGTCCGTGCGGGCAGCAAGGTCACGGTCTGGATGACCAACGTCCCCGCGTGGTACATCGCGTTCTGGGCCGCGGCGAAGCTGGGCGCGGTGTTGGTGACGATGAATACGGCCTACAAGATCCACGAGGCGGAGTATCTGCTCCGCCAGAGCGACACCCACACGCTGGTGATGATCGACGGCGCGCTCGATTCCGACTATGCGGGCGTCATCAACGAGCTGTGTCCCGAGATCTCGAACGCTCGCGCGGGTGACCCGCTGCATTGTAAGCGGCTGCCGTTTCTGCGCAACGTCATTACCGTCGGCTTCCGCCAGAGCGGCTGTCTCACCTTTGATGAAGCAATGGCACGCGCCGACATGGTATCGCCCGAGGAGCTGGATCGTGCGGCACGCCGCGTCCGCCCCGACGACGTGGTAAACATGCAGTACACCTCCGGCACAACGGGCTTCCCCAAGGGCGTGATGCTCACGCACTACAACGTGGTCAACAACGGCAAGTGCATCGGCGACCGCATGGGGCTCTCTACCGCCGACCGCATGATGATACAAGTGCCGATGTTCCACTGCTTCGGCATGACGCTCTCCATGACCTCCGCCATGACCCACGGCGCAACCATGTGCCCCATGCCGTACTTTTCCGCGAAGTCGTCACTCGCCTGCATCCAGCAGGAGAAGATCACCTGCTTCAACGGTGTGCCGACCATGTTCATCGCCATGTTCAACCACCCTGACTACCGCAAGACGGATTTTTCACACATGCGCACGGGCATCATGGCAGGCTCCGGCTGCCCGCCGGAGCTGATGCGCCGCGCCGCGCAGCCGGACGAGATGCACATGACCGGCATCGTGTCTGTCTACGGGCAGACCGAGTGCGCCCCGGGCAACACCATGTCGTCGTGGACGGACTCGCTGGAGACGCGCACCGAGACCGTCGGCTATGCCTTCCCGCACGTCCGCTGCAAGGTCATCGACCCCGAAACCGGCGAGGAAGTCCCCGACGGCGTGAACGGCGAGTTCTGCGCCAAGGGCTACAATCAGATGAAGGGCTACTACAAAATGCCCGACGCCACGGGCGAGACCATAGACGCGGACGGCTGGCTCCACTCCGGTGACCTTGCCTGCCGCGACGAAAACGGCTGCTACCGCATTACGGGGCGGCTCAAGGACATGATCATCCGCGGCGGCGAGAACATCTATCCCAAGGAGTTGGAGGAATTTCTCCTGACCCACCCGCAGGTGCAGGACGCGCAGGTCGTCGGCGTGCCGGATGAAAAGTACGGTGAGGAGGCGCTGGCGTGCGTCATCCTCCGCGCGGGCAGCAAGCTGACGGTCGACGAGCTTCGCGATTTTTGCATCGAGCGCCTCGCGCGGCACAAGGTGCCGAAGTACATCGAGTTTGTCGAGAGCTTCCCGATGAACGCCGCAGGCAAGGTTTTGAAATACAAAATGCGCGAGGACGCGGCAAGGCGTCTCGGACTGACTGCGCGATAAATCGCGCAGTCAAGCAGAAAATGCCATTTCGCTCGCCGCTTGCGCGGCAACCGCGAAATATGGCGGCAAAATCCGCCGGCGGATTTTGCGAACCACCACACAGGGAGGATGCAATGAATCATAAAAACTATGTGACCATGGACGGCAACGAGGCCGCCGCGACCATGGCGTACCCGTTCACCGAGATCGCCGCGATCTATCCCATTACGCCGTCCAGCCCCATGGCGGGCATGACCGACGCATGGAGCGCGAAGGGACGCAAAAACCTCTTCGGGCAGACCGTCACCCTCACGGAAATGCAATCCGAGGCGGGCGCCATCGGCGCGGTGCACGGCGCGATCCAGGCGGGCGCGCTCTCGACCAGCTTCACGTCCTCGCAGGGGCTGATGCTGATGATTCCGGTGCTGTATCGCATCGCGGGCGAGCGGCTGCCTGCCGTGCTGCACGTTGCGTCCCGCACCGTCGGCACCCATGCCATGAGCATTTTCGGCGATCACAGCGACGTGATGGCGTGCCGCGAGACAGGCTTTGCCCTGCTCTCCACCGGCAGCGTGCAGGAGGTCGCCGACCTCGCCGCCGTGGCGCACCTTGCCGCCATCGAGAGCAGCATCCCGTTCATGCACTTCTTTGACGGCTTCCGCACCAGTCACGAGATCAACAAGATCGAGCTGCCCAACATGGGCGCGATCCTCGGGATGCTCGACCGCGACGCGCTCAAGCGCTTCAAAGACCGGGCGCTCAACCCGGAGCATCCGACACTGCGCAACACGGTACAAAACGGCGACGTATACTTCCAGGTGCGCGAGGCGAACAATCCCGACTATGCCGCGCTGCCGCAGATTGTGGAACGGTACTTTGCGCAGATCAGCGAATTGACTGGGCGCGACTATCGCCTGTTCAACTACTACGGCGATCCAAACGCGACGGATGTCGTGATCGCCATGGGCAGTGTCTCCGGTGCGGCGCATGAGGCGGTGGACGCGCTCCGTGCCGAGGGACGCAGGGTGGGCTATCTGCAGGTGCATCTGTACCGTCCGTTCTCCGCCTCGCACTTCCTGGCGGCGCTGCCGGCCTCCGTGGAGCGCATTGCGGTGCTGGATCGCTGCAAGGACATGGGTGCGTTGGGCGAGCCGCTCTATGAGGACGTTTGCACGGCACTTTCCCGTGAGAATCTGAATCTCCGCATTCTCGGCGGGCGCTACGGTCTTTCGTCCAAGGACACCGACCCGTCTCAGATCGTCGCGGTGTTCGACAACCTCGCTGCCGACGAGCCGATCAACGGCTTTACTGTCGGCATTGAGGATGACGTGACACATTTGTCTCTGCCGTGCAAGCCCTTTATCCATTCCGATCCCGAGACGGTTTCCTGCAAATTCTGGGGGCTTGGCGGCGACGGCACCGTCGGTGCGAACCATAATACCATCCGCATCATCAACGAAACCACCGAAAAGTATGGGCAGGCGTACTTTGAATACGACTCCAAAAAATCCTTTGGCGTCACAAAATCGCACCTGCGATTTTCCTCCCACCCCATCGAGAGCAGCTACTACGTCAAGCAGGCGGACTTCATTGCCTGCCACAACCCCACGTTCATCAATCAATACGACGTGGCGCAGGAATTGAAAGACGGCGGCACGCTGCTGCTCAACTGCCGTTGGAAGCCCGAAGCGCTGGATGAATTCCTCTCCGCCGCTGTGAAGCGCACGCTTTCTGAAAAACACGCCAACCTCTATATCATTGATGCGACAGCGATCGCCGAAACGCTCGGCCTCGGCAGCCACACCAATACGGTTTTGCAATCGGCGTTCTTCTCGCTCATCGAGATTATCCCCAGAGACGAGGCGCTGCACGAAATGAAGGACGCTGTCCGCAAGGCGTATTTTGCCAAAGGCGACGAGGTGGTCTCAAAAAACATCGCCGCCATCGACGCGGGCGCGGACGCACCGGTGAAGATCGACATTCCCGCAAGCTGGGCAAGTGCGGAGGTCGCGCCCACCGGCGAAGCGCCCATTCCGGACGTGGTGAAAAACATCCTCTTTCCCATCAACCGCCAGAAGGGCGACGACCTGCCGGTCAGTACCTTCCGCGATTATAGAGATGGTCACATTGACATGGGCCTGACCGCCTATGAAAAGCGCGGCATCGCGACGCATATTCCGCGCTGGGACGCGGAAAAGTGCATCCAGTGCAACCGCTGCGCGTTGGTCTGCCCCCACGCGGTCATCCGCCCGTATCTGCTCTCCGACCCGGAAAAACGCAGCGCCCCGTCGGGATTTTCCACGGCTCCCGCCAACGGTGCGGCAAAGGGATACCACTTCACCATGCAGGTCTCTGCCCTTGACTGTACCGGCTGCGGCTCATGCGCCTCGGTGTGCCCTGCCAAGGAAAAGGCCTTGACGATGGTGAGCGCCGAATTTACCGAAGAGCAGCGGGCATGCTGGGACTATGCCTTGACACTGCCCGACAAGGAGCAGCTGTTTGACCTTTACAGCATCAAGGGCAGTCAATTCCGCCAGCCGCTGGTCGAATTCTCCGCGGCGTGCGCCGGCTGCGGCGAGACGCCGTACGCGAAGCTCCTCACACAGCTCTTCGGTGAGCGCGTCTACTGGGCGAACGGCACCGGCTGCTCCCAAGCGTGGGGCGCGCCGATGCCCGGCATTCCGTATACGCTGAACAAACGCGGCTTCGGCGTCGCGTGGACAAACAGCCTGTTCGAGAACAACGCCGAGCTGACGCTGGGCATGTTCCTCGCCGTGCGCCAGCAGCGCGAGCACGTCAGGGCGAAGGTCGAAGCCTACGCTGCCGAAACGAACAGCGCAGCGGCAAAGGAATGGATGGACACATACGACGACTTTGACGCCTCCCGCAAGGCCAGCGACGCGCTCATCGCGGAACTGTCGGCGAGCGCGTCCCCGCGCGCGGCGGAGATTCTGGAGCGCAGGGATCAGCTCGCGAAAAAGACGTTTTGGATGTTCGGCGGCGACGGCTGGGCGTACGACATCGGCTTCGGCGGACTCGATCACGTCGTCGCCAGCGGCGAAGACATCAACGTGTTCGTCATCGACACCGAGGTCTACTCCAACACCGGTGGGCAGAGCTCCAAGGCCACGCCGCTGGGCGCGGTGGCGCAGTTCGCCTCCAGCGGCAAAAAGAGCCGCAAGAAGGATCTTGGCGCGATCTTCCGCACCTATGGCAACGTCTACGTCGCGCAGGTGGCAATGGGCGCCGACCCGAACCAACTCATTCGCGCGATCAAAGAGGCGGAGGCTCACAAGGGTCCCAGCGTCATCGTCGCCTACACACCCTGTCAGGCGCACGGCATCAAGGCAGGCATGGCGAACGTACAGGCCGAGATGAAGCGTGCGGTGGACTCCGGCTACTGGCTGCTGTACCGCTACGATCCCGAAAAAGAGCGGCCGATGACGGTAGACTCCAAAGCGCCCAGCATGGCATACGAGGACTTCCTGGACGGTGAGACGCGCTATGCCGCCCTCAGCCGCACGTTTCCAGAGAACGCACAAACACTGTTTTCCGCCGCGGCGAAAGACGCGGACGAGCGGTATCGGGACTACAAGCAGCAGGAGACGCTGCGAAAAGAGGTATGATATGCAAAAACGGCGAGCGGAGTTCCGCTCGCCGTTCATATAAAATCTTCCAGTTGCCGTCTTGGATAAATTGGCGCGATTTTCAAAGACTATCCTTGGAAATCAACCGACAAGGGCGACGCTCACGCGCCGCCCTCTTTGTCGTTTCGCCTTTGCTGTCTTCCGCGCCATTCAATATATGCTTCCCCCCACTTGCCGAGGTGGATCGCGTCCACAACGGCATTGCGCTCGCTGTCCACGATGTAGTAGGTCTTTTTGCCGGGGACATCGGCGGCATCCCGCGCGAGGCCATAGGGGTCGAGCCATGGAATGTCACTCATAACTTTCACACATTTTGCGCGTACTTCCTTCCTGTTACCATCCCGACATTTCTCTATCAGCCAACAAATACCAACATAAATAATGTGAGCGCCGGTCATACAACCAACGGCAACGAAGGCATATGGTGATTTTAGGAAAGGTGCAAAAACTTCAACGATTCCCAGTAGCAATCCTGTTATCGTAATTAAGGAAACAACATTGGCCATGACAAATCCGACATGATCCTTCGGATCTCTGTCGTAATACATTTGTCTTAATTTCCCACACATCATTCTATAAACCGTTTCATTTGTTTCGATATCCACAACCAAGAACACTTTTGCCATGATGATGCGCGTCCCCCTCATCAACTTACTCTTGCCGTCTGATATACCATCCTCCTGTGTTTTGAGGTGTTGATTGGAAAAAGCTGTTATCGCCTATGATGT
Source organism: uncultured Clostridia bacterium (assembly GCA_947170435.1). Taxonomy (GTDB): domain Bacteria; phylum Bacillota; class Clostridia; order Oscillospirales; family Oscillospiraceae; genus Hominicoprocola. Next base: position 79,218 of record CAMVTO010000002.1, on the reverse strand, counting down.
TTGGCTTTAACGAACCGATATAGGCATTTCGGAGTTTACTCTGTAGGGCAGAATCAGTCATGCTATTAAACGAATTCGCAATTCTCGTGGCATAGACATTCTGTGCATCCTCATATGCGCTTAGCGCACCGCTGAGAATGCCATTGATTGCCGCAGTGCGAAGCATATCACTCCATGCCGACGTTGTAAAATCTCCATCGTTCGCTTTGTCATTATAATCAGTTTCTGGCACACCGTCAAGCATATCAGAAACAAACGACTCAAAGAAACCATTTCCGGCGCTTAGTGCTGCTTTAGATACTATTTCAGTGGTGTTACGCTTTGCGCGGGATACAATTCTTTTCGTAATTTCCTCATCTGCCAGTCCTTTTCCATACGCAGAAACGGACTTGGCAATTTTTCTCGTTCCCAAGTCAAGCGCCGTTTTTGCACCCCCATACGTCACCTGCTGCCCAACACTCGCGCCCGCTTTTCGTGCCTCCTGCGAGGCATCGCCAAACGAGCGTATGCCTTTGAGCACAATGCTTGACCCCGGAATAAAGAGTGAAGTCTTCACAAAATAACAGACATCGCTAAATTATTCATCTTCATCTCGTTTATCCAATCCCCACTTTTTAGCGAGGTAATCCCAACAAAGAAAATAGGTCACACATACTGCTACCAGAATAAAGCATAGTATTCCAATATCGGTTTTCCACTTATCCGAGGCGAAATTTCCTATAATCATAAGCATCATTCCTGCAACGGCGCAGGAAAGCCATATTCTTCGTAGCTTTCGCAAATATCGCTCTCTCGGCTCATTGTGGTTAAATTCGTTTTTTTCATCCGCCGCATTCGCCCTGTTCTCTTCTTTCCTGCTCATCGTTTTACCTCCTGCTGCTACCATCATATTCCATTCTCCGCCGCGCGTCAACGCCGCAAAAATCTTCCAGTCGACGCTTTGGATAAATTGGCGCGATTTTCAAAGACTATCCTTGGAAATCAACCGACAAAGGAGTTTACCCGATATGAAAGCAACCGGAATCGTGCGGCGCATTGACGATCTGGGCCGCGTCGTGATACCAAAGGAAATCCGCAGGACCATGCGCATCCGCGAGGGCGACCCGCTGCTGACAATATTGACAGGTTTCGACAGATTTTGCGCAGCGGTAGATGCGCTGGCGAAACGGCTTGGTACATAGAGCAAGGGCGACGCTCACGCGCCGCCCTCTTTGTCGTTTCGCCTTTGCTGTCTTCCGCGCCATTCAATATATGCTTCCCCCCACTTGCCGAGGTGGATCGCGTCCACAACGGCATTGCGCTCGCTGTCCACGATGTAGTAGGTCTTTTTGCCGGGGACATCGACGGCATCCCGCGCAAGGCCGTAGGGGTCGAGCCATGGAATGTCTTTGCATTTTGTCTTGCATGAAATGTCGCCGCTGACGCCCAGTTTTTTGGCGCTTCTCTCAAGTATAGTGCCGATACAACCCAGCAGCAAAGATAGAAATGCAAAAACAGAAGCACATGGCAGCATCACACTGCGAAGCGATACCGCAAAATAGCCAATCAGAGCAGAAACGATCGTTATAACACCGCAATCCATTGAAAGGAGAACCAGTCGGCCGCCCTTACGTAGTTCCGGTGGGGAATCATACGCCATCTGTCCATTTACACTTACTCGCTTAGCAACCGTGATTTTATTGGTATCCCTGTCCACAATAACATATTTTTTCAGCATGCTTCCCCCGTATTGAGTTTTTTCGGCGGCGATTTCTCCATGCTCGTCGGTCCTTTACGCCACTTACCTCATCGGCTTTTTTGCTTATTATTTGCTTTAGTTAATGCGGCGTAACCCTCTGCGTGTTGCGACGCTGCTCTTTTTGCATCAGCATATGCGCTGATTACTCCGCTCAAGGCTGCATTTATGCCCGCGTCCCGAAGTGCATCAGAGAAAGCGTCCATATGATAGTTATCAAAAGGATTCTCTTCGTCATTGTAAATGCTTTTTAGCGGCGTTTCAAGTGCATAATTGAAAACTGTTTTTCCTGCTTCACCTGAAACGTCAACGAGTCGCTCCGCCAGCTTTGGGTTCATCCCCTTTATATACTTCAAAAGCCTCTGTTCGGCTTCCTCATCATGCAGACCTTTGCCGTAAGCCTCCGCTAATCCGTCAATCCATTTTTCGGTTCCTGCTTCTATGCCCGCTGTCAATCCCCCATACGTCACCTGCTGTCCGATGCTCGCACCCGCTTTTCGTGCCTCCTGCGAGGCATCGCCAAACGAGCGTATGCCTTTGAGCACAATGCTCGCCCCCGGAATGATGGCGTTTGCCACTGCTTTCGCCGCAGCGTCCGCCGCAATTTGCGTCCCCACGACGCCCGCGTCGATTAGAAAGCTGCCTACGCCAGAGGTACCTAGTTTTGCACGCCCAATATCGCTCGCGCTTTTTCTCGAAAGCCGCTCATATTCCGCGTCCAGCGCCGACGCCGCCTTCATGAGTCCAAGCTGCTTCTCGATTGCCTCCGCTTCCTTTGCCGCGGTGATTTCCTGCAGCTCTTGCTGCAGCTTCCTGATGCTCTCTCGTGCCGATTGATCATTCACTCCATGTCTCTTCTCATTCTGCCTTGTATTGTACTTCTGCGCGATGATTTCCCCGCGTTTCTCTACAATATCCGCATCTGTGCCGGAACGCAGCAGTGAATCCGCGCCTTTCATCAGCGTTCCGCCCGCGCCGGCATACGACGCTCCCATGCCCGCCGCAGCGCCGCTTGCCGTCAGTCCGATCCGGTCGTAATTGTTTACGCCGGTTGTGGTTTCCAACTGCTTTTCCAAGGCTTTTACCTCTCTTTGAGCTGCCGACACGGATTCTCTCGATGTCCGGCTGCCGCTGCGCGCGTGCTTTGTCGACTGCCGCGCGTTGTAGTTCTCGACAACGACGTTTCTCTGTGCCGCCTGCAAATCCTTCCGGATCTTTTCAGCCTCCTTTTCCTTGTCCAGCGCATCCAGTATGTTTCGCGACAGGACATATCCGTTTCCTGCCATTTTCTATAGCTCCTCAAAGATTCGATAGTAACCTATCAAGTTATTATATAATAATACGCGAATGGTATCTTGTCAAGTTATTTTTGGGAAGCACTTTCCAATCCCTTCCTTGGATAAAACCGCGCGATTTTCAAAGACTATCCTTGGAAATCAACCGACAAAGGAGTTTACCCGATATGAAAGCAACCGGAATCGTGCGGCGCATTGACGACCTGGGCCGCGTCGTGATACCAAAGGAAATCCGCCGAACCATGCGCATCCGCGAGGGCGACCCGCTGGAAATATTTACCAATAAGGACGGCGAGGTTATCTTCAAGAAGTATTCCCTGCTTGGCGGCGTGGACGAGTTTGCCGCGCAGCTCTGCGAAACGCTGAGCAAGACTACCGGTGCGACTGTCGCCGTCACCGACCGTGACAGCGTCATTGCCGCAGCCGGCAGCGCGCGGCGCGACCTCATCGGCAAGCACATCTCACCCCAGCTCGAGCAGATCATGGAGGATCGCGGCATCTACCGTGCCGGCAGCGAGGAACGCAGCGTATTCGTCACCGAGGCGCTGGATCGCTACTGCGCATCCATCGCCGCGCCCATCATCTCCGAGGGCGATGCGCTGGGGCTGGTGGTATTCGTGTCCAACGAGGGCGATCCCCCGGCGGGCGACACCGAGTACAAGCTGGCGCAGACCATCGCCGGTTTCCTCGGCAGGCACATGGAAGCATAGAGAAAAAGACGGCCGAAGCCGTCTTTTTTCTTTATGCCGAGAATCAGGCGAAGTCCGCGGCTCCTGCCAGTTCTTCCGCGTAGTGCTCCACGCGATTGCGAATCTCCGTGAGCGTCTCTGCGTCCATCGTCTCATGCTCCTCCACCTTCACAAGGCCGGAGGCCGTCTGGCATGCGTCCATGTAGTCGTTCGTCAGCTTGCGCAGGCGCGCGGAGAGCTGCTGCATGATCAGCAGCACCTTGGCAGGACTCTCGCGGAACAGCTCACCAAGGCCTTCTTCCGTGATCTCTGCCACCGTGGTGCCGTTTTCCATCGCCACTGCCGTCGCGCTGCGCGGCGCATGGTCGATCATGCCCATCTCTCCCAGAAAGGCACCGCTTTCCAGCACCGTGAGCAGCTTCTCCCGCTCGGTGCCATAATTGCTGTAAACGCCGATCCTGCCCCAGTGAATGTCAAACATGCTGTTGCCGGCATCACCCTGGCGGAAGATCACTTCGCCCTTTTTATATTTCTTCAATTCCATGGCCGTTCTCCTTTCTTCCATCACAGCATTGCGATTGTCGTCGGTGTGTAATACATGCCGGCGCTGCTCGAACCCATGTACTTCATGCTTTCGTTGAAAACCGCCGCGAACTTCTTCAGCGCACCCAGCAGGCCGCCCTTCTGCTCGCCGCCGTCGTCCTTCGCCTTCCACTCGGCGATGGTTTTGCACACCTCTGCGTAATCATTGGTCAGCTCGCGCAGACGGCGGGTCTGGCCGCGCATGATCTCCAGCAGCTTTTCCGGCGCGGAGCCGAAGTATTCGCTGATCTCTGCCGCGGAAACCTCCTCCACCGTCACTTCACTCAGCGCCACTGCCGTCGCGCTGCGCGGATAAACCTCAATAACGGACATCTCGCCAAAGATACGTCCCTCAGCCAACTCCGTCAGCTTCCTTTCGTCGGGCGTGCCGTATTTTACGAAGATGCCTACATTCCCGCTGCGCACCTCAAACATGGTGCTTCCGAATTCTCCTTCGCGAAAAATCACATCGCCTTTTTGAAATGATACCTGTGCCATCTTCTTGCTTCCTTTCTATATCAAGTTATGAAAAGCTTTATGGTTTACTTCTTTCAAGGAGCGGTTCAGCTCCGCAGTTCCATGAGCTTCTGCTTCAATTCGCCCTCAATGCGGCCCAGCTCAGCCTCGGCGGCCTTGCGCTTTGCCGCGCCCTCGCGCTGGATGTTGATGACCTCGTCCAGCGTGGTGATCAGCTGCTCGTTGGTGTGCTGCAGGGTCTCGATGTCGATGATGCTGCGCTCCGCCTCCTTCGCCGTGGCGATGGTGCCCATCTTGAGCATGTCGGCGTTCTTCTTGAGCAGGTCGTTGGTCGCCTCGGTGACCGCGTTCTGCGCCGCGGTGGCCTGCCTGCTGTGCTCCATGCCCAGCGCCAGCACCATCTGGCTCTTCCACAGCGGAATGGTGTTGACCAGCGAGGACTGAATCTTCTCCACCATCAGAGTGTCGTTGTTTTGCAGCAGGCGTGTCTGCGGGCCCATTTGCAGGGACACCATGCGCGTCAGCTCGAGGTCGTGGATCTTCTTTTCAAAGCGGTTGCACAGCTGCGCCATGTCGTTGTATGCCTGCGCGTCCTCGGCAAGGCCGCTCTTCTCCGCTTTCTTCCGCAGCTCCTCCAGCTCACCCGCACGGATCTCCTCAAGGCGCTTCTTGCCGGCGATGATGTACATGGTGAGCTCCTTATAATATTTAAGGTTGAGCTCATACATCTGGTCGAACATGGCGATGTCCTTGAGCAGCGTGACCTGATGGTTCTCCAGCTCCTTTGTGATGCGCTCGACGCTGGATTCCGCCTTGCTGTACTGCTCCTTCATCAGCGCCAGCTTGTCCTTCTGCTTCTGGAACAGGCCCGCGATGCCCTTCTTTTCCTCCTTGCCGAAACCCTTGACCTCCAGCACCAGTTTGGAAAGCGTGTCGCCCACCTCGCCGAGATCCTTATTGCGGACGGAAGCCAGCGCGTTCTCGGAGAATGACGCGACGCTCTTCTGGGCCGCCGCACCGTAGTTGAGCACCAGGTTGGAGTCGGTGATGTCGATCTTCTTGGAGAATTCCTCCACCGCCTTCTTTTCCTCGTCGGTGAGCATGTCCTCGTCCAGCTGTACCGGCTGGGCTTCCTCCTTTTCCGGTTCAACAGCGGGCGTGGCAGGGGTCGGCACGCCGTCCAGCGTCAATTCCGGCGTCGCCGCAGCGGTTGCGGTAGGTTCTAAAGTCAGCTCGGGAATGTTGTTGTCTGCCATGATCGTATCCTCCTGTCTGTTCCATCCGTTCGCGTTCGGGTTTGATCCCGCCCCCTGTCCCTCGACGGTATGACAGGGGATCGCGGATGTTCGCTTGATGGTCACCATCGCGCAGGTCTTTAGAATATAAGTATTGATATTATATCCCCCGCGCATGTCACGGTCAAGGAGAAAAAAGCCCCGCGTTAAGCGGGGCTCGGAATTCCATATTGAACGGTGGCCGGATCGCGAAACAGCGGGAGCAGCGGCGGACGGTAGGTGAACCAGACAAAGGCAAACAGGATCGCCCAAAGCAGCGCAAAGCCCATGATCTGCCACGCTGTGCCGCGCAGGGCAAAGGTGCTGAGCAGCCGGTAGCTGAGCAGATACATAACCGCGTCCGCGAGATAAAAGACGGCAATATTCACCCAGCTCGGCGGCGCGCCGAACATCCCCGCCGTCGTGTAGTGCAAAAGTGGGATCAGCAGCATACCGCTTATACCCGCTGCCGCCTTGGCGGCGAAAAAGTTTCGATAAGGATCGGCAAACACGGGGTATTCCGCAACTGTGAACACAAAATACGGAAGATACAGCAGCTTGATATGCTCCCAGGTAGAGTTGTTGACGCCCGCAAATGCCGCGACAAAGCGGTTGCCGCCCGACCAGCCGTAGATGTAGTGCAGCAGCAGTCCCATTCCGCCGACCACCAAGAAACCGAGGATCTCCCAGCCGCGCAAATGTCTCCGTACCGTCATATCGCCGCTCCTTTTTCTGTGATTGTCGGATAGTTTATGCGGCAGACGGGCGGCTTATGCAAAAAAGAGCCGCAACGCAGCTCTTTTTTGACGATACACTACGGTTCCTGCTTATTCTCCGGCGACTCCGCAGGAGCGTTTCCCTTTCTGCGGGCAAACAGTCTTCCGTTGCCCTTCCTGCGGCGGATCAGCTTCACGATCAGCACAATCACCGCCGCGAGAACGAGCAGCGTCAGCCAGCTGTAGGCCAGCATCTCGGCAAGATCCTCCAGGAAGTCGCCGAAGTCGCGCAGGCCTCTGTGGAAAGCGTTGGCGACGCGCTGTCCGAAGGTGAGCGGCGCGTTGTCCTGCTCGGAGACCTTGTAGACCTCCTGCAAGGTCACGTAGATGGTGGAATAGTCGATCAGCGCGTCATAGTGGCGCAGCTCGCCGGAGAGGGACTCGATCTGATACTCGGTGTCGGAGATCGCACTCTCGAGCGTGATGATGTCCTCCATCGCCTCCGCCTTAGCCAAAAGCTCCTGCAGGCGGTCAAGCTTGATCTTCGCGGTTTCGAGACGGGACTCCATGTCGTAGTAGCGCTCGCTGATGTTTTCCGCGCTCTGGGTCTGGTAGCGCACGCGGCACAGCTCCCCGATCTGGTGCAGGAACGTGTCAAACTGCGCCGCGGGCACGCGGACGGTGTAGCTCGCGCTGCGGTAGCCGGAGGAGTAGTTGTTGCTGCTCTGCTCCTCAAAGTACCCGCCCAGCTGGTTGGTCAGCGTGACGATGTCGCTCTGCGCCTTTTCGTACTCGGTGGTCTCCAGCTCCAGATTGGCGCGGTAGATCATCTTGACGCTCTCGGGGATATTCGCGCGGGTGGGGTTCACCGTGCCGCCGTCGCTCTTCGACTGCATCTCCGCTTCCATCGGCATCTCGGCGTCCCAGTAGGCATCCTCCTCCATCTCGGGCGCGGCCATGCCGTTCGTGGCGGCGCCGTAAAACGCCGTGCTGCCGCTGGCGGCGTCCCGGGGCGCGCTGCCGCCGCAGGCGGTCAGGCCGAGGATCAGCACAAGGGTCAACAGGATCGCAAAGCTTCTTCTTTTCATCTCATCCACCTCAACTCTCATATTTTGGGGCTTACTGACTGATTAGACGACATGCCACAGAAAATGTTCCCCGCATATTTCGCCGCGCACGGCGAAATGAACTACAATCGTTTTTTCTGACGACATGCGCGTCAGAAAAAACTTTTTGCGCGGAGCGCCCGTGCGCCTTTGGCGTGCGGGAAGCGGAGCGAAGCTTTTTCACGAAAGAGGCGCAGCCTCTTTCGTGACTACTCCAGCTCGTCCAGCGTCATGGAGAAGCTGTCGAGGCAGTGGGCGAGAAAATAGTCCAGCTCCGGCAGGTGCATGTCCGCGAGTGCCCGGTAGGTCTGCTCCGCGGCGCGCTTGAACTCGTGGTTCCCAGCCTTGAGCTCCTCGATGCACTTGATGTACGCCGACAGCTTGTCCGCCGCCTTGACGAAGCGGCTGATCTCCTCGTCCTCCTCATAAAGTACGGGGCGGTAGGTGTCGCGCAGTGCCTCCGGCAAGAGCGAAATCAGCTTGTCCGCGGCAACGCGCTCCACCTTTTTATAGCTGTTTTTGATCTCGGGGTTATAGTATTTGATCGGCGTCGGCATGTCGCCGGTGATGATCTCCGTTGCGTCGTGGTAGAGCGCGTAGACCGCAACCTGTCCCGCGTCGATGCGGCCGCCGAACACCTCGTTGCGGATCACCGCCAGCGCGTGCGCCAGCACCGCAACCATGTGACTGTGCTCCTGCACGTTCTCGGAAAAGCTGTTGCGCATCAGCGCCCAGCGCGGAATGTAGCGCATACGGCTGATGTAAGCGAAAAAATGACTCTTCATTGTGTCTCCTCCAACGCGCCGTACAGCCGCTCCCCGTCATGGCGAAGGATGCGCACGGCGCGCACTTCGTTCTGTAATCCCTTGTCCTCCACGAAAACCTCCGTGTAGTTGGGCGCGTGGCCCGCGCTGCCCTCGGTCTCCGCGCCCTCAAAGAGTACGCTGAGCGTCCTGCCCACACAGCGATCCAGATATGCGGCTTTCATGGCGCGGGCAACGTCTGCGGCGCGCGCGGCGCGCTCCTCCTTCACCGCCTTCTCCACCTGCGCAAGCTCCGCCGCCTTGGTGCCGGGACGGATGGAATACGGGAAAATGTGCATGTCCGCAAAGGCGCACTTCTCGATAAAGGCCAGCGTCTCGGCAAACTCCGCCTCCGTCTCCTCGGGAAAACCGGTGATGAGGTCGGTGGTGATGGCGGGATCATCGAAATGCTCCCGCAGCAGTGCACAGGACTCCAGATACCGCGCGGTGTCATAGCGGCGGTTCATGCGCTTGAGCGTCGCGTCACAGCCGGATTGCAGCGAGAGGTGGAAGTGCGGGCAGAGGTTCGGGAGCTTCGCCGCCCGCTCACAGAACTCGCGCGTGACTGTGCGCGGCTCCAGCGAGCCGAGGCGCAGGCGCATCGTCGGCGCGGTACGGCACACCAGCTCAATGAGGTCGATGAGCCCCACTCCACCCGGCAGGTCGCGGCCGTAGGACGAGATCTCGATGCCGGTGAGCACCAGCTCGCGATAGCCCTCCTCCGAGAGCTTTCTGACCTGCGCTTCCGCCTCGTCCATCGGCAGCGAGCGCACCGGCCCGCGAGCAAAGGGAATGATGCAGTAGGTGCAGAAGTTCACGCAGCCGTCCTCGACCTTCAGCATGGCGCGGGTGCGCGCCGCCATACCGCCGGCAGGGAGGATCTCAAAGTCATGGCGGTGCAGCGCATCGTCCAGATGGACAATGCGCGTCCTTTCCGCCGCCGCCTTTTCCACCAGATCGAGAAAACCGCCGCGGTCGTTGGTGCCGGTGAGCACGTCTACCGCCAGCGCTTTCACATCGTCAGGGTGCGTCTGGGCATAGCAGCCGCAGGCGGCGATAACCGCCGCCGGATTGCGCTTCTTGGCGCGGCGAAGCATCTGGCGCGACTTTTTGTCGCTGATTGCGGTCACGGAGCAGGTGTTGACAATGTAGGCGTCCGCCTCGTCCTCGAAATCGACGAGGCGGTGTCCGCGCCGCACCAGCTCCTGCTCGATGGCCTGGGTTTCGTATTGGTTCACCTTGCAGCCCAAGGTGCAGATGGCAATTCGCATAGGGCTTTTCCTCTTGCTTTTGCATGGTGTATTTTATATAATTGTACCGTTGTTTTGCCGAAGATGCAAGCACAAAAGAAAGGAATGCATCATGCTCGATCAGAAATCCGATTACACCGAGGGCCTGCGGCTCTTTTACCTGAAAAAGTACGACGAGGCACTGCCCCTGCTGCTGCGTGCCGCCGAAGCGGGCGACGTGAAGTCCCAGCACTTCGTCGCTATGCTCTACGAAAACGGCAACGGCGTCGCGCGTGACTATGAAAAGGCGGCGTACTGGTACCGCCGCACCGCCGAATCCGGCGACCGCGAGGCCATGCTGACCTACGCCATGATCCGCGCGCTGGGCAAGGGCACCGACGCCGACGCGGCCGACGCCTGCCACTGGGCAACGCTGTCCCTCCATAGCGGCAACGAGAAAGCGCGGCAGACGCTCTCCATTCTTCGCGCCCAGGCGCAGGACGCTGTCCGTGCCGCGACAGAGGCGTTCACCGCCGCGCACAAAGCGGGTGACGCCGAGGAGGCGATGCGCCAGCTCAATATTGCCGCGGAGTGCGGCAGCGGCAACGCGCAGTTCGCGCTCTTTCAGCTGCTCTACGACGGGCAGGGCGACGTACCCGCCGACAAGGTCTCGGCGCTGCTGTGGCTGCGGGACGCGGCCGAGCAGGGTCACGCTGAGGCAAAGGCGCTCTTGGCGACCTGCGAGGGACAGGCATGATTTACCTGGATCACGCCGCCACCACCCCCGTGCCGGGTGAAGTGGCGGATACGGTGCGCGACACGCTGGTGCATCAGTTCGGCAACCCCAGCTCCCAGTACGGCATCGGCCGGGAGGCAAAGGCTCTTGTCTCGCGCTGCCGCGAGACGGTCGCGCAGGCGCTGGGCGGTCAACCGGGGCGGTTGGTTTTCACCTCCTGCGGTACCGAGAGCGACAACTTTGCCATTCGCCTTGCCGCATGGCAGGGGCGGCATACGGGCAGACACATCATTACCACTGCCGTTGAGCACAGCGCGGTGCTGGAGCCCTGCAAGCAGCTGGAGCAGGAGGGCTGCAGCGTCACTTATTTGAAGCCCGACAAAAACGGCAACATCACCGCCGCACAGGTGGCGGAGTCGCTGCGCGCGGACACGGTGCTGGTATCCGTCATGCTGGTGAACAACGAAACCGGCTGCGTGTTCCCGCTGCGGGAGATTTCGGATGTCCTGAAATCCGCGGGTTCCAAAGCCCTGCTGCACACCGACGCGGTGCAGGGCTTTTTAAAGGTGCCCTTCCGCGCGGACACACTCGGCGCGGATCTCATCTCCGTCAGCGGTCATAAGATCGGTGCGCCCAAGGGCGTGGGCGCATTGTATCTCGGTGCGCGGGTCAATGCGGAGCAGGCGAAAAAGCATGCCCTGCTCGCCGGCGGCGGACAGGAAAACGGCCTGCGCTCCGGCACGGAGGCAACCGCGCAGCTCGCGGGCTTCGCCAAAGCCGTGGAGTTGCGCTGCGCAGCTCTTGATGAAGCTCTCGCCCACATGGCGGCGATCAAGCAATACGCGCTCGAACAGCTTCTTGCCATTGACGGCGTGGTGCGCGTGGGCGACGGCGCCGCGCCGCACGTTCTTGCGGTCTCGCTCGTGGGCTATCCGTCGGCAAACATCGTCGAGGATTTGAGCGCACAGGGCATTTGCGTCAGCGCAGGCAGCGCCTGCCACCGCGGCAAGGCCAGCCACGTCTACGAGGCGATGAACCTGCCGAAGAAGGTCCAGTCAGGCGTGCTGCGCGTGAGCTTCGGTCCTGAGACGCAGGAGAGTGATATTGACGCGCTGGCGGCGGCGCTCAAACGCCACCGTGACACGCGCTTCCCGATGCTATGAGCAAGCATTTCCGCTGTTTGCATCAGCCGCCCCGCTTTTACAGGCGGGGCTTGCTTTTTGTGCTTGGTTGTGCTACCATGCATTTGATTGTTTACAACCTAAATGATATATATATAAGGGGATTAGTGGATGTTTACAGACAATTATTTCAACCGTCTCAATCTCCCGCAGGACGTCCATGACGCACTCGCCAAGTGCCGCGTCATCGCCTACGCCGAGACCCACGAGGAACTGGAGGAGATGGTCTACGGGCCCACCCGCACCTCCCGCTACGACGTGCAGTACATGATCGAGGGCCGCATGAACAAGGAGGCCGAGGTCGTGCGCTGCAAGAACGGCTGCGCCGCCAACTTCATGGAGGACTATATGCGCCGCCGCGACCCGAACACCATGACCATCGGCGACGATCTGCCCACGGATAAGCCCCGCTTCAAGGACCGCTTCGGCTATGACTTTTCCAAGCTCCGCGCCGAGACGCTGGAGTGGCTGAGCCAGCAGATGATCCTGCTGCTGCCGTTCACCGCGGGCGACCGCGTCCACGGCAGCCCCAGCCTTCTGGTCTGCCCGATCAATGCGACGTTCTTCGCGCTGGGCCTTGCCAATATGCAGGGCTTTGTCAGCATCATGGACATCCCGGAGAACTACACCCCGCGCTCCATCATCTACGTCGCGCCGCCGTTCCGCCAGACTCACTTCGAGGGCAAGCAGATTGTGGTGCACAACCGCAGCAAGGATCTCCATGAGGTCTTTTCCTACAACCTCTATCCCGGCCCCAGCGCCAAGAAGGGCGTGTTCTCCATTTTGCTCGACATCGGCGAGCAGGAGGGCTGGGTCTGCTGCCACGCCAGCGCGGCGATGCTGGAGACCCCCTACGAGAACGAGGTCGTGTTCATGCACGAGGGCGCGTCCGGCGGCGGCAAGAGCGAGATGCTCGAGGACTTCCACCGTGAGGACGAGAACCGCGTCCTGATCGGTACCAGCACGGAGACCGGCGAGAAGTATTACATCACCGTCCGTGAGAGCTGCAAGATCTACCCGATCGCGGACGACATGGCCTGCGCCTACAAGGATATGCAGGATCCCGAGAGCGGCAAGCTGACCATCGTGGACGCCGAGGACGGCTGGTTCCTGCGCATGGACGGGGACAACGCCTACGGCGACAACCCGCCCTATGAAAAGGTCTCCATCCACCCGCCGAAGCCCCTGTCGTTTTTCAACATCGAGGGCATTCCCGGCGCGACGGCGCTCATCTGGGAGCACACCATCGAGTCCAATGGCAAGCCCAACTCCAACCCGCGCGTCATCATCCCGCGCGCGATGATCGACAACATCGTGCCCGACGACCGCCCCATGGAGGTGGACGTGCGCTCGTTCGGCGTGCGTATGCCGCCGAGCAGCGCCGCCAATCCCAACTACGGCGTCATGGGCATGCTGCAAATCATCCCGCAGTCGCTGGCGTGGGTTTGGCGTCTGGTGTCCCCGCGCGGCTTCAACAACCCCAGCATCGCGGACGCCGCCGCGGGCAGCGGCCTCAAGGCGGAGGGCGTCGGCTCCTATTGGCCGTTCGCCACGGGCAAGAAGGTCACGCAGGCGAACCTGCTGCTCGATCAGATCATGGCCGCGCCGAATACGCTCAACGTCCTGATCCCGAACCAGCACATCGGTGTATACCGCATCGGCTTTGCCGGTGAGTGGCTCAGCCGCGAGTACCTCGCGCGCCACCTCGGCACCGTCCGCGCCAAGCATCTGGTTCCGGCCCGCTGCCCGATCTTTGGCTACGGCCTCGATGAGATGAAGCTCGACGGCCAGTTCATCCGCCAGACCTTCCTGCGCCCCGAGACCCAGTCCAAGCTGGGCGAGGCGGGCTACGACGCCGGCGCGAAGATCCTGACCGACTTCATCAAGGACGAGGTCAAGCAGTTCCTCACCGACGATCTCAGCCCGCTGGGCCGCCAGATCATCGAGTGCGTCCTCAAGGACGGCACGCTGGAGGACTATCTGGCGCTCACGCCCATGAAACTCAAATAAGAGAGCGTTTTCTGAAACCGTTTCTTCCTTTTTCTTGAAAAGGAAGAAATGGTTTCAAGCTTCCGTAGAAGGAAAAGCGACCTTGGGATTGAAGATGCTGAAGTTTCATCCGCTGTCGCCCGCAAGGGGTGCATCTTCAAATTCCGCATGTCAAACAGCGTATCGACACACGAAACATCCCGCCTTACCGCCAAAAAGCCACCCCCAGAAAAAAGGGGAATCCAAAACCGCAAGGTTTTGGCGGCCTTTTGGTGACTTTTCCGGCGGCGGAAAAGTCACTCCGCCCGCAGGCGGAAACTCCCGAAACGAGAGGCAACCATGGAACAACACACCCTCAAAGTGATCGCCCATATCCAGAGCGACTTTCAAACCAAGTTCGGCGTGCCGCGACAGAGCGGTCTCGTGCCGGAGCTGACCGCCCGCGTGGTGTTCGAGCCGGAGTACCGGAACCCGGACGCGTTTCGCGGCATTGAGGGCTTTGACCGCCTGTGGCTCATCTGGCAGTTCTCGGAATCCGTGTTGGATGTGTGGCGACCCACCGTGCGCCCGCCGCGCCTTGGCGGAAATGCCCGCATGGGCGTGTTCGCCACGCGCTCGCCGTTTCGCCCGAACCCGCTGGGGCTCTCCTGCGTAGAGCTGGACGAGGTGGAGTGGGACGCGAGCGACGGTCCGGCACTGCGCGTCCGCGGCGCGGATCTCATGGACGGCACGCCGATCTATGACGTGAAGCCCTACGCGCCCTACGCCGACGCATTCCCCGACGCCCGGGGCGGTTTCGCCTCCGCGCGGCCGGAGACGGTGATGGTGGAGTGTCCGCCGGAGCTGCTGTCTCGCGTGGACGAGGGCAAGCGCAGCGCGCTGCTGGGCGTGCTTTCACACGACCCGCGTCCGCGGTATCAGGACGACCCGGAGCGGGTGTACGGCATGGCGTTCGGCGGGTACGAGGTCAAATTCCGCGTCGCAAACGGCGTGCTGACGGTCACAGACATTACAAAAAGCTGAAACAAAACGGGGGAGCGGTTGCGCTTCCCCTCTTTTTGTGATACGATCAGAAAAATAACGACTGGGAGGCAGCCATGCGGCAGCATATTGATCTCAACCGCGGTTGGGAGTTCACCGAACACTTTGAGGATTTCAGCAATCCCGTCACCGTCTCGCTGCCCCACACCTGCCGCGAGACACCCTACGATTACTTTGACGAGAGCGCGTACCAGATGATCTGCGGCTATCGCAAGCGCATCGCCGCGCCCGTGGAGTGGGCGGGCAAGCGCGTGTTCCTGTGCGTCGGCGCGGCGGGACACAGCGCAGAGATCTTCGCGGACGGCAAAAAAGTGGGAGAGCATCACTGCGGCTACACGGCGTTTCGCGTGGAGCTGACCGATGTGCTGAAAATCGGCGGGGAGACGGAGCTTGCCATCAAGGTGGATTCCCGCGAGAGCCAGAATATTCCGCCGTTTGGCTACGTCATCGACTACATGACCTACGGCGGCTTATATCGCGAGGTATGGCTGGAAGTTGTGGAGCCAACCTTTATCGACGACGTGTTCGTCCGCCCCGCGGCCAGCGGCGTTCTTCACGGCACGGTGACATTGGGCGGAGCGGCACGCGACGGCCTCACCCTGCGTCAGCGGGTGGAGGAGAGCGCTAAAACCACGGCGGTCACCGGCGTGGAGGCCGCGTTTTCCCTCTACGTCCCCGACGCGAAGCGCTGGGACATTGACGCGCCAAATCTTTATACACTGGTTTCCGAGCTGTGGGATGGCGAAACGCTGCTGGATTGCGTGGAGACGCGCTTTGGCTTCCGCGAGGCGGAATTTCGCGCCGACGGATTCTATCTCAACGGCCGCAAGGTCAAGCTGCGCGGTCTCAACCGCCACCAGAGCTACCCCTATGTGGGCTACGCCATGCCGCGCTCCATGCAGCGCCTCGACGCGGAGATCCTCAAAGACGAGCTGGGCTGCAACGCCGTGCGCACGTCGCACTATCCGCAGTCGCAGCATTTCATCGACCGCTGCGACGAGCTGGGCTTGCTGGTGTTCACCGAGATTCCGGGCTGGCAGCATTTGGGCGACGAAGAGTGGAAGGAGCAGGTCGTGCGCAACACGGAGGACATGGTGCGCCAGTACCGCAACCATCCGTCGATCATTCTCTGGGGCGTGCGCGTCAACGAGTCGCAGGATGACGACGCGCTCTATGAGCGCACCAACGCCGCGGCGCACGCCCTCGATCCGACGCGGCCCACCGGCGGCGTGCGCTACCTCAAAAAGAGCAGCTTTTTGGAGGACGTTTATACCTTCAATGACTTTATCCACGATGGCGTAGAGAAGGGCTGCAATGAGAAGAAGGACATCACGCCGGACGTGAACCGCGCGTATCTCGTCAGCGAGTACAACGGGCACATGTTCCCGACGAAGACCTATGACAGTGAGGCGCATCGCCTCGAGCACGCCCTGCGCCACGCCAACGTGCTGGACGCAGTCGCGGCGCAGCAGGACATCGCGGGCAGCTTTGGCTGGTGCATGTTCGATTACAATACCCACCGCGACTTCGGCAGCGGCGACCGCATCTGCTATCACGGCGTGCTGGATATGTACCGCAACCCCAAGCTCGCCGCGAGCGTCTACGCCGCGCAGCGGGAAACCCCGTTTCTGGAGGTCAGCTCCGCCTTTGACATCGGCGAGCAGCCCGCCAGCAACCGCGGCCGCGTGCTGGCGTTCACCAACGCCGACGAGGTGAAGCTGTACAAGGACGGACGCTACATCCGCACCTACACCCACGCGGACAGCCCGTACAAGAATATGCCCAACCCGCCCATTGAGATCGACGATTTCATCGGTGATCAGATTGCGGAGGGTGAAGGCTTCGCGCCGCAGCAGGCGCGGTTGGTGACGGATATTCTCAACTACGCCGCCCGCTTCGGCATGAACCGTCTGCCGCCGCAGATCATGGCGAAGGCCGGACTGCTGATGGCGCGGTATCACATGAGCTTCGACGACGCCTATCAGCTCTACGGCAAATATGTGAGCAACTGGGGCGCACAGGCGATGGAGTTTCGCTTTGAAGCCTACAAGAACGGCGAACTGGCGGACACCGTGATCCGTGCGGCGGCGACCGAGCGGCATCTGCGGACAACCGTCAGCCACACCGCGCTTGCCGATGGTGCAACCTACGACGTGGCGGCGATCCGCCTCGCGGCGGTGGATCAGCACGGCAACGTGCTGCACTTCGCGCAGGAGCCGGTGACGCTCTCCGCCGAAGGCCCCATTGAGATCATCGGGCCGAAGATTGCCATGCTGCGCGGCGGACTCGGCGGAACGTACGTTAAGACGACCGGCAAAACGGGCACTGCGGCGCTGACGCTCTCGCTGGAGGGTGCGGAGCCAATTAGAATTGAATTTACCATCGGAGGGGAAGCATGATGCAGGACAGATCGAGATCCATTTTCGGCAACGCCATTGCTCCAAAGGACTATGAGAAGGCGCTTGCCTCCAAGGCGAAATTCGCCAAAAAGTACGGCGACGATTCCGCCGCCGATTACCCTGTGAAGCTGGTAAACAACCGCTGTCTCTACGTCCCGCTGGGCGTGCGGGACATCCGCGTGGCGGAGGGCACGGGCGACGGCGCGTTCGACACGGAGAAGGGTATTATCGTCGGAAACATCCGCATGGGCTTCGGCCACTACCGCATCTCCATTGCCATGGCGAGCGCGGCGCACGCGCTGGGCTATACGCCCTACTGGATGGATCTCAACAGCTATCCTGAGACCACCTGCACCAAGGTCATCGGCGCACAGAACGACCTCTATTCCATGGGTTCGCGCATTTCGCAGAAGTCCAAGGCGTTCAACAAGGCGGTCTGGGAGCCGATGAACTACGAGGGCTTCCGCAAGCTGACCTACAACTCCTCCGACCAGAAGAACGCGGAGCTGATGGCGCCGGTATTTGCCAACGTCCCCAAGGAGCTGCCACTCATCGGCACCCACGTCTGGCCCGCGCAGGCGGCACTGCACGCGGGCATGAAGTACGTCGTCAACGCCATCCCCGACAACTGGCCGATGGCGCTGCATCTCGCCGAGGGCAGCGTGCACACGGTGCAGACGCATCAGGCGTACATGGGCTACCGCATTCTGAACGGAATGCGGGGCAAGGACGTTTTGAAGCCCATGCCCGCGGACAGCCTCGTTTACACCGGACACTACATCGACCACGAGCTGGTGGCGAATCTGGAGCGCGACTGCGCATCGCGCATGAACCGCAAGAAGGACGGCAAGCCCATGCGCTTCCTGCTGACCATCGGCGGCGCGGGCGCGCAGCGGGAGCTGTTCGCCGCGGTGATCGCACACCTGCTCCCCGCCGTCCGCGCAGGCCGCGCGGCACTCTATGTCAACGTGGGCGATTATCGCAAGGTGTGGGATCAGCTCATCAAGCGTGTGGACGGCCTCAGCGAGCTTTCCACGGAGCACTTCGACAACTGGCCCGAGACGCTGCGCTTTGCGGAGGACGCGCTGGAGGGCGAGGTGACGGGCGTGCATGCGTTCTATCACCAAAACATCTTTGAGGCAGTGTACTGCACCAATCTTCTGATGCGCTCCTGCGACGTATTGGCGACCAAGCCCAGCGAGCTGGCGTTCTACCCGGTGCCAAAGCTGTTCTTAAAGCGCATCGGCGGGCATGAAAAGTGGGGCGCGATCCACTCCGCCGAGCTGGGCGACGGCACGCTGGAGTGCGAGGACATCCCGCACACACTGCAAATGCTCGACCTGCTGCTGGACGAGGAAACACTCTTCGCGGAAATGATCCGCGCGATTCTGGTCAACAAAACCATCGGCGTCTACGACGGTGCGTACAACGTAGTCAAGCTCGCAATGAGCCTGAAAGAAAAGGAGTAGGCCATCATGGAACAGAAACAGAAACTGACCGGCTGGGCAAAGTTTTCCTATGCGCTTGGCGCGGTGGGCAAGGACATGGTCTATATGCTCTCAGCGAGCTACGTCCTCTACTATTTCCAGGACATCATGGGCGTCAGCGCCATCGCCATGGGCACGATCCTGCTTGTCGCGCGCGTGTTTGACGCATTCAACGACCCCATCATGGGCGTTATTGTCGCCAAGACCAAGACAAGGTGGGGCAAATTCCGCCCGTGGCTGCTCATCGGTACGCTGACCAACGCTGTCGTACTGTACCTGATGTTCGCCGCGCCGCCCACGCTGGACGCCGCGGGACTCACCGCCTACGCCGCCGTGACCTACATCCTCTGGGGCGTGACCTACACGATGATGGACATTCCGTATTGGTCGATGATCCCCGCCTTCACCGAGGGCGGCAAGGAGCGCGAGGGCCTCACCACTCTGGCGAGAAGCGCGGCCGGCGTCGGCTCGGCGCTCATCACGGTCATCACGGTGCTCTCCGTGCAGGCGCTCGGCAACGCGTTTGGCGGTGCCAATGCCCGCGAGATTGAGATCCTCGGCTTCCGGTATTTCTCGCTCATCGTTGCGGTGCTGTTTGTGGTGTTCACCCTCATCATGTGCTTCAGCGTCAAGGAGAAATCCACCGTGGAGATGCAGACCGTCTCCGTGGGGCAGATGTTCAAGGCGCTGGTGCAAAACGATCAGGCGATGACGATCGTGCTCTCCATCGTCTGCACCAACGGCGCGCTGTACATCACCTCCAACCTCGTGCTGTATTTCTTCAAGTATGACTTCGGCGGCACGGCGTGGTACAACGACTATACGCTGTTCTCCACCTTTGGCGGCGGCATCCAGATCCTCTCCATGATGATTCTCTACCCGCTGCTGCGCCGCTGGTTTGACAATCGCAGGATTTTCTTTATCAGCATGGGCATGTGCGCCGCGGGCTACGCGGTACTGCTGGCGCTGACGTTCACAAGCATGACCAGCGTGTGGCTGCTGTTCATCCCCGGCTTCTTCATCTTCGCTACCAACGGCATCAACGCCATTCTCACCACCGTGTTCCTCGCGAATACGGTCGACTACGGCGAATTGAAGAACAACCGCCGGGACGAGTCCGTCATCTTCTCCATGCAGACCTTTGTGGTGAAGCTCGCCTCCGGCGTAGCGGCGTTCATTGCCTCCATCTGTCTTCAGGTCAATCAGCTCTCCAACGCCGCGGTCAGCGAGGCAGACAAGGCGGTGGACTTCTCCGCCGCGGTTTCCGCCAGCGCGAAGCTGGGCCTGCGCATGACGATGACGATTGTCCCCATCGCGCTGATCGCATTCTCCTTCTTCTGGTTTAAGAACAAGTACATCCTCACCGACGAAAAGGTGGAGGAAATCGCCGCCAAGGTCAAGCTGCTGCACAAGGAGAATTAGGCCAATGATCCGCAATATCATTTTTGACATGGGCAACGTGCTGCTGCGCTTTGAGCCGGAAGTCTTTATGGAGCGCATCGGCGTCGCGCGGGAGGATCGGGCGCTTTTGTGGCGCGAGATCTACCACTCCCGCGAGTGGGTGCAGATGGACCACGGCACGCTGCTCGAAGCCGACGCGGCGGAGCTGATCGCGGCGCGCGTGCCGGAGCGCCTGCGCGACACCGTGCGCAAGCTCGTCGTCGAGTGGGATCGCCCGATTCTGCCGGTGGAGGGTATGGCGGAGCTGGCAGGCGAGCTCAAGGGTATGGGCTACGGCATCTACCTGCTCTCCAACGCGGGACTGCGCCAGCACGAGTACTGGCCCCGCGTCCCGGGAAATCAGTATTTTGACGGCAAGCTGATCTCCGCCGATGTGCAGCTGCTCAAGCCGGACTATGCTATCTATCGGCTGCTGTGCGAGAAGTTCTCCCTCAACCCGGCGGAGTGCTTCTTCATCGACGACTTTCCCGGCAATATTGAGGCCGCCTACTGCTGCGGCATCCCCGGCGCGGTGTTTCACGACGATGTGAGCGTCCTGCGCCGCGACCTGAACGCCGCCGGAATCCCTGTGAACCTGTGATCGAAACGCGTCGCCCGCGGGCGGCGCGTTTTTCACACGTTTAAAAAATCTTATAAAACCTATTGACATTGTAGGATTTATAGGTTATACTGACGCCATCATTTGGAAAGGGAGCAGTCGTTATGACGAACATCTACACCTCCGCCGATCAGCTGATTGGCAATACTCCGCTGTTGGAGCTTACCCACATTGAGCGGGAGGAGGGCTTGCAGGCCAAGATCCTCGCCAAGCTCGAATATTTGAACCCCGCCGGCTCGGTCAAGGATCGCATCGCCAAGGCGATGATCGACGATGCCGAGAAGAGCGGCAAGCTCAAACCCGGCTCCACCATCATCGAGCCGACCTCCGGCAACACCGGCATCGGTCTTGCCGCCGTCGCCGCCGCGCGGGGCTATCGCACCATCATCGTCATGCCTGAAACGATGTCCGTGGAGCGCCGTCAGCTCATGCGTGCCTATGGCGCGGAGCTGGAACTCACCGAGGGCGCAAAGGGCATGAAGGGTGCCATCGAGAAAGCGGAGCAGCTGGCGAAGGAGATCCCCAACAGCTTCGTGGCGGGACAGTTTGTCAATCCCGCGAACCCGCAGGCGCACTATGAGACCACCGGCCCCGAGATCTGGCGCGACACCGACGGCAAGGTGGACATCTTTGTTTCCGGCGTCGGCACCGGCGGCACGCTGACCGGTACAGGCAAGTACCTGCGCGAGCAGAATCCCGATGTGCAGCTTGTCGCCGTCGAGCCGGCGGACTCCCCTGTGCTGAGCCAGGGTAAGGCGGGTTCCCACAAAATCCAGGGGATCGGCGCGGGCTTTGTGCCGGAGGTTCTGGACACCAAGCTCTACAGCGAAGTCGTGACGGTCACGAATGAGAACGCCTTTGCCACCGGCAAACGTATCGGCCGCACGGAAGGCGTGCTGGTGGGCATCAGTTCCGGCGCGGCAGTCTGGGCGGCCGTGGAGCTGGCAAAGCGTCCAGCGAACAAGGGCAAGACCATCGTGGTGCTGCTGCCCGATACCGGCGACCGGTATCTTTCCACGCCGATGTTTGCGGATTGATTTTGCCGCCTTTCACGCGGCGCGGAGAGTTGCGACCCCTCTGCGGGGATTGACCCCCATTTTCTCTCTTTGGAGAGAGAAAACGGTGGTACCCGCCAAAAGAGAGAACACCAGAGGGGGTTTCGATTCCCCCTCTGGACTCCCCTAAAACGACAAAAGGGAGAGGCTCGCAAGCCTCTCCCTTTTGTCGTTTCAAGGAGGGTGTGGGAGGGAAATCGAAATCCCTCCCACGACTTTCTTTTGGACCGGGCGCGGCCCGTTTTCTTTCTTAGAAAGAAAATGGGGGGCGCATTTCCCGCAAGCCCTGAAAGGGCTTAATAAGACCCCAGATCCGCCGCCTTGTCGGCGTTCTCGGTGGCGCCGAACTCGTAGTCGTTGCCGGGAAGCAGCGCGTTGAGCAGCACGCCGGCGAGCGCCGCGATGGCGAGGCCGGTCAGGGTCACCGCCGCGTCGCCGACCATGAAGGTCAGGCCGCCGGTGGAGCTGAAGCCCAGGCCGCTGACGAACATCACCGCCGCGATGATGAGGTTGCGGGACTTGGTGAGGTCGACGCGATTCTCGACGATGTTGCGCACGCCGACCGCGGAGATCATGCCGTAGAGGATGAAGCTGACGCCGCCGACGATCGCCGCGGGAATGGAGTTGACCAGCGCGTCAAACTTGGGAGAGAAGGAGAGGATGATGGCGTAGATCGCCGCGAGACGGATCACGCGGGGGTCGTACACGCGGGAGAGCGCCAGCACGCCGGTGTTCTCGCCGTAGGTGGTGTTCGCCGGGCCGCCGAAGAAGCCGGCGAGCGCGGTAGCAAGGCCGTCGCCCACGAGGGTGCGGTGCAGACCCGGATCGGAGATGAAGTTGTTGCCGGTGGTGGAGGAAATGGCGGACACGTCGCCGATGTGCTCCATCATGGCGGCGATGGCGATGGGCGCCATGACGAGGATGGAGGTGATGTCAAACTTCGCAATGGTGATTTTCTGGAGACCGATCAGGCTCGCGTCATGCACGGCGGAGAAGTCCACCTGGCCGAAGACCAGCGCGACAATGTAGCTCACGACAACGCCGAGGAGGATCGGGATGATCTTGACCATGCCCTTGCCCCAGATGTTGGCGACGATGATGACTGCGATGGCGACCAGCGCGAGCGCCCAGTTGGTGCTGGCGTTGCCGATGGCGCTGCCCGCGAGGTTGAGACCGATCATGATGATCATGGGTCCGGTGACGATGGGCGGGAAGTAGCGCATGACCTTCCACGCGCCAAGCACCTTAAAGAGCAGGGCGAGGACGAGGTACAGAAGGCCGGCAACCACGATGCCGCCGAGGGCGTAGGCCAGCTTGTCGTCGGGGGACATGGTGGCGTACTTGCCGGCGTCGAGATTTGCCACCGCCGCGAAGCCGCCGAGGTAGGCAAAGGACGAGCCGAGGAACGCGGGCACCTTGAACTTGGTGCAGACGTGGAACAGCAGCGTGCCGAGGCCGGCGAAGAGCAGCGTGGTCTGGATGCTCAGCGGCAGACCGTAGCCCTGCACGAGGATGGGCACCAGAACGGTTGCGCCGAACATGGCGAAGAGGTGCTGGAGACCGAGCACCAGCATGCGGGGCATGCCCAGCTCCCGCGCGTCGTAGATAGCTTCCTGTCCGAGTTGTTTCTTCATGTCTTCTCTCCTTCTCTGTCAGTGGGTGGATGGGTAAAAAAGAACGCCGGTAGAAACTACCGACGAATAAAAACGATATCGTTACCAATGGAAACAGCAAGGGCATGGAACAGCGACATAGCGTGCAGACGGGTCATGTGTGTACCTCCTTGCCGGATTTTTTCTAAGGATAAAGGATGACGCGCGAAAATGCAAGATGGGATTTTACCCAAGAAACAGGGGAAAATCAGCACATATCATGGGCGGAACAGCCAAAGAAGGAAAAACATTCATAAAGTTCACCAATTCATCATATATTTTTTCAATAAGCATTGTACATTTTGGATAAATGTGCTATGCTGTATCCAACCTGACGGACGTGTGCCGTCAGAATATTAAGATAGGAGCGTGTGGGAAAATGGAAAAGAAAAAAATGAGCCTGCCGACGCAGATCGTGATCGCCCTGATTGCCGGTATCATACTCGGTCTGATCTGCTACTTCGCGGGGCTCGCAGACTTCACAGCCAGTTACCTGAAGCCCTTTGGTACAATCTTTGTCAACCTGCTTAAGTTCCTGGTCGTCCCGGTGGTGCTGCTCTCGATGATCGACGGCATCATCTCCATGGGCGACATGAAGAAGGTCGGATCCGTCGGCTGGAAAACGGTGGCCTACTTCCTCGTCACCACGGCCATCGCCTGCATCATTGGCCTGGTGCTCGCAAACATTTTCAACGGTGCCGGTCTGTTCCCCGTCCTGCAAAAGGCAGCGGACGCCGAGTGGACGGGTAAGACCAGCCAGAACTTCATGGATACCCTCGTCGCCATGTTCCCGAGCAATATGTGGTCCGCCTTCGTCAACGCCGATATGCTGCAGGTCATCATCATCTCCCTGCTGCTCGGCGGCGGCATCCTCGCCGCGGGCGAGAAGGCGAACGTCGTCAAGAGCTTCGTCTCCAGCGCTTACGCCGTCATCGACAAGGTGATGACCTTCATCATCAGCCTCAGCCCCATCGGCGTGTTCGCCATGATGACCTGGGTCGTCGCCACGCAGGGACCGAACATCCTCGGCTCGCTCGCGCTGGTGCTGCTGTGCGCCTACATCGGCTACATCATCCACGCCGTTGTGGTGTACTCGTTCTCCGCCAAGGCGTTCGCCGGCGTCAGCCCGCTGACCTTCTTCAAGGGCGCCGGCCCTGCGATGATCTTCGCGTTCACCTCCACCTCCTCCGCCGCGACGCTGCCGGTTTCCAAGGAGTGCGCGGATAAGCTGGGCGCGGAAGAGGACATCTCCTCCTTCGTCCTGCCGCTGGGCGCAACGGTCAACATGGACGGCACCGCGATCTATCAATGCGTTGCCACGATCTTCCTCGCTACTTGCTCCGGCATCCACCTCACGATCGGGCAAATGGTCATCATCGTCGTCACCGCGACGCTCGCCTCCATCGGCACGGCGGGCACGCCGGGCGCCGGCATGATCATGCTCGCCATGGTGCTGACCGCGATGGGCATCGACGTCAACATGATCATGATCATCTACGGCGTCGACCGTCTCTTCGACATGGGCCGTACCTGCCTCAACGTTACCGGCGACATCTCCTGCTCCCTCTGCGTGACCAAGTGGGAGGGCGGCAAGATTCAGCCCAAGGCGTAAGCTGGTAAACACACCGCGGCAATCGAAAAGAGCTGATCGCAAAAAGCGAACAACACCCCGCTTGTTGGGCAGAACTGCCAACAAGCGGGGTGTCGGTTTATGCCGAGACAAGTGCCGGATGTTATCCGATTTTCCGTATGAAATTGCCCTCAATGCGCACGCCCTCCTGCACGATGAAGAACGCGTGCGGATCGAGCTCGGTGACGATACGGCGCAGGTCCTCCACCTCGAACTTGGAGACGGCGACGCACATGACGCGGATCGGCTTGCCGGTGTAGGCGCCCATGCCCTCCCAATAGGTCACGCCGCGGTTGAGCTCGCGCATGATGTGCTGGGGCAGCTCGGGGTCCTCATCGCGGGTAAAGATCATCAGCTGCACAGTGATGCCCTGCTGGTGCGCGCGATCCACCATAAAGGACGAAATCACGTTATAGATCACGGAGTAGAGCGCGGTGGGCAGGTCAAAGAGAATCGCGCAGATCGAGTACAGCACCACGTTGAAGCTGACGGAGAACCTCCCCACCGTAAAGTGGCTGCCCCGCTTGGTGAGCCAGAGGCCCAGAATGTCCAGACCTCCGCTGGAGCAGCCGCAGGTCAGCGTCAGGCCCAAGCCAAAGCCGCCGATGATGCCGCCAACAAGGCAGCACGCGATACGCTCTTCCAGAATCGGCGTCGCGGGCGCGGTCAGGATCGAGTAGAAAAACGAGGAGCTGAGCGTACAGATCAGCGTTCGGACCACGAATATCCTGCCCAGCGCGTTCCACGCCAGCAATATGAGCGGCAGGTTCAGCGCCAGATACAGGATACCGGCGAGATCCACCCCTGCAGGCACGGCAACACGCTGCGTGATCAGCGTGCGCAGCAGCTGGCTGACGCCAAGGATACCGCCGCTGAAAAGGCCCATCGGAACGATGAAATAGTTGACGCCAAAGGCGTTGATGAACGTGCCTAGGATGCCGATGGCAAGGCGCGTCCATCTGTTTTGCAGGGCTTTATGAAGCATAACTGCGCTCCTTTATTGGAAAATAGTGTGAGTATTCTATCACGGTTGCGGGGAATGTCAAGGTGGATTCGCTTTCGCTGTGGCGAAAGCCTATCTGGGCAAGCTCGAGATGGGATGGTAGTCCCCCTCTCGATGGATTTGATCAACCCCGCCGCTGAAAGCGGCGGCCCCCACCAAGAAAAGAGACACGCAAAAGCGTGTCTCTTTTCTTGGTGGAGCGGAACTTTCCGCCGTAATTCGTTGTAACGCCTCTCGCATTCAAATCCTCTGCGATACGCTTCGTATCGTCTCCGTCTGCGTAGCGGGTTATTTCGTGCTGCCGCCGAAGTAGTACGCCTCTCAAACAACGCAAAAAACAGGCGAGGAGCCGAAGCTCCCCGCCATGTACGCCTTACTTGTACGCGCGGTACAGGAACGTGACCGTCTGGCCGCGGACGCAGTTCGCGTTCGGCGCGAAGCTGTTGTTGCCCACGCCGTCCGTGACGCCGTTCGCAACCGCCCACGCCACCGCGTCGGCGTAGTACGCGCCGCTTCCAACGTCGGTGAAGCTCTCCGCAGCCGTTGCCGCGGGCTTGCCCTTGGCGCGGTACAGGAACGTGACCGCCTGCGCGCGGTTCACAATGCCGTTCGGGTCGAATCTGCCTCCGCCTACGCCGTCGGTGATGCCGTTCGCAACCGCCCACGCGACCGCCTTTTCGTACCAGCTCCCCGCCGCTACGTCAGAGAACGCGGACGCCGTTCCGGTCGGCTCGGGGCAGCCCGCCGCGCGCCAGAGGAAGGTCACCATCTGACCGCGGGTGCAGGTCCCCAGCGGGTCAAAGCGCTCGGCGCTGACGCCGCCGGTGATCTGCGGGTCATGGCTGTACGCCCACGCGACAGCCGCAGTGTAATAGGCGTCCTGCGGCACGTCGAGGAACGGCAGGACGATGGACGTGCCGTCGGCCAGCAGGATCTCGATGGCCTTGCTGTTCACGATGGGGGACGCGAAGCCGGAGCCGCCAGAGGGCGCGGGGATAGGGGAGGGAACTTCTACAGGCAAAGACTGTTCCTGACTTGTCGATTCCTCCCGCTTAAAACTCACAGTTGGTAGTGAACTGTCATCTGCCCGAACAGGTAATAATAACGCAAAGCATGCCATCAACATAAGACAGCATCGAAAAACATTCCGCATATTGTTTATCATCCTCATAAATTGAGGAGCGGACACGGTAATGCCCGCTCCTCCTTCACGTCATTAATCTCAGCGTGTAAACTTAGTAGAGGGAAGTTGGCTGTCACCTTCCGGCTGGATGTCCAAATCGCTTGTAACAATCACGTCAGAAAACTGCACCACTGCCAACTTAGGATCTTCATAGTTTTTTTTCATTATATCTCCTCCTCTTTTTGAGCGAAAGGGGCAAATCAATATGTTACGCCATCTCCCCACACATCAATCGCCGCATCAGCATAACTATGCAAGGCCGAAATGACAGCATCGTACCCCTGGACTGTATCCAGATAATAGTCGGGGGAAATAGAGGCGGTTGTCCCCTCTCCGCTTTCAGGACTCCACATCTGATACACTGTATTACGATCCGCGCTCATGAGTTGGAACGCAACATCCTTATACAAATGTCTCGGCCGAACCTGAACCGCGATATCATACAATCCATCTGTTCCGGTCAGATCACTCAGCGTGTAGGTTTCGTTCTGATCAGGGTCGCTGTCATAAATCACGGAGAGCAAGAGGCCATTACCAACCGCAGCAACGCCCGCCTGGGTCAGCTGGATTTTTACATGGAAGTCCAGATAGGAGTACAGGTTCATCTGCGCTTCATCAATATAGCCATACTCGGTAGAATCCACCGATGCGCCGGCATTCGCCGCGATATAGCTGAACTCGCTCATTGTGATGCCGGAAACCTTGCCGGTACTGTCCGTCGCGAAGTCGCCGAGAACGGTCGTCGTCCACGTCCCAGACGTCTCGTCATAGTGATAGTGCGTCAGCGTGACGATTTTGCTGGCGTACTCGACGCCGAGATCAAGCGAGAACGTAAATGACGCGCCACTCGCAAGCTGGTCATTGTTAACCTTCGCGGAAGCGACAACGTTGTCATCGGCATCGTAGGCAACCAGTTCAGGATAGACGTCAAACACAACGTCGGCGGCGCCAATGGCTGTTATTACTTCATCAGTCGCCGTGCTATCACTAGCAATGTCAGCATTGTCGTTCTTCTTCAGCTCAATCTGGAAGTAGCCATCATTTGAAAGCGTCGTATTCTGACTCTCAACCTGTTCAACCAGAGACTTGACAACGCTCGCAAGGGAGCTTGTGGCAATATTGCTCACGCTGGCCTCAGCAGAGTCAATCAGACTGATGGTGGTGGGGTCCTGCTGGTTAGCCGTAACCGTGACGGAATACTCTGTTGCAGTAGCCGCTGCTTCGGTTGCGGTGGCGGTATTGACCACAACACTGCTGCCCTTATCCGTTGACTCCGGTGTGCTGGACGTCGTTGTGGCATGCTTTACGACCCAAGTGGTGTTCGGCACCGTCTCAACGGCAAGGTAGCCTGCGGCGACATACGCGCTGGGATCGCTGCTGAACGTGCCGCCGGTGATGGAGATGGAGGCTTTACTATTGTCAGCCGCCAACGCCGTTGCACCCTTTTCGGTCGGCTTAATCTGGCCATTGATCGTACCGCTGGTAATGAACAGATGCGCACCATCTTTCGGATTAGCTGAACCCACGTCAAATTCGATATTACCATTGATCACGCTGTTGCCTTCAACTGTAACATTGACGGAGGGATAGCTGCTGTAACGGCAGACGTCAAAAGCGATTGGACCATTACCGTACCTGCTGCGAGTAATGGTTGTGTCCTTGATCTTTACTGTCCCGTTGTTGTTGGACAAAGCATATGTGCCATTATAATACATGTGCTGTCCGTCAACCGTCATATGGTCCAGAGTAAGGTCACAGTAGTTCTGGATAATCATCAAAACACCATGCACGTTTCCACTCGTATAATAGTCTTCAAGAGTGCTGGTTGTTACAGTACCGTTTTTCAAGGTAATGGTGTTACCCTCTTCAAGATGCCACGCTTGGGACTCCGTACCAGTAGAACCAACAGCCGGGCCAGTGCAGGTGTAGGTGTATCCATTGAAATCAACGGTAATGTTTCTGTTGCCGTTAGCCTCGACAAAAATACCAGCACCCGAAGCATCAGACAGCAGTTTGATGGTTTTTGTCTCGCCAGCATTGACAGCCGCGACAGCCGCAGCCAGCGTCGGGTACTCGGTGGTGCCGATCGTGGCAACCGCGGGAGCGGCAACCTCGGGATAGACCTGTGTGTCGTCAATGGTGATGGTGATGTTGTCCTTGACTGTTTTCTTCAATCCGACAAGACCGTCAACATCCTCAATCTGGTTCGTGCCATAGCCCGTAGCGTTGCAGTTTGTGAAGGAAACCACATAGGTGTTCACATTATCATACGCAGTCGGGTTGATCATCACAGCGGACTTCTCCACTTCCTTGTTACAGGAAAACGAGCAGTTCGTAAACTGTATCTTTGCAACACTGCCAAGATCCTGTTCAGTATAGCAGAGGACACTTTTGCTGTTCTTGCTTGCCGTAAAAGTGCAGGTATCGAAGGTCACATTCGTACCTGCATATGTCCAGATGCTATACTGATCGTCTGTCGTCTGTACAAACTCGCACATTTCAAACTTTACCGTGGGAGCATAGTTGGTAAAGAGGCCGGTAATCTTGCAGTTTTTATACGTCGCGTTAGCAACATATGCCCAGTTGTGATAATTATAGTTATCACATGCGATGGTTAAGTCCTCAAGCACGATATTTGTAAATCCGCCATAACAGTTTTCTGCAGTGGGTGCATTGATAACTGTTTTGTCTTTGCCGGCACCCTTAATATTGATTGTCTTTGTAATTTGGTTATTATGTGCAATATTAAGCGTGTATGTTCCTTCACCCAAAGTAATCTGTTCACCGTTTGCAACATTTACTGCTGCTTCCAGCGAATCATAGACCACATTGTTGAAAGTGACAGAAGAGCCGTCCGCGAACACGCCGACGCTCATGCAGCTGAGTACCATGACGAGCGCTAAGAGGAGAGATAATGATTTTTTCAGTTTCTTCATCTTGTTTGTACTTCCTTTCTTTGCAATTTCAAAATTTCCGGTTTTCCGGCTTGCCGCCGCCTCCCGGCGGTGTCATGCGAAACGCATCACGCCCGATGGGCGGCGGATGCAAAACGGGTCCCCTTCCTTCTTGCGGAGGCAAAGATCCCCGGCGGCCGAACGGCCTCGTCGGGTCAAACTGCGCTCGCTCCGTTTCCGCCTTGCGGCGAAAACTGCGTATCGCTTCGTTGCCCCTCCTCTTCCTCGCAGAACCACTTCGTTGGGTTCTGCTCGGATAAAGACGGGGATACGGTTTGTTCCGACAGGGGCTCTGGCTTTGCGTCGCCGCTTTTCAGCGGGTTTGCTAAAGAAGATATCATATCTTCGGCAGCCGGACGAGCATAACCTTTGCCTCCCTTGCACAGTAATAGGCATAAGGTCTTAGCCTCCTAAGCGTGCGGTTTCCCAACACGCGGCTTTGCGTCGCCGCCTTTCGACGGCTTTGCTGAGTGAAGACGCCATATCTGGCGGGCGGACGAGCATAGAGCTTGCGCCCCTTAGCCTCCTGCCTTTGCGTCGCCGGATTTCCCCGGTTTTGCGGTGTACATTTTGTTGTCTCGCGCGCGAACGGCGTACCTTATCGGTCTACGTAGTCCCCCCGATGAAGCTCCGGCACATTCTCCCGCCGTCGTCGGTCTGCGCAACCAAACCCGACGACAAGCGGGTGCGCCCCGCTGAACTGCCACGCTTTTGCCTGAGTATCACATCCTTCCTATTATAATTCTATGGTTACGACCCGGCTCCCGCCGGTTCGGTCATAGCCCGCTTCGCGTCGAAGTCCGCGAGAAACGAGCCGTAGTACAGCGCTTCGGCCTCCCGCCGCGCCTTTGCCGCGTCGTCGAATTGGGCGTACATGCCGAGGTTGTGGCGCGTGCCCTTGAACATGATGCTCGCCTGCCATCTGCGGCGCGCCGGTCTCCACACCACGCCGACCACGCCGCTCTTGTTATTGCGGCGCTTGGTGTTCGCGCGCAGCATCTCGACGCAGGTGCCGTCGACATAGTGCAGGCCCAGTGCGCTTGCGCTGTGCTTTTCTTTGGCACAGCCGCAGCTCGTGACCTTGCCCTCGCGGAGGTGTACGGTCTTGACGATGCGCTCGCCGCCGCAGTCGCACCGGCACAGCCAAGCGGTGCGCCGTCCGATATTCTCGGCGGGCGCGACGACGGTGAGCTTTCCGAAGCGCTGTCCGGTCAGGTCAAGGCGGGCGGTGGTGTGAGCCATGGGTCAGCATCTCCTTGTCACGGAATACACATTCCGTTGACAGGGCGAAGCACCCAAAGCCCCCTCAAAACACAAAAAAGCACCCTCTTGTTCCGCGAATGGGAACAAAAGGGTGCACTGAAGTAAGCCTGGCGGTTTTTTAAGCCGCGGGGCTTAGATTTTTGCGCTCATATTGATAAAAAAGTATTGCATAGCTGGGGATTATGTGGTATAAAGATTATGTAATAGTGTCTATGTCACTATTTTTCCGCTTGGAGCATATAACGGAATGTGTATTCCGTCCTACGACACCAATCGCAGCCGGTCAAGCTGCCGTTGGTGTTCTTTTTCTGTCGTCATGAGGTAGATGCGCGTCGTTTCAATGGAGCTGTGCCCCAGTACGTCCGCGAGCTTCACAATGTCACGGCTCACGCGATAAAACGCCACCGCGAACAGGTGTCGCAGGTTGTGCGGGAATACCTTGCTCGGTTCCACACCCGCCGCCTTGCAGATGGCCTTCATCTCGCCCCAAATCTGGCGCCGCGAGAGCGGCTTGCCGGTTGCGGTGCGGAAGATGGCGCCGCTTGTGATACCCTGCGTCTTGGCGTACTTGAGCAGCTTTCGGCAGAGCTTCGCGGGCAGGAGAATCGTGCGGATTTTGCCCTTGAGTGCGATTTCCGCGCGCCCTCTCTGTGCCGCCTCGACCGTGATATACGCGACCTCGCTGACGCGGATGCCCGTGCCGCCGATGGTCTCGATGAGCAGCGCGAGGCGTGCTTTGCCTTGCGCCCTTGCGGTATTGACGAGCGCGGTGTATTCGCCCTGTGACAGCTCTTTGGATTCGTCCCGGAATGCGCGCCTCTGGACCTTGAGGAACCGCACGCGACAGTCATCGCGTCCGAGAAACCGGAACAGCCCGTTGAGCGCCGCCAAAGCGGCGTTGACAGTCGCAGGAGCTTGTCCGCGGCGCAATAGCTCTTGCTTCCAGTCCGCGGCAGCTTCCTTGGTCAGCGGCGTATCGTTCAGCCATAGCGCAAATGCGGCTACATCGTGCAGGTACTTCGCGACGGTCGCGGCGCTGCGTTCTTCGGACCGCAAGTGGGCGCGATACGCGGTCAGGTCTTCTTTTGTTATCGTCATGCCATACCTCCCTTGGTTGAGAATGGCGTTATTGTACGCGGATTGTCAAGGGGTTATCCAATGTTGCCCGGAATTAGCGTAGCATGGTAGGTGTAGAGAAACCATAAGCTACGAGCAACGATTATATTGCCGACGGTGAAAAGCACGGGATTAGGTGTGTCCTAATCCCCATACAATAAGAACTGCAATCGTTAACTTATTTCAGTATTTTGGATAATACTGTCGTCAACTTTTATCGCATAGGGGTCTGTTACGCGCCTCTATATGTCGTGTTTTCTCGTTGTCATCCTAATGCGAGTTAGGCCGTGTGTCCGTGTTTTGATTGTTTTCTATATTACTGCTCTATAAAAAGCAGACGCTGAAGAATCTTCGGCGTCTGCTTTTTTGCCGCCCGCAAGCGCGCCATAAAACAACTTAGCTTCCTCCTGTCCCTCCAACCACCACACGGCGCACGGAGTTTGCGTCTTGGAAGGCTCAGCAGTCCAAGGCTTAAACGCAAAAACGGCACCCGTCCTTGCCAGACGGGTGCCGTTTTTGTTATAGCGCAATACTGCTTCGAGAAACGGAAAATCCGAACGCCGCGCCGATTGACACGATGTTCGGATGATTCCAGTTTGGTGGGGGAAGGTGGATTCGAACCACCGAAGTCACTGACAACAGATTTACAGTCTGCCCCCTTTGGCCACTCGGGAATTCCCCCATATTCAATTCGCTGCTTTGAGAGGTTTATGGAGCTGGTAGACGGACTCGAACCCCCGACCTGCTGATTACAAATCAGCTGCTCTACCAACTGAGCTATACCAGCATTTCCACAGCTCATTTAGTCTAGCAGATACTGTGCGCTTTGTCAAGAAAATTTTTGCATTTTTTATCTTTCCGCTTGTCCGCTGTTCCGCACTGTAGTATGATGAACGCAAATTTGAGCCTGTGAGGATGCTTTCCATGAAAATCAAGACCAAAGTGCTGCCCTACGAAGAGGTGGTGCGCCTGCCCCATCCGGCGCACAAGCCGCCGCGCCGGCCCAACCCCCTGCTGCGCACCGCGTTCCGCCTTGCCACGGCGGGCGACCTGAAAAACGCGCACTTCACCTGCAAAACCGAACGCATGGACGCCGTGGGCGACGGGCCGTACCTCATTCTGATGAACCACTCCAGCTTCATCGACCTGGAGATCGCAGCGGAAATCTTCCGCAAAACGCCCTACTGCATCGTCTGCACCTCCGACGGTTTTGTGGGCAAGGAGGGCGTCATGCGGGGGATCGGATGCATCCCGACGAACAAGTTCGTCACCGACGTGTCGCTGATTGCGGACATGCGCCACGCGCTGCGGGAGGAACAGTGCAGCGTGCTGCTCTACCCCGAAGCAAGCTACAGCTTTGACGGACGCGCCACGCCGCTGCCGCGCAGGCTCGGCGTCATGCTCAAGCGGCTGGACGTACCGGTGGTCGGCGTGCTGACCGAGGGCGCGTTCGCCCGTGACCCGCTCTACAACTGCCTGCAAAAGCGGGACGTTGCCGTGTCTGCCACCGTGCGCGGCCTGCTGACGCGGG
Organism: uncultured Clostridia bacterium; assembly: GCA_947170435.1. Taxonomy (GTDB): domain Bacteria; phylum Bacillota; class Clostridia; order Oscillospirales; family Oscillospiraceae; genus Hominicoprocola. Next base: position 45,033 of record CAMVTO010000002.1, on the reverse strand, counting down.
AGGAGGTGCAGCAGAAGTCCGTCGCGGAGTTGGACGCGATCCTCGACGAGATGTTCTCCTTCGACAGCTTCGCCTGGCAGGAGAAAAACCATATCGAAATCAACGAGCCGTTTCGCGCCGACGGACTGCACCGCATTCTCTACAAGTGCGCTCACTGCGGTGCCGAGAGCGAGACCGAGGGCAAGGGCACGCGCTTTGTCTGCCACCGCTGCGGCAAGGAGTATGAGCTGGACACGCTGGGGCGGCTGCGCGCCCTCAACGGCGAGACCGAGTTTCCTCATATCCCCGACTGGTACGCCTGGGAGCGGGAGCAGGTGCGTCGCGAGATCGAAGCAGGGACGTACCGCCTCGACGCCGAGGTGGAGATCGGTATGCTGGTGGACTTCAAGGCGATCTACAAGGTCGGCTCCGGACGGCTGGTTCACGACTTAACCGGCTTCACGCTGGACGGTTGCGATGGCAAGCTGCACTTTGCGCGTCCCGCCAAGCAGTGCTACAGCCTCTACGCCGACTACTACTGGTACGAATTGGGCGACATGATCTGCATCGGCGACACCGAGACGCAGTATTACTGCTTCCCGAAGGGCAGCGTTCCCGTCGCCAAGGCGCGGCTCGCCACAGAGGAGCTTTACAGGCTGCTGCGAGCCAGGCGCGGGAAAAAAGAAAATTTGTAAACAATTTGCGAACCACTTGCAAAATCAAATTCGGCAGAGTACAATACGTTTGCTGTTTCAAAATTAAGGACAAAGGAAGCGAACAACATGGCAAAAATTGATATTATCTCCGGCTTTCTGGGCGCAGGCAAGACCACGCTGATCAAGAAGCTGCTGGAGGAGGCCTACCAGGGCGAGAAGATCGTCCTGATCGAAAACGAGTTCGGCGAGATCAGCATCGACGGCGGCTTTTTGCAGGGCACCGGCGTGCAGATTTCCGAAATGTCCAGCGGCTGCATCTGCTGCTCGCTGGTGGGCGACTTCGGCGAGGCGCTCAAGGACGTACAGGCCAAGTATAATCCCGATCGCATCGTCATCGAGCCGAGCGGCGTCGGCAAGCTCTCCGACGTGATCCGCGCGGTGGAGGACGTCGCGAAAGAGGACAAGGAGATCGTTCTCAACAGCTTCATCACCGTCGCCGACGCCAGCAAGTGCAAGGTCTACATGAAGAATTTCGGCGAGTTCTTCAACAATCAGGTGGAGCACGCGGGCTGCATCATCCTCTCCCGCACGGGCAAGCTGAGCGAGGAGAAGATCAACGCCGCGGTTACGCTGCTGCGCGAGCACAACGCCACCGCCACCATCATCACCACCCCGTGGGAGCAGGTGGACGGCAAGCAGATCCTCGCGTCCATGGAGCGCACCAGCGCCGACTTCATCCATGAGCTCAAGGAGATCATGGAGCACGAGGAGTTTGACGATGACGAGTGCGACGATCCCGATTGCTCCTGCCATCATCACCACGACCATGAGCATCATCATGGCAAGATGAAGGCGGCGCTGGAGGAGTTGGCGGCGAAGATCGAGGCCGAGGCCAAGACCCCTGCCGAGGCCGCCGCGATGCTGCGCGCCTTTGACCCGTCCGAGCATTGCTGCCACCATCACGATGAGGATGACGAGCACGAACACCATCATCACGACCATGACGAGCACGAACACCATCATGACCACGATGAGCATGACGAGCATGGTCACCACCATCATCACCATCACCACGGCCACGATGCCGACGAAGTATTTACCGACTGGGGTGTGGAGACGCCGAAGAGCTTCCCCGCCGCTGAGCTGGAGCGCATCCTCACCGCGCTGGATTCCGGCGACTACGGCAAGATCGTGCGCTGCAAGGGCATTGTCAGCGGCGGCGACGGCAAGTGGCTGCACTTCGACTACGTTCCCGAGGAGCACGAGGTGCGCGAGGGCACGGCGGACGTCACCGGCCGTCTGTGCGTCATCGGCGCGGAGCTGAAGGAAGACAAGCTCAAAGAGCTGTTTGGAGTGTAATCAACTATGGATATCCCTGTTTACGCCGTCACCGGCTTTCTGGATGGCGGCAAGACGAATTTCATCAACGGTATTTTGCGGGACGGCTTTGCCAAGCAGGATAAGACGCTTTTGATCTGCTGCGAGGAGGGCGACGAGGAGTACGACATCGACGCCATGCAGAACGTCACCGTCGAGATGCTCGACGATTTGGAGCAGTTCACCAAAGAGAACCTCAAAAAGTTGGAAAAGAAGCACCATCCCCGGCAGGTGCTGATCGAGTACAACGGCATGTGGCCTTTTGAGCAGTTCAACGAGCTGCCCGCGAACTGGATCCTGTACCAGATCATGACCTTCGTCTACGGCCCCAGTTTCGACGTCATGTCCCGCAACATGGGCCAGCTGATGATGGAGAAGATCAAGAACGCCGACATGCTGGTATTCAACCGCTGCACGCCCGATGTGGCGGAGCAGCTGCGCAAGCGCAACCTGCGCATGGTCAACCGCCGCGCGGATATGTTCATCGACTTCGAGGATGGCAACACTGAGAACTACCTCACCGGCGACGAGTGCCCCTTTGACGTGACACAGGAGCTGATCGAAATTCCCGACGAGGACTTCGGCGTCTGGTATGTGGACGCAATGGATCACCCCGAGCACTACGACGGCAAGCGCGTGCGCATGAAGATGATCATGTGCCACTCGAAGAAGTACCCCGGCACCTATGTTCCCGGCCGCTTCGCCATGGTCTGCTGCGCCAACGACACCCAGTTCCTCGGTGTGGTCGCCCGCGGCGACACGCTGGCGCAGTACAAGAACCGCGACTGGATCGACGTGACCGCCGTGTGTAAAAAAGAATACTTCGAGGCCTATCAGGGCGACGGCCCGATCCTCTATGTAGAGGACGTCAAGCCCTGTGAGAAGCCTCAGGAGGAACTGGTTTCGTTCTGATAAAAAAGTGACGGCTTACGCCGTCACTTTTTTATGCTCTCATCGCCTCATCGAACCGCGCGATGCGGTAGCCCGCGTCCTTGCCGAAATACTTTTCCAGCACCACTGCCTGCGGCATACCGCGCACCGCGGTGAAACCGTAGCGCATGGCGCGGTCGATGGCGCGGCTGTCGCTGCGCGGCAGCGCCGAGAGCAGCGTATCACAGCCCTGCGTGCGAGCGTAGGCGATCGCCTGCCCCACCAGCCGAATCCCCAGATTGCGGTGCTGTGCGACCTCATCCAGCCAGAACTCCTCGATCGCCGCCGTGCCGGCCTCCGGCGTGCCCACCGCCACCGCGCCGACGCTCTCATCGTCTTGCATCACATGGAAGCGCCCCTGTGTTTCTGCGTCCGGCTTGAACCAGATGCCCGGCTCCAATCCGCCCGGCGTCTTCGTCCACAACTGCTTGTGCAGCGTGGTCAGCTCCTCAGGGAGATGCGAGGCATCGTTGGCGTAGACCACACGGATACCATTCTCATCCGCCTCCAGCTTCGTGACGGAGGTGTTCTCTCCGTGCCCCGTCTTGTCGATCTCCGCGATCGTGAGGCCGTTCAGCGCACCCACCAGCAGCCGCAGTGCCATACCGTGGCTGAACAGCGCGACGGTATCATAAGGATGTGCCGCGATGATCTCATGCAGCGCTGCCAGCATCCGGTCGCGCACACGCTCCATGGTCTCCGCGCCGAAGGCGCGCCAGTTGCCGGAGTCGGTATTGAAATTCACCATCTGCGCGCGGTCAAACTTCGTGAGGTACGTCCATGTCCGATCCTCCCATACGCCGACGCCCACCTCCCGCAACCTCGGCTCCAGACGCAGTGTTAAGCCGTGCGGGCGGGTGATCGCCAGTGCCGTGGTCTGCGTGCGCGTGAGGTCGCTGGCGTATGCCGCGTCGATATGCTCGTTTGCGAAGCGCTTCGCGAGCGCGGCGATCTGGCGATAGCCGTTGTCGGTGATGGTGCTGTCGTAGTGACCGTGGCAGCGGCGATATAGATTCCCCTCCGCCTCCGCGTGGCGAATAAGATAAACGGTAGTCATGGCGCGATCCTCTCTGTCGTTTTTCTACATTATACTGGAAGCGTCGCGATTTGGCAACCGGCGTATGTTTTACCGCAAATCGGGCATACTGCCTGCGTGGACAAAGGAGTGTGATCGAACATGAAAACCGCGACGTTTTTACGCGGCATGGGCGCCGGTATGGTGGCCGGCGCGGCAGTCGGCGCCATCGTCATGTCCCGGCAGGGTACCATGAAAACCGATGTGGGCAAGGCACTGCAGCGGATGGGTAACGCCATGGACTCCGCCTGGTATGACCTGACGCACGGCATGTAACGCAGAAAAAGGGGCGCAAAAGCGCCCCTTTTTTGTAAATTTGGGCTTGACTTCCATTCAGGCATCGCATATAATAGCATTCGCTGTTGAGCGCAACGATATGCAGTGGTATCGAAGTGGTCATAACGAGCACGACTGGAAATCGTGTGGTCGCCAAAAGCGGCCCGAGGGTTCGAATCCCTCCCACTGCGCCAGAGGAATCGCTTGAAATCATTATGGTTTCAAGCGATTTTCCTTTTTGTTGCCAGAATATCACCCAAAATAGTTCGATTTTCAAAATCGCCCAAAAAGTTTTCCCTTATGTTTTCCCTTATGAGCTTTTTTGCTGCGCAAGGACCTCGCCGATAAAGCTCTCCATGCGCTCGGCGCTCGCTTCCTTCATCTGGTCGGTGACGTGTCCGTAAACATCAAGCGTGAAAGCCGCTGTCGCGTGTCCAAGGTTGCTCTGGACGGTCTTGATGTCGTCGCCTGCTTGGATTGAGGCAATCGCATAGCTGTGGCGCAAATCGTGGAAGCGCACCTGCGGGAGCCCGATGGAGGCCACGATCTCCTTGAAGTCACGATAGATGTTGTGGAGCCAGAGAAAGTGGCCCAGTTCGTCTGTGAAAACAAGATTGGCAAAGCTCCCCTGTTGCCACGCGCTTCCTGCGCGCAGCCGCCACTCCGCCTGCTGCGCTTTCTGTTTTTTAAGGAGCTGCATCACCCACGGAGCCGGCACGATCACGCGCGTCTTGCCGTTCTTCACTGTCGAGAAAACGTACTTTGCACCGGTCTTCTTCTCTCGCTGAAGCTGCTTGTTGACAGTCAGCTTGCCGTGCTCAAAGTCTACGCAGTCCCAAGTAAGGCCAATGGCCTCGCCCTCGCGCATCCCCGTAAAGAGCGTCACCGTATATAGGATTTCATAGCGATGACCGGCAACAGCATCCAAAAACCGCCTCATCTGCGTCTTATCCAGCGGATAGAACTCCTTTTTGACGATGCGGGGCAGCTTGCAGGCGTCGGTCGGATTGCTGCGAATGTAACCGTTCTGCACCGCCTGCTGGAGCGCCCGATGAAGAACGCCGTGAACGTTCTTGACCGTTTTGGCGCAGAGCGGCTTTTTGCCTTTGGACTCTTTCGTCAGCGAATTGTAGAACATCTGGATGACGTGCGGCGGAATCTCTTCGAGCGGCAGATTGCCGAGCGCGGGCTTAATGTGATTCCGAATCACGCCATTGTAGGACGCCACCGTGTACGGTTTCACGTCGCCCAGGTAGTTCTCCGCCCAAATATCCAGCCACTCGCCCAGCTTCATCTTGCTCGGTTCGATATAGGTCCCTGTGTCAATCTCATTTGTGATCTGACGCAGCTTTTCCGCGACTTCCTTCTGCGTCTTGCCCGTGACGGACTTCTGAATCTGCTTGCCCGTGCCGGGATCGAAGCCGGTGGTGAACCGAGCTTCCCAATAGGTGTATTCTTTTCCGTTGCGCTCCACGGTCTTCTTCCGGATGGTTCCGGCACCGGAAGCGCCTTTTGTATTCTTCGTATTATTATTGCCGCGCGGCATAATAACCTCCTTCCCGCCGCACAGCAGGAATCATGTCTCCATGATACCCGCTGTGCGGCTTTTTTGCAATCGTTTGTTTGAGATACTTTGACGTCAACGCGGCGTCATTCATAGCTTTGAGAGCAGCGTTGGCGTCGTTGTGGCGTCAATTCCTACCGAGGAACTCCGCCACCGCGTCGCGCGGCACGCGGATTTGACGCCCGATTTTGATGCTGCGAATCTGTCCGCTGCGCACCAACTCATAGGCGGTGTTGCGCCCAATGCCGAGAATCGGCATCAAGTCCTCCACACGGAGCGCCAGCGGCAGTTCATCGAGGGAGCGATACTTATTCTCCATCGTGCGCCTCCTTTTTCTTGACCGATGCAAGATAGATGTTCGTCACATCGGGACGTTCGTGGCCAAGCAGACGCGACACGGTGAAATGCGCGTCGAGGGCACTCACGCCCTTTTCAGTCAGCGTACGGTGCTTGTCCGCGGCATAGCTGTGGCGCAGCCCATGGAAGGTCAGGTTTGCCTCGCGGCCCTCGTCGGCAACGGCGTCTCGGTGCTTGAGAATGAACAACTGCACGCCGTTGATGGCGCGGTCGGTTGGCGCGCCGTCCGGCACAAACAGCTTGTGTCCGCGCTCGGTGCGTTTAAGCATGGTCTCAAGGGCAACGCGGACGCGCTCATCCTCAATGGGGACGGTACGGATTTTTCCACCCTTGCCCTTGATGGTGATGGCGCCCTCGCGCAGCGCCTGCTCTGCAATGGCGGTGTCGATCCGCATGACCTCGTGGATACGCAGTCCGGCGAAGCGTCCGAGATACAGCGCGCAGGCAATATCGTCACGCCCCGCCTCCACCGCCTTGCCGATCATGCGGTTGAACTCGACCGCGCTCCATGTGCGATCCACGCCGCCGAAGCGCCGGCGCTCCAGCTCCACGCCGAGGGCGTCGTTGTCAGGCAGGCGATATTTGGCGTGCTCCATCTTGTCGTGGAAGAATCGGATCGCCGCGAGATCGGTCTTGATGGTGCTCGCCGACTTGCCGCTTTCCTGCAGATACTCTGCGTAGGCGGCGAAGTGCTTGCCGCTGATGTTCGAGAGCTTTTGCAGGTGATATTCCTCGGCGAGGTAGCGACAAAAACGCTGCATCGCCTCGTAGTAGCGCCGTTTCGTTTGAAAGCTCCCTTGCCGGTTGTGCCGCGCCAACTTGTCCAGCTGGGCGACGAGGGCGAGATAGATGTTGTATGTAGACATGAATGAACCTCCAAATTGATGATAGTCGTTCAGGCGAATGGGCATAGTCCACCCGTTGGCATCCGCCGCCGTTTCCGTTTGATTTCCGCGGAATCGGCGCAGCTCAGAGACGGAGAAGCCTTTGTAACAGAGGAATTCGGTGCAACGAGGCGTCGTCTGTCTCTGATTGAGGTTTGAACATGGTCAGTACAAACGCCGCAGGGAGAACTGATGCGTTCTCTTCGCCGTTCCCCTACCGAAGCGCAAACCAGCGAAGCGTTTGCGGTTCGGAGAGGAGAAGCAACGCAGCGATACGCAGTTTTCGCCGTCAGGCGGAAACGAAGCGAGCGCAGTTTGCTTCGACGAGGCGGCGGACACGCCCGCTGAACTCGGGTGCGCGATTGCTCTGACCAATCGCCGCGTGTGTCCTTTGATCCGCTCCGGCTGCGGATCGGTTGCGAGGGAGGCCTGCGTCGCCGGCGATGCACTCTGACTGCATCGGCGCAGGAGGCGAGAGCTTGCCGGGCTCTCCGGACGGTTCTCTGCCGTACCGTCCAAACGGCATTCTTGGTCCATCATCAATTTGGGGTGTCATGTCATCGTTCCTGCTGTACCGGAGTGGCGAACCGGTACATTTGCGCAGATATATAAAAAGACACGGTAAGACTGTCTCTGTCCCATGAAGGGACTCTTCAAGTCTTCTCGTGTCTTTTAAAAGCTCTCGGTTATTTTATTTTCTCGGTCGTAATACTCTTCCCGGTCGATTTGCGGAAAGGCAAAAGGGCATAGTACCCCCTTGTCTCCATGCTCCGCCCTAAGAAAGATCCGCCCTAAAAAATGATCCGCCCTAAATCCGACGATTTCCGTCCGCTCATCATGCGCGGCAGCATCGTCGATCAAATACATTCTCATTATATCGAGTAAATTCTGCCTGTCAAGCAGAAAATATCGATATTTTGCAATTTTTTTGGTGATTGTGTTACGTCGTGTTATCTCGTGTTACTGCGTCCTGCGCGATTCCTGTAGAGCTCGCAAAAAGCTAAAGCCTGTGCTTTGCACAACGACAGCGAATGGACGAGCGCACAAAGAAAACGCCGTTTCTGATTATGCCTTTCGGCGGAGAAACATTAAAAAGGACGCAGTACACCTACTGCATCCTTTGCGTACAATCCAACATAACGTGTGCAAGGCGGAAGCACAGGGCTTCCGCAATAGGAGGCACATGGCCAACTCCCGTACTGGGACGCACATACAATCAATTACATTGGTACATATAACACAATATGTTGTGTTTGTCAAGCTAAAAATCGCAATATCTATGTCGATAATTATAAAAGTAAGCGTTTCCATCGGTTATGCGCCAAATAGGCACGCAAAGGAAGGCGAGGTCGAAGCCTCGCCTTCCTTTGATACAATGGCATCTCGTCTGCGCTTACATGACCATCTCGGTCACGATGCGCATAAACATGGTTGCAACCTCCGCGCGGGTAGCGTTCCCGAGCGGGTCGATGCGACTGCCGTCCTTGCCGGTGATAATACCGGTGCCGACAGCCCATTGCACGCTCGGCAGAGCCCATGCGCCGACGCTGTCGCCATCTGCGAAGGTCGACAGGTTGTCCTGTGCGGACATATCGTAGCCCAGATAGCTCATGTAGCGGTGCAGGATCGCCGCCATCTCCTGACGGCTGATGTTGCGGTCCGGCATAAATGTTCCGTTATCATAGCCCTTGACAAGCCCGTTCTTTGCCGCCCATCCCACCGCTTCGGTATACCATGTGCCGTCCGCCACGTCGGGGAACTGATTCGTCGCAAAGTCCTCGGGCTTGTTCTCCAGGCGCCAGAGCACAGTGACCAGCATGCCGCGGGTCATGGGCATATTCGGCGCGAACACGCCCTCGGCGACACCTTGGAACAGCTCGTGGCTGGATGCGAACACGACCGCGCTGTTGAACCAGTCGTAGGGCATCACGTCGTCGAACGGCTTGGCGTTGTACTTGATGTCGATGGTGCAGCTTCCGTCCACGAGCACATAGGCGGTCTGGTCCTCGACGATGGACTTCTCCAGCAGATCGATCTCGTTGCCGTCCTTGTCCAGCAGGATCGCGACCTCGCCCTCGCGGATGGTGAAGGAGACCCGCACGCCGCCGGGGACGGTGTCGAGCACGTTGCCGCCGGCGTCCTTTACGGTGACGACCACGTGGCCGTTCTCGTCGCGCTCGCCGCTGACGCTGGCGCCCGTGGTGGGATCGACGAGGCTGGTGACGATGATGCTGTCCACGTCCGCCAACGGGACCTCGTTATCCACGATGGTGGTGGTACCTCCACCGGGATTCACGATGCTTCCGCCGCCGGCGCCACCGCCTCCGCCTGTGCCGCCGCCACCGCCGCCTGCGCCTCCGGTTCCGCCGCCGGTTTCGACCGTGCGGGTATAGCCGCAGACGTTGCAGGTCGTATCGGCGTCGTTGTCGTAAACGTGGTCGGCAATATCAACATCGGCGTTCTCCACATCGCAGTGATGCCAGTGCTGGGTGGCGTTGCTGAGCCAGTTTTCGCCTATGTGTGTCCCTGTACACGCCACGCCGGAAGCGGTCGTCGCGGTCACGCTGTCTAGCACCGCGCCGCAGTCGCCGCAGCGATAGTCAGTGCTCACCTGCACGTCATGGACGGATAGGCCGCTGTGCAGATAAGCAGTGCGGCTTCCGGTCACCTGACGGCTCGCTTCGGGGTGCGCGCATGCAGTCCATGTGGCGGTCAGCGTTGCATTGCCTTTCACGGTATAGCTCGCACCGGCGACATATGTCGCTGTGCCGTCAGACCAACCGTTGAACACATAACCGACGCGAACCGGCTTCGGCAGCGTGATCATGTCGCCCTCGTTGGCGCCCACGGTGTTGCCGCCGGAAAGATTGTTTCCACCGGCCAGTACATACGTAACGGTGTAGCTGCCGCGCCAGTGCGCGGTCAGCGTGGCGTCCGCGGTCACCGTATATGCCGTGCCGTCCACCGCTGTCGTGCCGACGTACCAGCCGTCGAAGACGTAGCCCTCGCGCACGGGCGTGGGAAGGGTGATGGACGCGTTGGCGGCATAGGTTCCGCTCGGATCGTCGGCGGCGGTGCTCCATGTGCCGCCGTTGGCGTCAAAGCTGACCTGATAGCTCGTTGTGGGAATTGCGCCGAGGAACACGGTCAGGTCCTGCGCGGTGACGGCGCAGGCGTCCACGTCACGCTCGTTTGCCTTGGCTTCGCTGGAGCGGACCCAGCCGCTGTCGCCTGTTTGCAATCCGGCGTCTGTCCGCACACGCAGCGTCACGGTGCAGAACGTCTCCTCCGCCTGATAGACGTCGTTCGCCGTCATGATCGTCGTCTTGACGATGCTCTGACCGGTGGTGCGCGTCTGATGCAGGATTGTCGGCCGTGTCGTGATGCCGTTATAATTGGCGCTGTGCACCGCCGCGGCGCTGACAAACTCGAAGAAGCTCATGTCGTACTCGATCTCGTTCTGCATGGAGAAGAGCGAGTAGTTCTCGGTGGCGTCGGTACGCCGCATGGCAAAGGTCACAGCGACGGTGTCGCCCGGGTTTTCGACGGAGACGACATGGTCGCCTCCAGCGCTCAGGTCATAGGTCAGCGCGATGTCGCTTGCGGCGAGCGCCGGCACGGAAAACCCCGCGCACAGGGAGACCAACAGCGCCAGAGGCAGAGCAAGCGATACACATTTTTTAATTGTTTTCATGGTATCTATCCCTTTCTTCATATGATTGCATAAAGAATCCGGCCCCGGCGCCCGAAGCGGACGACGGGGCCGGATTGTTAGGTTTTATGCGTTTGCCTTGGGTTCAGGGAATTTGCTTACTGTGCTCTCGCGTTGTTGACCAGACCGACGTCGGCAGTATCCAGCTTGTAGTCGCCGTTGACGTCCGCGCGCAGATAGATCGCCATCTGCGTCGGGAGCGTCAGCTGAACCTTGTAGCCGGAGAACGCCGCCTGCAGGTCGGAGGAGTCAATGAGACCGGTCGCGTTGACATCCGTCTGGATGTCCAGCTCAGTGGCCGTCGCGGTGGTGATGCCAACCTTGGCACGCGCCGCGCTCTCGGTGATCGCGCCCTCGACGAGGATGGCGTATGCGCCGTAAGCCTTCGAGTTATCAGCCTTGTTCAGTTCATTCACGAAGAACATCGCGCCGTCGTCATAGGTGTAGGTCGGGTTGCTGTTGTTGCCCTCGGCAGCCTTGACCAGCACCAGCGTGTAGCCGGTGACGTAGTCGGCGTGCAGCTCGACCTCGAAGCCCTTGAGGGTCTTCTCGACCGTGACGGTCAGCGCTCCGGTGATATCCGCCGCGGGGATGATGAACTTTCCGGTCTCCGCATCGAAGCTATCCTCGGTCAATTCAAGCGTCTTGCTCGCGTCGGTGCCGGACTTGTAGGTCACGGTGTAGTCATAGTTGTTCGCGTCATAGTCGCTGATGGTCGCGGTGTAGTCCTGACCGAAGGTCGCCTTGGCGTCGCCGGTCGCGCCGGACAGCGTTACATCATACTGCTCCGCCTCAAAGACGGGGTAATAGATGACGTCCGCGGTCACGGCAGCGTTGCGGATTTCCTCGTTCGTCAGCGCGGTGGTCGCGGTGTCCGTCAGCGCCCAGCCCTTGAAGGTGTAGCCGGTCTTAACGTCGGTCGGGATCGTGTCCACGCCCTTGCCCTGATAGACCGAATACTCCCAATCGTGGGACTCGCCGTCAAACTTCACGGTGTACTGCGTCGCGTTGACCTTGACCTTGTCGTTGGAGATGATCTCGGCATCATCCGCGTTTTCCTCGTTGTTGTAGTTGACGCTCGCGCTGACAACCTTGAAGTCATACTCCTTGGTCTCGGTCAGATTGCTCTTCGCCGTGAAGGTGAGAGAGAGAATCTTGGAGCCGTCGGCAAGACGCGCACCGCCGTTGACGAGGTTGTAGTTGAGCTGATACTTGGTATCATCAGTCGTGTCAACATCCGTGACGGATGCCTGCACCTCAATGCCTGCGGGCAGGCTGACTTCGCCCAGATCGAACGCGGTCTTGTCATACTCGATGGTGAAGTCGCCGCCGTAGAAGTCGTCGCCGGAAACGGTGACGTTCATGGTGACGGAATCGCCCGGGTAGATGACCGCCGTGCCGGAGGTGGCGTCCGCGATCTTGACCGTGTAGTCGACGGTCGCGGTGGGATCACTGTTCGCCTTGACCGCGACGTGGGAGAAGCTGCTGAGCGTCAGTTCGACGTAGAGGTTCCCATCCTCGTCCTGCTGCACCTTCTTGTTCCAAGTTTCGGTGGTGTTGTCATCCTTATAGTGGGTGACGGTGACGAGATTGCCAGCCTCAAGACCGCTGTACTTCGTGCTGTCCAGATACAGGTTGAAGGTGAAGCTGCCCTCGAGGTCATCGTTGGCAATGGTGAACGTCTCGGTCGCGATCGTCTGCACCTCATCGCCAACCGTCTTGGTTGCCGTGTAGGTCGCCACGGGGTGAACCTCGAAGACCTCCTGCGCGCCGCCGAAGGTCTCCACCAAGTTATCGCTCTGCGCCTCAGTGTCATCCTGCTTTTCCAGCTTGATGGTGACGTTGATGTCCGTAGCATCCGTCGCACCGGCGGCAACAGCCATCGCTGCGGCGGTCTCGGCAACGTTCTTGGTCTTCACGTTGGCGAGGGACACGGTCTCGGTGGTCTTGACTTCCTCAGCCGCAATGCTCTCCTCGGTGATGGACGCCACGGAGACGGAGGTGCTCGCAACCTCAAGCTCGTTCTGGGCATCGTCTTCCACGTACGACTTCACGAGGTAGGTGTCCTCATCGACGGTGATGATCTCGCGGGAAGCGTACTGAATCGGACCGACGAGATACCAGCCTTCGTAGTCGCCCTCGGTCACTTGCACCGCGGCGTGGTCGGGGGCGATGCAGTTCGGATAATCACGAGTGCTGGTTCCACTGCTCGTTTCGTAGGTCGATTCCGGCGCAGTGCTGAAAAGACCGCCAGTTATCGAATCCTTCCAATACCAAGAATCACCCTGCTGGTATTGTAAGCAGACATCCATGAAATTGCCGCCGCTAACTTGCGCGTGCTTAAAGCCGTTGCCGCTGTAATCATAGGCTTCAAGCCACTCCTTGAAGGTACCGCCTGTCACACTTAGATCAATGTTTTTCGCATAAAAACTGACACTCTCGTAGAATGTGCCTCCCGTGATCACAACGTTCAGACTTGTAGAAGATTTAGACGAACTATATAATTGCGTATTGGAATCGGGATAGTTTTTCGCGGTGGTTTTAAACGTACCACCATTGATCGTAAGAGTGGTATTGTTGGTATATTGCAGCCAAACAGAATTGTAACCTTCGACTAAGCCGCCGTTGAATGTAATACTGCCCGCAGCGGGACCATTGTCGAATACACGAACCGCGTTAGAGAAGTAATTGTACAGATGCCCGCCGTTCATCGTAAAGCTAGAGCCGACATAGTTATCAACGGTATACATTGCAGTACCCGCACCATCTGTATAACCCTCAACTTCAAAAGCTTCCTGCTTAATTAAGCCGTTGTTCAAAACAAGCGTTCCGTGGTTTGAGATATCGTTTCGAGCAATGTTGTACTTTATTGCCGTGAAGGACGAGTTATACATCTTGTAATACGGGTGGTTGAACAGAATGCTTCCCGTACCAGCAGCGCTTGTATCATCCACAGTAAAAGTACCTTTGTTCTCGAACATCGCATAGCTCTTTGCCGTTTTGGGATCTGGCTGACAGACACCTTCTTTGAGCTTGATCGTATGTCCGTTCAGATCAAGAACAATATTCTGCCCAGCAGCAATCTTCCAGTATGCACCTGTACTGCCGACATCTTCGGTCAACTCCTCGTCGATATCCCCCACCATCGTGATGGTGGTCTCGGTACCGTCAGTCGGAACCGCCGCGATTGCCTCCGCGAGGGTGGTATAATACTCGTTGCCGATCTGCGCGACAGGATATTTGATAACCGTAGAGTACCAACCTTCGCTCAGGGTAGCTTTGCCGGCATCGTCGAATTCGACGATAAGCTTATCAGAATATTTGCCGGAAACCACGACGTCGCCAGCAACGTCGTTGCCGCCAATCGTCAGCGTACCTGCCGCACCACTCGACATAGCACCGACCAGACCGCCCGCATATTGGGAGGAAGTGATCTTAACGCCACTGACTTTATTGCCGGTGATGGCGAGATCCTGACCTCCGTTGCGCTCTGCTCCGACAAGTCCACCGGCATAGTTATAACCGAAGATTTCGCTGTAGATTTCGCTGTCAGTATCACCGGAGACTGAGCAATTCTTGACGTTCCCGTTGCCAATACCGTAGATTGCGCCAGTATAACTACCGCTGAGATTGATGCTTCCTGTCACTCGGCAGTTATCAAAGGTTACCGGGTTGCTCTGGCCGTTTCCGACAAATGCGCCGACGTACGACTCGCCACTCACTGTAACGTTGTTCAAAGTCAGATCTTTAAAGGTCTGATTTTTACCACCAGGCGCGCCAATTCTTCCAAAGAATCCATACTCGCCCTTATTATTATTCGAACTAGTCGCTACAGTTATGTTAGAGATCGTATGGTTATGACCATCAAAGTTGCCATAAAACAGCATTTTGTCCTCGTTATAAGTGCTTTCATCGTTCTGTCCGTGAACATACCCGATTGGGGTCCAAGAAATATTTTCTAGGTCAATATCCGTAAGCAAATGAACTGTTTTTCCCGTGAAAATGTTACCTTGGTAGGCATTTATAACATTTCCAAAGACAGTTTCCGTGGTTTCTTTATCTCCATTAACAATTTTCTGAAAGTAAAACAGTCCGTCTTTGCTGGTGATATAGAAGTTTTGGGCGGAGCTATAACTTTCATTATCTTGATAGAGACCTTCGGAAAGTTTTGTGTAACCACTGCTGTCAGCCTCAACAGTCTCTTTATCTAGCGTATCGTCGTCCGTTGCCCACACGCCGACGCTCATGCAGCCAAGGCTCATGACCAGCGCCAGCAGCATCGCGAGACTCTTTTTCAAAGTTTTCATTTTGATACTTCCTTTCTTTGCAATTTCAATCAGTTTTAGAAAACCGATCGCCGCACCGCCCATCCGGCGGCGGCGTCATGCCAAAGCATCACGCCCGCGTCTCCGGGCGGCGGATGCAAACGGGTTTCCTTTCCTTCTTGCGGAGGCAAAGATCCCCGGCGGCCGAACGGGCGTAGCGCGTCTGCGCCGTAGCCTCTGGCTTTGCGAAGCGGGGTTTCCCACCGCCGTGCCAAAGCAGATATTATATCCTCGGCAGCCGGACGGACTTGGCCTCCGCGCGCATCCATTATCTGGACTTCGCATCGGCTTTAGCCTCCTAAGCGTGCGGTTTCCCAACACGCGGCTTTGCGTGAGATATCTTTCGATATCCTTGCCAATGAAGATGCCATATCTGGCGGTCTGCCTAGCGTATCGCCTTTCAGCGACTTAGCCGCACGACTTTGCGTCACCGGGTTTCCCAACGGTTTTGCGGTTGTACAATAAAGTATCTCGCGCGCGAACGGCGTGCATCATCAGTCTACGTAGTCCCCCGATGAAACTCCGGCGCATCCTCCCGCCGTCGCCGGTCTGCGCAACCAAACCCGGCGACAAGCGGGTGCGCCCCGCAATCCTGCCACGCTTTTGCCTGAGTATCACATCCTTTCGATTCAAATTCTATGGTCACGACCCGGCTCCCGCCGGTTCGGTCATAGCCTGTTTGGCGTCATAGTCCGCAAGGAACGCGCCGAAATACTTCTGCTCCGCCTCCTTGCGCGCCGCGACGGCGTCGGCAAAGCGGTCAAACAAGCCGAGATGGTAACGCTCGCCCTTGAAGCCGATCGAAGCCGCCCAGCGCTGCTGCCGTTTTACCCAGTACACACCGCTCACACCGCTGGAGTTGTTGGAGTGGACCGTCTGGCTGCGGAGCAGATCGACGCTCGTGCCGTCGACGTAGTGCAGATATTTGGCAAGCGGCACCCGGTCGCAGCCGCAGCTGGTCGTCTTGCCGTTCCGCAGGTTTCCGATTTGCGCCGTCACCTCACTGCCGCAATCACAACGGCACAGCCAGCGGTAGTTTTTGCCGTCCGGCGCGCCTATGGGCTTTAGCGCCGTCAGCTTTCCGAAGCGTTGGCCTGTGAGGTCGTATTGGCGGGTGCCCGCCAGCAGCGGAACCGGTGTATCGCAGCCGCAGTCGCGCTTCTCGCCCTTGCGGAGGTAACAGGTGCGGACGGTGAGCTCGTTTCCGCAGTCGCAGCGGCAGTGCCACGCGGTATCTCGCCCGATGTTCTCGGCGCGGGAGAGGACGGTGAGCTTGCCGAATCGCTGTCCGGTCAGGTCGAGGCGCCTGGTGGTGTATGTCCGTTTCATCACGCCGGCGCTCCCTGCGTTTCGGCGGCCTGCTGTGCGTCATAGTCCGCGAGGAACGAATCGTAATAGAGCGCCTCTGCCTCCCGGCGCGCCGCGACCGCGTCGTCAAAGAGGTCGTACACACCGAGATTGTGGCGCGTGCCCTTGAACATGATGCTTGCCTGCCACTTGTGGCAACTTGCGCGCCACATTACGCCGACCACGCCGCTTTTGTTGTTGCTCCGCTTGGTGTTCGCCCGCAGCATCTCGACGCAGGTGCCGTCGATGTAGTGCAGGCCCAGTGCGCTCTCACTGTGCAAGGCTTTCACGCAGCCGCAGCTTTTCACCTTGCCCTCGCGCAGGTGGATGGTCTTGACCACGCGCTCATTGCCGCAGTCGCAGCGGCACAGCCACGCGGTGCGATTGCCGATGCTCTCGACGCGCCTGACGACCGTCAGCAGGCCGAAGCGCTGTCCGGTGAGGTCGAGGCGTTTGGTGCTGTGCGGTGTTCTCATAGCGCCGCCGGCTCCGTGATCCACCGCAGCTCGCTCACGCCGTAGACCTCCGCGAAGCACGCGGGGCAGAGCTCTCCCGCGCCGTCGACGTAATGCGTCCGCTCCGTCACCGGACGGCTGACGGGCACGTCGGTCATGCGGCCGCACAGCACGCAGCGCTCCATGCGCTCCGCGCTCGCAAGCTTGAATTGCAGGTTCATCGCCATGCCTCCCTTGTAATCAGAATTCGTATTCCGATTACAGCGCAGGTCACCGAGGAGCCCCTTAAAACATAAAAAAGCGCCCTCTTGCTCCTGAGACAGGAACAAAAGGGTGTGTTCAGTCAAGCCTTAGCAGCATTCCAACTGCGAGGCTCAGTTTTTTGTACTCAAATTCAAAAAATATGTTGCATCAACCGGGATTATATGGTATAAGAAAGTATGTATCGGTAGTATTGTCTCTATGTGACCATCTGAAACAATCATCGGAATACGAATTCCGTTCCTACGACACCAGCCGCAGCCGGTCAAGCTGCCGTTGGTGTTCTTTTTCTGTCGTCATCAGGTAAATACGGGTGGTTTCGATGCTGCTGTGCCCCAGCACGTCCGCCAGCTTCACGAGATCGCGGCTCACCTTGTAGAACGCGACCGCGAACAGGTGTCGCAGGTTGTGTGGGAACACCTTGCTCGGCTCGACGCCCGCGGCTTTGCAGATGGCTTTCATCTCGCCCCAAATCTGGCGGCGTGAGAGCGGCTTGCCGGTGGCGGTGCGGAAGATCGCGCCGCTTGTGATGCCTTGCGCCTTGGCGTACTTGAGCAGCTTGCGGCGGAGCTTGGCGGGCAGGAGTATCGTCCGAATTTTGCCCTTGAGCGCGATTTCCGCGCGGCCGCGCTGCGCCGCCTCGACCGTGATAAACGCGACTTCGCTGACGCGGACGCCCGTGCCGCCGATGGTCTCAATGAGCAGCGCAAGCCGCGTCTTGCCCCTTGCCCTCGCCGTTTCGACCAGCGCGTTATATTCGCCCTGCGTCAGTTCTTTTGATTCGTCCCGAAACGCACGCCGCTGCACCTTCAAAAACTTGACGCGGCAGTCCTCCCGTCCGAGAAAGCGGAACAGCCCGTTGAGCGCCGCCAGCGCGGCGTTGACGGAGGCTGGGGCTTGTCCGCGTCGCAGCAGCTCATGCTTCCACTCTGCGGCGCGTTCTTTCGTCAGTTCCGCGCCATGCAGCCATGCGGCGAACGCCGTCGCGTCGTGCAGGTACTTCGCGACGGTCGCGGCGCCGCGTTCCTCGGCGCGCAGGTGGGCGCGATAGGTGGTCAGTTGTTCGGTTGTTATCGTCATGCCATACCTCCTGTTCGGATAATGGCGTTATTGTACGCTGTTCGTCAAGCTGTTATCCAGTCTTGCGCCAGTCATCAATCCTCAGCAACCATCGCGCAGGCAAAGATTCAGTCAGAAGTATGCCTAAAAAGTCTGATGCACTTTCCCGCCGTTTCATTATAGCCAAATTGCACTTATAATTCAAGTATCAATTTGGTGAGGGGGCATCATTTTGGTCGACTATACGGATATTGGTAGGCGGATACGCGCCGTACGCATGGAAAAGGGCATGACACAGGCTCAGCTTGCAGAGGCGGCAGGCGTAGGCGTGACCCACATCAGCCATGTGGAGACCGGCAACGGCATACCGAGTCTCCAGACCTTTCTTGACATTGTGAATGCGTTGAACTGCTCCGCTGACGAATTGCTCTGCATTGAAGTCGGTCAGGCTCGACCGATTTACGAAACTTGGCTCAACGATCAACTTGCCGACTGCTCCCAACAGGAGTTGAAGCTGATCGCTGATATGGTCGTTGCGCTGAAAGCATCGTTGAGAAGGTTGGCCTTTAAGCCGGAAACATAGCCGGTAGGGTTACACATGAGCGATTCCTGCTGTGCGGCGCATAAAAGTTTTCCCTTATTTTTTCCCTTACCAGCTCGGTATGGCATAAAATGTCTCAACACAATATGGTAAATTTAATTGCAATTATTAAACGAGATGATATATTTTGGCAAGCTATGGCACACGGAGAGACGGGCTCAACGCAATTCGAATCCCTCCCACTGCGCCAGCAAAACGCCCGAAACCAGAGGGTTTCGGGCGTTTTTGCATGCCTTTGACCCTTATTTTGACCCTTATTGGAGTTTTGAGGCAAAACGCAGGAGTGTAAAAATGCAACTTTTTCGGCACTTTCAGGAAACCGCTTGAATGAAGCCCTCCATCCGCGCCGCCGATTCCTTCCGCATTTGCTGCGACACATGGCCATAGACGTCGAGCGTGAAGCTGGCGGTCGCGTGTCCGAGGTTCTCCTGTACCGTCTTGATGTCGTCGCCGCTCTCGAGCGACGCCACCGCAAATTCGTGGCGAAGGTCATGGAAACGCTGATTGCCGAGTCCCATTTCCCTGACGACGTCCTTGAAAAAGCGGTAAACGGTAAAGTGGCAGAGATTCTTGCCGTCTTCGCGCGTAAACACGAGGTTCCACGGGTTATCCCACGCTTCGCCCGCCATAAGCTGATCCTGCAGCTGCTGGCGCTTTCTCTCCCGGAGCAGCGTCATCACGCTCGGAGCGACGGTAATGGTACGATTGCGGCTGTTCTTCGTGGGGACGAGGGCATATTTGCCGCCGACCTTCTTCGTTTTCTGGAGCTGCTGCGTAATGGCAATCGTGTTCTTTTCATAGTCGATGCAGTCCCAGGTCAGTCCAAGCACCTCGCCCTCGCGCATACCCGTAAAGAGCGTCACACGATAGATCAGCTCATAGCGGTTGCCCTCGATGCGCTTGAGGAACTCCGCGACCTCTTCTCGCTCCATCGGCTGGATCTTCTTGCGCGGAGCACGCGGGAGGGTGCACAGCTCTGTCGGGTTCAGCGCGATCATCCGCAGCTTCCTTGCCTGCTCCAACGCACTGTGCAGAACGCCGTTGATGTTCTTGACCGTCTTGGGCGACAACTTCTTTTCCATCAGCAGACTGTTGTAAAACTGTTGGATTTGAATGGAGGACAGCTCCGTGAGCTTGATTCGCCCGAGCGCCGGCTTGATGTGGTTTTTGCAGTGCCGCATATACGAATCATAGGTGTACGGCTTCACAGAGACTGCGACATAGGTTTCAAGCCATACGTCAAGCCATTCCGCGACCGTTTCTTTTCGCGGTTCCACATAGGTTCCCGCGTCGATCTCCGAGGCAACCGCGCTCAGCTTCTGGCGGACTTCCTTCTGCGTACTGCCGTAAACCGACTTCTGGCGCTGCTTTCCGGTCTTTGGATCGAAACCGACCGTGTAACGTCCTTCCCATCGGCCGTCAGCGCGTTTTCGGATGGTTCCTGTGCCGTTTGCTTTTCGTTCTGTCTTTCTAGCAGCCAATTTTTCCTCTCTTTCCTCAGTGTCGAATCTGCACCTGTCAATCCAGATTCCACTCTGATTATATCACTTCAACACATTAAAGCAAGAGACTATTTGAATGTTTTTGAGCTTGCATGAGGGCGCGCTTTCCCGCATCGTGAGGGGAAGCGCACCCTCTGCGTTCCGGGCTTGCCTTATGCGCTGACCTGCCGGTTCATCCAATCCAGCAGACGGTCTCTCGGCACGACCATCCGCTTTCCGATAAACAGCGTCGGGAAGCCCTCGCTGCGCATGAGGTTGTATGCTCCGGCGCGCGAGATGCCGAGCACGGCGGCCACCTGTTTGGCGTTCAGCGCCACGGGAAGGTCGTCATACGACGTAACCGCCTTTCCGCTCGCCGCACTTGCGGGATAAGGGTCCCGCTTCTTGTAGTTGTAATTGCAATACACAGTAAAATCCTGCATGCTCTTCATCGTTCGCAACTCCTTTCCTGGGGTGATTTGGTCGGCGTTTGATACGCCTTTTCTTCGCTTTCGATCACACGATCAAGCGTTTTGTCAATGTGCAGAGAGCGCTGTTCAATGTCCTGCATCAAGCGGAGCTGCTCCCGCAGCGGAGCGATCTGATCGGTCAACGCCTTTTTCTCGTCCTGAAGCTGTTTCTTCCGTTCGGGCGAAGCGCGCCGCATGGCGTAGGTGATGTGGGTTCGCCGGTCGATCAGCTCGTCCATCCTGCTCTTGGTTTCGGTCATCTTCTCCTGCAACTCGTCCAGCGTCTCGATGTGGTTTTGCGCCATGAAGCGGGTCTCCCTGTCATACATATCCAGCTTCCGCAGTTCTTCCCTAATGAACGGGCTGGTGGGTCGATAGGATGTTCCTTTGGGAAGAATGCCCAGCTCATAGCACCAGTAAAGATACAGCCGATAAATGTGCGAGGTTCGCCGCTGATACTCTTTGACATGGCTCAACTCTTCCGGCACATCGGGCGGATAGGAAATCACGGCGCGTACATTGCCGTATCGGGCTCGGTAGCCGCAATTTTGCCGGATGAATTCAGGCGTCAGCCGGTCATCCAGCGTATCCAGGCGGGTGAAGTGCCGATACTGCGGAAGGCGCATTTTCCAATGTGCTCCCGTAAAGTCCGTGATATAGCCGAGCGCGTTCAGATAGCGTTCCACCATCCGCACGTTGCGGCTGCCGTCGATGGCGTCCCAGAGGTCATCCCGGTAAACGTTGTATCGGGTCGGCTTGCCGTCCCGCTCGTCGAAGTACACGGTTCGGGACGGAGCCTTGTGCGGATTTTTGATGACGCTGAGACCGTGCTCCAGGCAGATGCGGTCGGATACTTCACGCAGCCGAACCTGCTCGCCCTTGGAGTAGTTGTACTTGTGTCCGTCCCGAAAGCTGACCGAATTAAAGCAGAAATGGTTGTGCAGGTGCTCCCGGTCAAGATGTGTGGTGACGAGGATCTGAAAATCATTGCCCCACATCTCTTTGGCAAACTGGACGCCGATCTCATGGCACTGCTCCGGCGTGACCTCTCCGGGCTTGAAGCTCTGATACCCGTGGTAAGCGATATATCCGTCGCCCTTGTGATACTGCTGCTTGGTCAGGATCATCTGCTCGATGGCGGTCTCCTTCAGGCAGTTGATCGCCGTGACGAACTGCCCGTGCGCCGTGGCCTCCGGTCTCTGGACGTATCGCGCGGCATTCCAGAGATCGTCAAGCTCGGGAAACTTCTCTATAGTTTTTTCCGGGTTCTCAACATAGTCCACGAGGTCCTTGAGACTGCCGGCGATATGCCACAGGCTCGTGGTTGCCATCAGGACGCCGCCTTTCGAGGAGCGGTAAATGCGGCTTGCAGGTCTACAATGTTCTGCTCCAGTCGGTGCGCGGCTTCGGTGAACTCCGGCCTGTTGACGCGCAGAAGCATGGCATGGAGGCTATAGAGCGTATCCAGCAGCGCCCAAAGCTCGTCGGGCGGCTCCACCGCGAGTGCCTTCTTCGTCAGCAGGCTGCGGATATACTCGGACATGGACACGCCGCTTTTTGCCGCTCTCTTTTTCAGCCGGTCCGCTTGTGTACCGGTAAGTCGAACGGTGGTTTTTACATAGTCGGTTTTCATTTGATCCTCCTTCAAAACGGGGTATTCAGGGGTGTCCCCTGGGTAATGGAGCGCCGTCGCGCTCCGATGCTCGTTATCCCCTAAGACACGACTGTATCTGGGTAAGGGATGGGTCGTATAGCGTCGGTCTGGGCGATTCCTGTGCAGTAGGATTGCTCTGAGCGTTCTTCCTTCTGATGGCACCGGCACGGTGCCATCAGCGGGAGCGGAGCCGGAGAAAGGCACCGTGGCGGTGCCTTCCCCGGAAAAGTGGGGTCACATTCGCAAAAACTGACCCCTCTTCGGGTTTCCGGACCGATACCGCCGAAAAAGTGGGGTCACATTCGGCTAAAAGTGGGCCCACTTCTTCAAAAAGTAGGCCCACCTGCGCCTTTTTCGGCGTTCTCGCCAGAATGGTGGGCCCACTTTCGGTCAAACGAGGGCCCACTTTCATAAAACGAGGGCCCTCCTTTGGCAGAACGAGGGTCCTCCTGACCTTTTTAGGTGCTGGTCAATTTGACCAGCACCAACTCAATCAGCGCCGTTCTCTTCCGCGCGCGTCAGATAAACGCCGCCCTTGGAGCTGGGCTCGTAGCGGAGCAGCAGCCGCTTTCCGAGCGGTATGTTCCAAAGGCCCTTGCCGCGCTGCCACCAGAAGACGGGCGTGATGATCTTTCGCCCGTCCTCAAAGTCGAAGAACGCGCGGAGCATCCCGTTCCGCCCCTCGGCCTTGAGAACCAGTCTGGCGTAAAAACTGCCGGGCTCGTCCAGAAAACGGTAGTCGTTCGTGTCAAGCTGCATCTCGCGCAGCTCTGCGCAGGAATAAACTTTATCCTCCATCGTGTGCACCTCCTCGTTGAATACCTGGCTGAAAGGAAACCGTGCGCGTGTTCCTCTACCTTACATAGATAGTTTCTCAGCCAGGTAAAACTAGTTATATAGATAAATACCTATGCGTTTTGCTTGCCGCTTCCCCGATACGCTCGGACAGGCAACCCTGCTCGGCGCTGTGTCCGTCCCGGCATCGCTGCGGATGCGGGCGCTCGCCTCCCGTTTAGAGGGTCGTGACGGTTTTGACGTATCGGCGGTCATTCAGTTGTTTGCTGCGCTGCGGTCTTTACAAGCGCCCGTGAGCCGTGCTAGAATATCGACAACGAAGTTTTGTAACTTAATTGTCGCAATACAATCATATCCCGAACGGGATTCTTTGTGTATGGACGATATATAAAATTATATTTCGTGATAATGATTGTCGATATGGAGGCAGAAAGATGGGACAGCAAAAGGATTTCTTCAAGCAGCCGTATGCCTACGCCTTTACCGAGAAGGGCTGGTTTTGCTTTCGCATGGAGGGAAAGCTCTTCGACAGCCTCGCGCTGGAAAGCGTGACCGGCGCGGATCTGGTGAACTTTGCCTTTCTCGACGCCGAGTTGTTCTCCCGATGCCTGACGGAGCTGTTCACGATCTGGTCTATCGCAAAGGCGAGAGGAAAGAGCGACGACTTTATCGCGGATGCGCTGGTGCAGCATGTGGAGGGGATCGTCAAGCGGAATACCTATGTTTTCCTTTTTCTGCTCAGCTATATCGAGTTTCTGCTGGACGGCGAGATCGACCCCCGCGTGTTCCGGGGGACGAGCCGCGCGGACAATCTGCGGATCAGGGAGGCCGCCGGCGAGCGCACGGACGATGTGCCGGAAACGACGAAATCCGGCCTGATCGACGTTTTCAGTCGTTGCTATGAAGACAAACGCGCACGGACGGAGAAGGTTCTGAAGGTGATGTGGGAGGAAAATGCGGACGACGGGCGCACGCCGCTGGAACGCTATTACCGTCTCGAACAGGAGGACGAGGCGTTCCGCAAGCACTGGGGCTCGCGGTTTACGAGCGAGCTTGGTACACGAAACGCCAGGAGCGCGGAAGTTGTGCAGCTTACGGTGCTGGAAACGATAGACGATATGCTGCGCTTTGAGATGCTGCATTTTCTGACGGAAGGCAAGAGCTACAAGTTTTGCAAGAACTGCGGCAAGCCGTTCATCCCGCGCGGGCGCTCGGATGCGGTCTACTGCGACCGCGTTGCGGACGGCGAGGAAAAGACCTGCAAGCAGATCGGCGCGTACCGGGCGGAAAAAGAAAAGACGGCGACCGTTCCCGCGTGGAAGGTCTACCGTCAGGCATATCAGCGATTGAACAAGCGCGTGGAGCTGGGCTATATGGAGGAGAGCGCCTTCACGGACTGGAATCGCGAGGCGACGGAGAAGCGCGGACGCTGTCTTCGCGGCGAGCTGCCGTATGAAGACTTTGCCGACTGGATCAACAGAACCAGCCGGCAAAGGTGAGGGGAGCGCGCTGCTCAATTTCATCACGCAGCTCAAGATGATACTTTCTAGCACATCTGATGCGCAGGCAAGACTAATCGTAAAGAAGCATACGAGAACTGAATAATCCTTGGCAAGCAATATCTTGTAATATCGCTAATATCGCTCGACACTTGTTAGGAGCAAATGCCCCGGAGACTCCTTGGCAGAATTAAGAAATGCCATCCAAAAACCGCGAAAGTTTGCATAAAAGACTTCCATTGTAACATCATCTGTGATATACTTAATTAGATTATTTTGGGGAGGTATGTCTTTTGGAACGTATTACTATTTTTGATGAGGACATGCCCGCTATCGGATTACACACTCGGACAAATACGCAAGGCGCAGAATTCGACTTGGTTGAAGAGTTTATCAAGTATTATTGCGCAAAATTCTTACGCGATAACAAGGTAAATAATCTTGCCGTTTTTATTGAACCGCATATTGTCTCCGGGTTTCCGGATATCGTGTTTGCATCGTACATACCCACGATACTAGATAATTGGTCAAGCTCAAGGAAAAAACTGGATACAACAGAACTTAAGATATTGTCATTTTTGTTGACGCACGCTGGAATAAATGGTACCGAGATTTCCGAAACATTAAAAATTCCGGCCAAGCAGGTTCTCTGCTCGCTGGAAAAACTTATGGATTCCCATATGATTGTTCGGCGGAACGATGCGTGGTATCCAGGTAAAAAGCGCGACATCTATAGCATAACAAAACTGGTTTGTGTAGAAGCTAAAACGACCAATATGGCGAAGGTCGCAGAGCAATCTTTTATTAACACATGGTTTGCTTCGCATTCATATGCATTAACAAGCATTTCGTCTCCTCATGGTGAAACAATAAGAAAATTTGAAAATAGCGGAGTTGGATTGTATTGCAAATCCAAGAATTTTAAAAAGATTGTGGAGGCGAAAGAAAATCCATTACCATCAAGCTATGTTTCTTTGCAGTTCAACGAATGGATTGGTAACGCTTTAAGCTCATAAGGAAGGGGCGCTAAAACACTATATGGACACTTTTGAAGAGTTTTGCAGAGAGTTTTCCAATGTAGAATTACTTGCAAGAGGTGGACAGAAAAATGTTTTTAAGGCAACTCACCCAGAATATGGAGATGTTGTTATCAAACTATTCTTCCGCCTAGATGATCCCCGCTCGGTGAGAGAAATTGAAATCGGACGCCAATACAAAATAGATGCGGTTCCGATAATTTTTGATGCAGGGCAAATTAATTATGAAGGCTCTACTACACTGTATCTAGTAGAGCAACGAGTGAGCGGTAGAGCGCTTCGAGATATTATTTCGAGTGGGCACAAATTTACCTTAAGTGAGGCAACGGACTTTTTGGAACAGAGCCTCCATTTTGTCCAGCAGCTTGAGTCGCTCAGCATTGTACATCGTGACATTAAACCTGAAAACATCATTTTGGCACCAAATGGGAAAGTGTTTTTTCTTGATTTTGGGATTGCACGTGTACTTTCAATGCCGTCTTTGACGCAAACAGAAGCGTTCATGGGGCCACACACTCCGGGATACGCAGCGCCAGAACAGTTTAACAATGTAAAAAAGCAAATTGACTCTCGTGCGGATATTTTTTCAGTTGGTGTAGTTACATATGAATGCATAACGGGAGTGAATCCATTCCGAACTGAGGCAAATAATGTCCTCGATATTTTGCGTAGAACTGAAACGATAACGCCAGTTAGTTATCAAATTGCGGGAGATTCACAAAAGCATTTTATGGCATTATTGAGTTCTATGATGGGAAAATATCCGTCTCGTCGCCCAAAAAACGCAACACAGGCGCTAGACTGGTTGAATGCAGCAAAAGCAACATTTGATTTGAAAGAAGGTGAGTAATAAGTGGATTTATACATTCAGATGGGGCATGGAGTGCAAAAAATATGCCTTGAGCTTTTCAAGCAGTGGGGCGGTGGCACGATAATTCTAAGTCCCATGAATATTGAACCAAAGCAAATAGAGAAGTTTTCTGCGGATGTCAGAAAAGTGAATGGCAATATTTTGCTCGACTCACAACTATATTATCCACGCAAATTCCAAAAGAATCTTTCTAAATACGAGTATTGGCCCCATGATAACATCACATTGCTGGAAAGCGGAAACTTTGACACGATAATAGCGCACCTAGTCCAACTAAATCAAAGCGTTGGATCATCAATACTTTTGTTGCCTTCACTATCGGCAAATCACATTGATGCACGCTGGAACGGATTGCAGAAGAGCATTATTACAAGCGCCAGCAAAGTAAAGCATGGCTTCGACGTATATCACACCATTGCATTAGGTGAAAAAGCCATGCTGGATGAAGAACAAATTGAAGAAATCGTCAATTATATCGAAGAATGGGATGTCAGCGGCATATATATAGTATGTGAGCATCCCTCCAACAAGTATCTTGTTGACGATGCAATTTGGGTTTCAAATCAGCTTTCGCTTGTCGCTGGCATAAAAAGAACTGGGAAAAAGGTGATTGTGGGATACAGTAATCATCAGCAATTATGTCTTGCCGCCGCAAAATGCGATGCGATAGCATCAGGGAATTTCAGAAATGTTAGATGGTTCCAGCCCGAGCATTTTGAAACGATAGATAGTGATGAACAGAGTCGTCGCGCAAAGTGGTATTATTGCCCGCAAGCCTTGACAGAAATCAAGATTACCTTTCTTGATATTGCGCGAAGGATATCCCTGCTTTCAGCATTAAAAACTGAAGGAAAGATGGAAAACTCCTATAGTGATATGCTCTTTAGCGGCGCACTCCCGTCCTCAACGGGATATAGTGAAAGAGATTCTTTCATGCACTATTTATGGTGCTTAAAAGAGCAATGTCGCTCCTCTGCTCGTTCAACATATAAGGAAACCTATGATGCGCAAATGGCAATGTTAGAAACGGCGGAGCAAATCCTTACAGCGCTTCATGAAAAACGCATAAGGGGACAAGATCGGGATTTCTTAGACATAATCAGCATCAATGAGGCTGCATTATCTGTGCATAACATGACATATCAGTTTTCTTTGTCGCGCGAGTGGGATACTTTATAACAATATGGGCACAGCCAAGATGACTGTGCCCATATTGCTTTTGTCACTAATCAGTAACGGAACCCTATCTGGCGTTGTGCAGATTGTTTATCCAAACGCCCGCTCCACGACTGCCGCCAGCGTGCCGTTCTTTGACGCCTCCGCCGCGTCGGCCTGGACGAAGTGCGCCGCCGTGCCCTTTAGCGCCTCGTCGAAGCCGAGGATGTAGTTCGTCGCAATCAGATAGATGATCCGCGTCGGGGCCATGCCGTACACCTGTTTGTCCAGAATGTGCCGGATGCGCGCCTTGTCGTCCGGGATCAGCATCTTCATCTTCTCGCTGCGGTACAGCCGCTTGACGATCTCTGTGATGTACAAGCCGGATTTCATATACAGGTCGGCGAAGGTCTTGTCCGGATCGTCGAAGCAACCGGGGTTGTTCGCCCCCAGCTCGTCCACCATCTTCTGCACGACCCACTTCGGCGTGAAGATCTGATTGGTTTTCTGCGGCGGGATGTAATCAAAAATATCCTCATCATGGGACTCGTCGAAATAATCGGCGAGCTCCTGCTTTTTCCGCAAAAACTCACGGATGGAGTCGTTGAAGACCACCTCGTCGAACAAATGCCCGTCGAAATGCTCCGTTTCGCCGGTGTCGGGATCGGGATAGTCGCCGCCGTCGCGCAGGAAGCGGAAGTTGTCGTGCGTGATGCCTGTCACTTCGAGGAAAACATCGTCCTCGGTGTACTCGTCGAAGTTGGCAAGCGTCAGGCCGTCGTCGCCGTAGGCCATAATGAAGCTGGGGATCGTGCGGGCGAAGCCGCGCAGGTGCGCGCGGATATCGTCCTCGATGCCGCGCTTTTCCTCCTCGGCCTTGTGGCGTTCCAGCTGCTCCACCAGCTCCTTTGGCTTTTCCTCAATGGTGCGCTGCACCTCGGTTTTCACGGTCTCGGTGAAGGTTTGCAGAGCGTTTTGCAGGCTCTCATGGTAAGCGGCCTCGGCCTGCTTGACCTCCGCCTCGGTTTCCGCTTCCTCCTGCGCGCGGGAAAACTCCGCCTTGGCGATGTTCGCCTGCTGGACGTAATCATCGTGCAGCTTTTCAAAGGTGTTCTCGATTTCGCGCTCCACCTGCCGCTCCACACGGTTCTGCGTGGCTTTTTTGACCTCGTATGCACCCGTCACCGGCTCGACGACATGCGCCTTCACCGTTTCCTTGACGGAATCGACCACGCTTTTGAGCTGTTCCGCCACCGCGTCCTGCGTGCCGCCGCCGATGGCGTCCACCGCCGAGAGCACGTCGGCGCGCATGGTCTCGTAGACCTTTTCGCCGAACAGGTCCTGCGTTCTGCCGATGACGATCTCGTTCGGGATTTCCACGTTCCCGCCCTCGTCCACCGGGACCTCATCGATCCGCTCCACGCCGTCGCGCTTGTTGCGCTTCGGGTCTTCCTGCGCGGGGGTCAGCTTGCCGAGGATATCCTTCACGACGCCCGGCGCGCCGAATACGACGCCGATGTTCTGGAACAGGAAATTGCTCATGAATCCGTGGCGAACGACCTCCTGGCTCTTGAGCTTGCGCGGGATGGAGAGCACCGCCTTGGCGTCCAGCTCGACCATCCTGCCCTCGTCGTCCTCGCCCAGCACAGGGAAGAAGTTCAGCAGACGTTTGATATTCTTTTCCCGCTGCTCGCCCGTGCCGCGTCCGGCGACCGTATCCGGCGAGAGGTTGTTGGCGAACTCGTCGAAGATAATAAGCGTGCGGGCGGGGTCGAAGTCGAAGACGTAGGCGTTTTCCTTGCGGAACCGCTGCCCGCCGACCGTGAGCATACACGGATTCTGCGCGCGGAACGCCGCCTGCATATACGACGACGGGCTTTGCATATTGCAGAGCATCAGCACGCCGCTCCACTCGGGAACGGTCACGCCGACGGTCAGCTGCCCGACGGTCAGCGTGATCGTCTTTTCATGCTCGGCGATTGCTTTTCTCACGCGGTCGAACGCCGCCTCCGCAGCCCGCTCGTCGTCCTCCGCGCGCCCGTCGCCGACGGCGAGCACGACTTCGTATTCCTTGAACACCTCGTCCTCGTTCAGCAGCTTTTTGAGCGCTCTGGCGGACGCGACGCGGTTCAGATACCACATCGTATGCGCCAGCTCGCGCCGCAGGTCCGGCGTGGAAAAGGGATACTTCTCCTGCGTGGTCAGCGCCCGCAGGAATTTTTTGATCTCGTCCTCGTGGAGAAATTTCCCGCTTTCGTTGGTGGCAAAGAACTCATTGAGGTCAAAGGCGTAATCCACCGTATCGCCGTCGTCCGACAGATCAACGCCGCGCTGGATCTGATCGTAGATCATGTTGGAGAGCTGATAGGTGAACATATTGAGCGTTGGGAGCGATTCGTAAGGGTTATAGTCCTCGCCGTTCCATTTCGCTTTTGCCTCCTGCTCGTCCGCATACGACCAGTTGAAGATCTGCTCGGCGGAAAACTGGTCGCTGGCCAGCTGCTTGAACGGCGTGCCAGAGAGGTACAGCGTATGCTTGCGGTCAATGTTGCGGAAGGCGCGCTCCGTCCGCATGGTGTCCACACCCTCCTGCGATTCGTCGATGATGAGGAGGTCGAACGCCATGCCGTGCTGTTTTTGCCCGTAGGCGTCGGTGTACTCCTTCGCCATCCAGTCGAGCTTGCGATACTGTCCGCCGAAGTAGACGGAGCCCTTCAAGTCTTGCAGCGAGATAAACGCCACCATGCCCGGCGCGTCCGCACCCTTGCCGCGCACGGCGGCCAGATATTCCTCGCGGGACAGTACGCCCTCGTGATCCTTGAGCGCGTCGGTCTCGGAGACAAAGCACAGCTCGCCGTGCCAGCCGATGAACTCGTTGAAATCGTCCGCCCAGGAGTTGGCGATGCTGGGGCGGTTCGTGACGATCAGCACGCGCTTGAAGCCCATGCTCTGCACGAGATCGTAGGCGGTCAGCGTCTTGCCGAAGCGCGGCTTGGCGTTCCAGAGAAATTCCGTGCCGCCGCGCTCGAAGTACGCCTTTGTCATGCTCACGGCACGCGCCTGCTCCTCGCGCAGGTTATAGGAAAAGCCGCTCTTGTCGGCGTCGGGCTGCCGGGAGGCGAAGCTGTCGAAATAGGCGCGGGAGAGCGTGCCGTCAATGTGGAACCACTCGGTATTCGGCTGGCGCTCCACACTCTTGCGGCGTTCCAGATAGCGGTGGAAGTCGTGGTCGGTGAAATACTGCCCGGAGCCGTCCTTATACATGGCATTGTCCTGCCACAGCAGCTCCCACGCGATGTCGGCGGTCTGATTCTGCTGACGGATGCGGTCGTTCACCGACTGTTTTTCCGTATAGCCGATCTTCGTCCAACCCGCATGGCTCGGCACATCCGGGTGCGTATAGGCGTAGATCATCGGGATGACCCGCTCAAAAGAGCTGATATTCGGCGCGAGGCTCATGTCAGGTCATCTCCTTTACATGGGATTCGATGAAGTCGATCTCGTTCTGGTCGAGGCTGTATTTGCGGTAGAGCTGTTGGTCGATCTCAGGGATGGATTTCGACCAGTCGATGTCGGAGGCGGAGGTGAAATCTTGGAGGGGGATCATTTTCCAAGTTTCAATGCTGTTATCTTGCGTAATTTTCAATGCACCAAGAAGCAATCTCAAAACCTTTGTTTTCACATATTTCAGTGCATTCTCCGCTTCGGAATTTGTATCAAAACTTCCAATACCGATGAATGTTTGTGTATACCCCTCATTCGGCGCAGAAACAACCGGGCTACTCAGAATATCACCAAGTGTTCCTGCGCCATTTACACGAGCAACGAGCACTTTCCAAGAAAAAATGTTTTCGTGGGAAGTGTCAACAAATGTAAGAGGAAAATATCTCCATTGGCGTTTGTTTTTAATTACACCGATAACTCTTATATCGCTTTCCTGCTGCTTTCCTTCTGTAAAAAGAGAGACCTTCTCGAAAATGTTATTTCTAAAACGCTTATCTCGACCGTCACTTCCAATTATTGCTTTGTATTCGGGATGTTTAGCATATAAGGCATCTAAGTTGAAACGCATTTGGTTATACATGATAGATGCAATGCTGTGCGCGTCATCTTTTGGCGCAGCCTTTCGGAGAATAGCGTTTAATTCTGGATAAGGGGTAAAAATGTGCATTGCTCCAAAGTCCGAGGTATTATCGTGATAGGTTATGGCAACACCGCCCTTAATCTCCGTATTTGCAAATACTTTGCTTCCGTCTTGCTCATAATACAGCACTTTCAAATGCGGATCAGCTAACATCTTCTGATTCCATGCTTTCGGCGTACTCCCAGCATTGAACAAGAATCTCGCAGGATGAATTAGCTCCACCTTATCTGCGACCTTATATGCTTCCTCCATGAATTTATCGTAAATAGGCGGTGCAAAGCCTTTGTTTTCGCCCAAAGTTTCGTCCTGATAAGGCGGATTCCCGATGATAAAATCAAACTTCATTTCTGCCTCGACCCCTTTCAGCTCCACGTTCCTTCTTGCTCTCCAGTTGAACGTGCGGCATAAGGGCGGGGGACGGTATTCGGATTCAAAAAGGCTGATCTGATCCTCGGGCGCATGAGAATATGGGACGGTATAAGTCAGACCGTCCATTTGCAGGATATTCCACGCGATGATGTTGGCGAGCTTCTTCTCCGTCCGCGTTTCCGGTGAATGCCCGAAGCGGGCCTCGAAGTGCTCCCGGAAGGATGCGAGCAGGTTGACGCGCGCGATCAGAAGATTGTCGCCCGCCCACTCGTAGCCATACGACGCCTGAAACGCGCGAATCGCCCATTCCAGCCATTCCGTTTCATCTGTGGCGTTCTCGCTCACGACGCGCAGCTTGCGGTCAAGAACGCCGACGCGCTCCGCGACGGGGATGATTTCGCCGGTCGCGGCGTCGTAGCGGGAGACGAGGAACGGCCCCTCGCCGCAGGTGATCTCCGTGCGGCGGGCGTCCACATAGTCCCGCCAGGTGTGGCTGTTCTCAAAGAAGCGCACGCGCTCGGTCGGCGCGCCGTCCTTGAAGAATACGTCGGGGTAGCCGAACCATATTTCGTCCGCGTGGTCGCACATCTTCCGCACGATCCACAGCGGCGTGAAAACCTCCGCCCGGTGGCGCGTGCGCTCCGTCTGCTGCTCAAACGCCTTGCGCGCCCGCGTTTTGATGACGCCGAGGCTTGCACCCGTGATGAGTTCCGGCGCGATCTCCTCGTTGCGTTCATATCGTGCGCCAAGCTCCGTATAGGCGTCCGTCGCCCACAGGATGTTTCTGCCGGTTGTCTTGTCGCAAAGCAGTCGGTCGAGAATGCCCGCCTTGTGCAGCCGGACAATATCGTCGGTGATATTGATAAGCACGGGCATCCCCCTTTTCAAGAAACGGAGACGCCCCAAAACAAAAAGGAGGCATTTCTCCGAAAAACGGAGCAAATGCCTCCTTTACACGCAGAAACAGAGTGTAAAAGTGTATACCTCAATCCCCGAGCCAGTCTTGTCTTTTTTTGCCGGATTTGGTATAGTAAAAAACAAGAATAGCATGAGATTTGCTATGTATCAAGGTTTCCGGGGCATGGTGCCAAAGGTATACTTTTTTCCATTCGGTCGATGCGGACCCACTTGAGAAAGGTCTTGTGCGCAACGCTCAGCCGTGCCGCCGCTTCTCTGGCAGAGACCGTGCCGCGCTGCCACATATCCTTGACCGTTTCGTATTCGGGCGGGCGATCCAGCGGTTTGCGCCCGAAACGGACGCCGCGCTCCTTCGCCGCCGCGATGCCCTCCGCCTGCCGCTGCTTGATGAACTCGCGCTCGGTCTGAGCGACATAGCTCAAAAGCTGCAATACGATGTCGGCGATCAGCGTCCCGGTCAGGTCACGCCCCTGCCGCGTGTCCAACAGCGGCATATCCAGCACGACGATGTTGGCCTGCTTCTCCTTTGTGATAAACCGCCATTGATCCAGAATCTCGTCATAATTGCGGCCCAGCCGGTCGATGCTCTTGACGATCAGAGTGTCGCCCGGCTTTAGCTTTCGCAGTACGCGCCGCCAGCCGGGGCGGTCAAAGTCCTTGCCCGATTGCTTGTCCATGAGAATGTGGCACTCCGAAACGCCCGCGTCGCGCATGGCGATGCGCTGCCGATCTTCGTTCTGATCCCGCGAGGACACCCGGATATAGCCATAGGTGATATTGTCCATAGGATTCCCTCCAATCTGTGATGGTTCTATATTGCCCAAAATCAGAGGAAACCTCGATATTCTATTCAGTTTTCAGCACAACGCGAGCAAATTCAGCCCTGCTCGATCTCACCGCGCAGTTCGAGATGCTGCCTTTCCAGCTCCTTCCACTGCGCGTCCAGCTCCGAGAACTCTCGGTAGGCGTCCTTCATCTCCCTGGAATCGTAGGGAACGCCCTGCTCCACCAGCTTCCGCAGCTTCTCCCGCGCCATCTCCAGATCCACGCCGAGGCTGTAGAGCCGCGCGGCGGATTTCAGCAACAGGTCTTTGCGCGTATCCATAGCATCACCTCACAATAATCGCTTTGTTATCTATCGCCTCACAATTATAGCATATTCTTGTGAGGAATCAATATAAATGTGAGTCAATGGCTAACATACAAGGAGAGCCGTCTTGGCTATACTTTTGTTAGGTGATGGCTACAATGGAAGAAATCAAATTTGACGCGCAGATTTACGATACCATACGTCGAAATATCAAAAAGTACCGAAAAGAAAAGGGCTTAACCTCGGCGCAGCTTGCGGAAATGGTCGGTTTATCGCATGACTTTATCCGCCAGATTGAAAGTGAAAAGACTCGGTATAACTTCTCGGTTGAGACGTTCTATAAAATCTCTGTTGCCTTGGGGACGGGGATGGATAAACTGGCAATGAAATAACAAAAAACGTCGCCCGCCACTTTCTTGTGACGGGCGACGCTCAGTTCAGCCGATGAAGACGTACTATTGCGTCTGCAAAAAGGTGCTGTTGTGGTAGAAATCCCAAGCCTCAACGTGGAAATGAAAGCTTGGGAAGGCTTTGACGTGCTTGAGCAATTCTTCCTGTCTCCAGGGCCAGAAGTATTTTGTGTACGGTTCGTCCGCAGGGTCGATGGTGAGCGAGACCTTGGTGAGCGGCTTGCCGTCGCGCCACGCCTCCGGCTCGTCCATGACCGCCTCGTAAATCGTGTACGCCATGCGGAGCGTCTCATGCAGGTTGCGGACGTACAGGTCATCGCCGTGCTCGCTTTGGAAGCGCCGGCAATCGACCGAGGGAAGCTCTAAGGCGGGAAACACGCTCCAGTCGTAGTTCGGCGTCGGCAGTGCAGGCAGCGGTCCGGGGGCAAATACGTTGTTTTCCCAGCGCAGCGTGTCCTTAACCTCGTAGAGTGTTCCGTCGTCGCAGGGGATTAGGTCTCCTATCTGCGGGACATACTTGCTGCCGTTGGTCGGGAGGCGTACCACCCGTGACGCCTGAGCCGAGGCTTCTTCGGCGTATGGCTCGCCGGTGTTGATGCGAACCGCATTCTCGGCGGCGTCGTAGCTGACGCTGAAATCCACCGCCTTGCCGATGTCGCGGAGCTTGCAGTAGTTGTTCCCGCCGATGTTGTACGCCTCGATCTGCACCTCGTGCCCGTCCACGAACACGCGGTTGCTGCTGTGCTCGGCCATCACGCCGGCGGCGTAGGCTGCTGCTCCGCTGAAAAGCAGGGCTCCGGTCAGGACGCCTGCGGCAAAGCTCGGGGTGATTTTCTTTATGGTCGGCACCTCCTTCAAGCGTAGATGAGATCGTGCAGCACGACCTCCTCGGCGGCGGAGCGGATAGCGTTCATGCGGCGCACCCACTCCATCTGATCCTCCGCTTTGAGCGTTTCGGTGATGCCTTCGTATTCCGCCATGCTTTCGATAATGCGGGCGAGCATTTCGTTCGCCGAGCGGTCGGTTTCCTCCAGATGGGCGTTCAGCTCGCCGCTGATCAGCAAGCCGGTGTAGATGCCGTCCCTGTTTTTCAGCAGGTAGTTCTTCCGGCGCAGCCCCCATACGCCGATGTTCGGAGCTTTGGGCGGAACAAGGTTGGGGAGCAGGTAGTCGCCCGCGCGGTGGTAGGTAATGTTGGTTTTCATACTTTTTTCCTCCAATCTGCTTGTGTTGTTGACCACATTTCTGACCCTTGTCAGGTTGATACACTTTGGACAGATTGGATTGACAGGTGCAATTATTACTGAAAAGTTATGATTTCTTTAATATTTAAGCTGTAATAGACGTATTAGACGCTCAAAAGTTTCTTCGAATCCCTCCCACTGCGCCAGCGAAATCTCCGAGATGATT
The DNA here is from genome assembly GCA_947170435.1 of uncultured Clostridia bacterium. GTDB lineage: Bacteria > Bacillota > Clostridia > Oscillospirales > Oscillospiraceae > Hominicoprocola. Next base: position 8,872 of record CAMVTO010000002.1, on the reverse strand, counting down.
GCCATCCCGGAGATTTTTGCTTTTTTCTGGTATGGTTTTTTCTGAAAAAGTTAGAAATATCCTGACCGCTCATTTCTCGCAACCTTGGAAAAACGCAACTTATTATCCAAAGAATGAGCGAAATGGTGACAAAATGTGCCATTCTCTTAACCATCTCCCAGCACAGCCTGATGATAGACATTCAGAACCGCCTTCTTGCGGTCAAAACGCACATTGATATACTGCTCCGTAACACTTTCCAGATTCGTTGAGAGACCGAGCTGTATGCCGATGCCCTTCACCCTGTGTCCGAGTATTCTGCAACGCGAAGGTGGGCGGCAAGTGGTACATCAAGCGCCGCCGCACCACCTTTATGATCTCCGACAAGCACGAGCTGAACGGTTAAGGAACGAAGGAGGATGTACAGATGGAAAACATTGTATTAGATAATCGCCTGCTATCGAGGTCTCCCGATAGCAGGCGATCAATTATTTCCATATACGGAATTATTCTTTGATAAGCAGCTCCAACGTCTCAAAAAGATGGTCCGGCTCCACCGGCTTGCTCAGGTGGGCGTTCATCCCGGACTGGAGCGACCGCTGCACGTCCTCGTCAAACGCATTGGCGGTCATGGCGATAATCGGGATCGTTTTTGCGTCGGGACGATCTAAGGCGCGAATGGCAACGGTCGCTTCCAGTCCTGTCATTACCGGCATCCGCACATCCATCAGGATGGCGTCGTAATAATACTCTGCACTCCTGGAGAACATATCCACAACGATCTGACCGTTTTCCGCGTGATCCACGAGCATGTCCCGCATACCCAGCAGCTCCATCATGATCTCGGCGTTAATGGGCATGTCCTCCGCCAGAAGAATGCGCTTCCCGGTCAGGTCCGCCTTATGTGCTTCCTCGGTATCAAGGTGCTTTCTCTGGATAACCTGCCTGAATTCCTGAAGCACCCCGGAGGCGAACAGCGGCTTCGCCATGAAGCTGTCCACGCCGGCGTCAAGGGCTTCCTCCATAATATCGTCCCAGCTATACGCAGTCAGGATGATGATCGTGGATTCTCCGTTATAGAGCTTGCGGATCTGCCGTGTAACCTCCACACCGTCCTGCTCCGGCATTCTGAGATCGACAAGGATAAGGTTATAGTCATGCCTGCGGGCGTGGGCAAGCTCCAGCATTTCCAGGGCCTCTTTTCCACTGAAGCAGGAATCAGACGCGATCCCGACCTCCTCCAGCACCAGCTTGGCATGTTCGCAGGCCACAGGATCGTCGTCAATAACCAGAACGCGCATATCCTGAGGGCGCACTTCAATGGAGGCTGAACCTTTTCGATCCGTCGTCTTCAGCGTGACAGTGACTGTGAAGGTCGTTCCGACGCCCTTTTCGCTCTCAACGCTGATCTGGCCGTTCATCATGTCCACGATATTTTTCGTAATCGCCATGCCCAGGCCGGTGCTGCCGTACTTATTCGCCTTGTTCGGGTCCTCCTGAGAGAATGCGTCGAAAATCTTGGGAAGGTACTCCTTGTCCATTCCGATGCCTGTGTCCTGCATGATGAAGCGCATCGTTGCCTGTCCCTCAAACTGCGACACCGGCTCCACAACAAACGACACCGTTCCGGGGGCGGGCGTAAACTTCACGGAGTTTCCGAGAATGTTGATGATGACCTGCTTGAGCTTCGTGCTGTCGCCGATATAGTAATCGTTGACCTTCCCGTTGATGTGGCACTCATAGGTCAGGCCCTTGTCCTGGCACTGACCGTTGATCATCGTGTTGATCTGCTCCAGCATCTCGCGGAACGAAAACTCCTCGTTCTTCAGTGTCAGGCGCCCGCTCTCGATACGGCTCATATCCAGAATGTCATTGATCAGAGATAGCAGATGCTTCGCGCTGCCGCCGATCTTCTGCAAATGCTCTCTGGTACGTTCCGGCAGATCGGGGTCCTTCAGGGCGATGCTGTCCAGGCCGATGATGGCGTTCATGGGAGTGCGGATCTCATGGCTCATGCTGGAAAGGAAGGAGGTCTTCGCGGCGTTGGCCTGTTCCGCCGCGGTCAGCGCTTCCCGAAGGGACTCCTGCTGCTCCGCCAGGGTCTGCTCCATTTCCTTTTGGCCGTTGACGTCCATAAAGATGCCGATATAGGTGATCGGCGTTCCGTCCGTCCGCCGGGTCGGCTGGCCCACCGAATGGAACCAGCGCCAGCCGCGATCCTTTGTCCTGAGCCGGTAGGTGACGTCGTAGACCTTCTTTCCGGAGTAATCCTGTATCGTCTCATTGAATTCGTTCAAAACACGCTCTTTGTCGTCCGGGTGCAGCAGATCGGACCAGGACTCCAGCCGGTCTGGGAAGTCCTCCGCGCTGTCATAGCCGACCATTTTCCGAAAGGTATCTGTCCAGGTCACGCTGACCATGCGTCCCTGCTCGTCAAAATCCATGAACCAGGGGCCGGATTTCAGCATATCGTGAAGGGTCCGCATGGTTTCGTTCTGCCGTTCCTGCTCCAACAGCTGCTCCTGAAGCATCAAACGCTCCTGCATCTCCTCCTCTTTTACGCGGTTTTCCGCATCCGCGGTCTCCATCTCCAGCCTCAGACGTCCGGCCCTGCGGTTCTGGGAAATGATAATCGCAAAGACAGCGGCCAAAACGGCGGCGGTAATGAGCGTTTGGATCAGGCTGCGGGTGATGATGCCCTGAGAAATTGTGTTGATCTGATCCCCGATGATGCTGTCGCGGATCAGATAGGTGAGCATCCAGTTCGTGCCGCTGACGGGCACATAGTACATATTCTCAGAAGTGCCGTTATAGGCAAAGGAGATCTTGCCCTCGCGGCTTTCGCGGAAATCCTTCCGAATCTGCTCCATCGAACGGTTATCGGTAAACTCCGCCTGCGCCAGCGCGTCCATCAGCCCCCGGTCAGGGGACAGACCGCCGAGGACCACGCCAGTCAGAGAGGTGCCGTCCTCATAATAGAGATTGCAGAAGGTCGTCGCGTTCGCGTCGGCCTGGATTGACAGTCCCTCCAGGAGCACGTCCATGTCGATCTCCATAAAGCAGGCAACAAGGGTCCGGCCGTTGAACGCCAGACCGTCCACCGGGATTGCGATCACGACCTTCTTATCTTCGCTCTCCAGATCCTTAATGGAGATTTCAGGTCCGCTGATGGTTTTGTAATCAAAGCGGTATTCTCCGATGTTGTCCTGCGTTCCCAGCGAGGTATAGATCAGGCCGGACGAGTCCACAAACGCGAATTTTTCCAACTCATAGAGCCGCTTCATTCTGGCCTGCCAGGCTTGAAGGTGCGCCACGTCGGACAGGTCCGTCTCATCCATCAGCTCCAGCGCAACATACATATTCTTAATATTCGTGCTCAAATTGGTGGCAACGACCTGCTCTCTGCGCCCCGCCAGTTCCTGAAGATAGAAATCGCTGACGGAGTGCACCGCCGCCTCAGTGCTCAGGCGGGCGCTGTGTCCCATCCAAATCGTTCCGAAAATGAGGACAAGCGCGATGAGCACTCCACCAATCGCAGCGAAAAGGAGGGTATTCCCACCTTTTATGGGATGATTCTTCTCTTTCATTGTATTCTCTCCTCCGCAACAATGGGATGGCCCTTTCATAGGAAACACGTTTGATTTAATAAATATATCATATCCCCGGACAAATTACCATAGGAAAATGAGCTTGGCCGACTCTGCCGTTGTAGGACTACAAAACAGGAGACGATAGAAGCGTGATTCCCGCTGTGCGGCATCCAATAGTTTTCCCTTGTTTTTCCCTTACGGGATCAAAACGGCGTAAAATGAAGCGGCACGAATCGTGCTGTAAAACTTCGCTCTACGCAAATAACCGAAACTTTTAACACAATTATGAAGCACATAACACAAGCATAGGATAATTTGAATCCCTCCCACTGCGTCAGAGAAATCGTCTCCCGAATGGGAGACGATTTTTTGTTCATCCTGCCGTCAGGAACGCTCTTGCCAAGTGTGCGGTTTTTCTGTATACTATAAACTGAAATGATATTGCGAGGTCAACGCCATGGGTGACAACATCTTCCGCGCCGTCCAATCGACGCTCATTTACATCGAGCGCGGCGACGAGTATCTGATGCTCCACCGCACGAAAAAAGAGAATGATCTCAACCACGACAAATGGATCGGCGTGGGCGGCAAATTTGAGCCCGGCGAGGCACCGGAGGACTGCGCACTGCGCGAAACGCGGGAGGAAACCGGCCTCACGCTCACGCGCTGGCGCTACCGCGGTATCGTTACGTTTGTCTCCGACCTCTACGAAACCGAATACATGCACTTGTTTACCGCCGACCAATGGGCGGGCGCGATCAAGGAATGTGACGAGGGCGAGCTTGCGTGGATCAAAAAGGAAACGCTCCTGTCCCTCAAGCTCTGGGAGGGCGACAAAATCTTCCTCCGCCTGCTGGATTCCGACGCGCCGTTCTTCTCCCTCAAGCTGAAGTACGAGGGCGACGCGCTCGTGTTCGCACAACTCAACGGTGAGCGTTTATTGAAAGAAAAGGAGTCTTCTCCATGAAATTTTCCAGTAAAGTTGAAAAATGCCAGCTCTCCCCCATCCGCAAGTTCTACCCCTATGCGGTGGAGGCGCAGAAGCGGGGCAAAACCATCTATCATCTGAACATCGGCCAGCCTGATGTGGAGACGCCGAAGGCGTTTTTTGACGCGGTGCGGGAGTTCTCCTCCCCTGTCATGGCGTACACCGCCTCCCCCGGTCTGCCCGCGCTGATCGAGGCGATTCAAGGCTATTACGACAAGCTGGGGATGCACTTTGACACCGACGATATCCTCATCACCACCGGCGGCAGCGAGGCTCTGGCAATCGCCATGCAGTGCATCCTCGACGACGGCGACGAGATCCTGATCCCTGAACCGTTCTACCCCAATTACAGCACGATGGCCTATACCTGCGGCGCGAAGATCCATCCCGTCCCCACGAAGCCCGAGGAGGGCTACTGGTACGCCGACCGCGCGCGCATTGAGGCTGAGATCAACGACCACACCCGCGCGATCCTGCTGACCAACCCCGGCAACCCCACCGGCACGGTGCTGACGGATGAGGAAATGCGGATGCTGGTGGACGTTGCCAAGGAACACGATTTGTTCCTCATTGGCGACGAAGCCTACCGCGAGTTCGTCTATGGCGGCGAGGGGCTGCGCTCCTTCGGCGAGTTTCCTGACGCGGCGGAGAACGTCGTCATCATCGACACCTGCTCCAAGCGATTTTCCGCCTGCGGCGCGCGCGTGGGCTGCCTCATCTCCCGCAACAGGGAGCTGATGAACCACGCGATGAAGTACGCGCAGGCGCGGCTGTGCGTGGCGACGCTCGACCAGACCGCCTGCGCTCACCTCTACAGTGTAGGGCCGGAGTACTTTGCCGCCGTGCGCGAGGAGTACAAGCGCCGCCGCGACACGGTGGTGCGGAAGCTCCAGGAGATCCCCGGCGTGGTGTGTGAGTGTCCGAAGGGCGCGTTCTACCTGATGGCGGCGCTGCCCGTGGACGATGCCGACAAGTTCCAGATGTGGCTGCTGCGCGAGTTTGACGACCACGGCGACACGGTGATGTTTGCCCCCGGCGAGCCGTTCTACGCCACCCCCGGCAAGGGGCGCAACGAGATCCGCATCGCCTATGTCATCGAGCAGAAGAAGCTGGAGCGTGCGCTGGATCTGCTGCGGCTTGGCATTGAGGCCTACAACAAACGATAAAAAGGATGACCGCTTGCGCGGTCATCCTTTTGCTTTATTTCATGAGCTGTTCCAGCGCCGCCAGTCGCAGGCAGACGCAGAATACCGCCATGGCTTCCTCCAGTTCGGACAGCGGCGGCAGGCTCGGTGCGACACGAATGTTGCTGTCCTGCGGGTCACGGCCGTAGGGGAAGGTCGCGCCGGCATCGGTCATCACAACGCCCGCTTCGCGGCAAAGCTCCCATGTGCGCTTGGCGCAGCCGGGCTTCACGTTCACCGAGACAAAGTAACCGCCCTTGGGATCATGCCAGGTCGCAAGGCCGCGAGGCTTGATCTCGCGGTCGAGCACGTCCACAACCAGCTTGAACTTCGGGCCCATGATAGCGGCATGCTTCTTCATCAGTTCCAGCGTGTGCGCCTTATCCTTGAGGTACTTGACGTGGCGGAGCTGGTTGACCTTGTCAAAGGAAATCAGCTGAATCCCCATCAGCTTCTGCATATACTTCATATTCGCCTCGGAGCAAGCGAAGCACGCAATGCCCGCGCCGGGCAGCGTGATCTTGGAGGTGGAGGCGTACTCAAACACCATGTCGGCATTGCCGTACTGCTCACAGAGGCTCAGAATATCCGGGAACGGCACATAGTCGCCGCTGAACTCATGGACGCCGTAGGCGTTGTCCCACACCAGCAGGAAGTCCGGCGCGGCAGGCTTCATGGACGCGAGGCGGCGAATCGTGTCGTCGGAGTAGATGACGCCGTCGGGGTTGGAATACTTCGGCACCGTCCAGATGCCCTTGACCTTGGGGTCCTTGATATACTTTTCCACCATGTCCATGTCCGGTCCGGTCTCGGTCATGGGAATGGTGATGAGTTCAAAACCAAAGCTCTCCGTGATCTTGAAGTGGCGGTCGTAACCCGGCGCGGGGCAGAGCCACTTGAGCCCCGTCTCCTGCGACCAGGGCTTTTCGCTGTGGAGCAGTCCGTGGGTCATCGCCTTGGCGACGGTGTCGTACATCAGCGTGAGACTGGCGTTGCCGCCGGCGAACACCTGCTCCGGCTTGCAGCCCAGCACGTCGGCAAAATACGCACGCGCCGAGGGCAGTCCCGCAAGCTCGCCGTAATTGCGGGCGTCGATGCCGTCGTCTACACAGTCCGCACCGTCGGACAGTACGGTGAGAATGTCGCTGACCAGATCGAGCTGCTGCTTCGAGGGCTTGCCGCGCGCCATGTTCAGCTTGAGGCCCTTGGCCTGGATGGCTTCATACTCGGCGAGGGTCTTGGCGTATTCCTCCTTCGCCTGCGCGGGGGTGAGATCGTTATAGTTCATAAACCGTCTCCTTTCGCTTGATTTCGCGCCCGCAGGCGCGAAATGGGTTTAATTGAAAAATCCGACGACATGCGCGTCGGATTTTTCTCTTTGCGCGGAGCGCCCGTGCGCCAACGGCGTGCGGGAAGCGCAGCGAATCTTTTTCAAAAAAGTGCTTGCACTTTTTTGAGGCGTTAGCCAAAGAGGGCCATGAGGGTACCGGCCGCGATCGCGGAGCCGATAACGCCCGCAACGTTCGGACCCATGGCGTGCATGAGCAGGAAGTTGGAGGGGTTCTCCTTCTGGCCGACAACCTGGGAGACGCGCGCCGCCATCGGGACGGCGGAGACGCCCGCGGAGCCGATCAGCGGGTTGATCTTCTCCTTCAGGAACAGGTTCATCAGCTTGGCCAGCAGCAGGCCGCCCGCGGTACCGAAACCGAAGGCCACGACGCCCATGACCATGATCTTGATGGTCTGCAAGGACAGGAACGTGGTGGCGGTCGCCGTCGCGCCGACGGTGAAGCCGAGGAAGATCGTAACGATGTTCATCAGCTCGTTGGACATGGTCTTTTGCAGGCGGTCAGCGACGCCGGACTCCTTGGCAAGGTTACCAAGCATCAGGCACGCGACCAGCGGCGCCGCAGAGGGCACCAGCAACGCCACGAACACGGTGATCATGATCGGGAAGACGATCTTTTCCTTCTGGCTGACCTGACGCAGCGGACGCATGGTGATCTTGCGCTCCTCCTTGGTGGTCAGCGCCTTCATGATCGGGGGCTGGATGACCGGCACCAGCGCCATGTAGCTATACGCGGCAACCGCGATGGGGCCGAGCAGCTCCGGTGCAAGGCGGGAGGTAACGTAGATGGCGGTCGGGCCATCCGCGCCGCCGATGATACCGATGGAGGAGGACTGCTTCGCGGTGAAGCCCATAAACTGGGTGCCCACATAGGTCATGAAGATACCCAGCTGCGCGGCAGCGCCAAGAAGCAGGGACTTCGGATTCGCGATCAGCGGGCCGAAGTCGGTCATCGCGCCGACGCCCATGAAGATCAGGCAGGGGTAAATGCCCAGCTTGACGCCGAGATAGAGGATGTCCAGGAGACCGGCCGTCACGGTGACAGCGCCCATCTCCATGCCGTACATCGCGGCGGCTTCCTGCGCGGAGGCAACCGCCTGCAGTGTGGCCTCAAGCTGCGTGGAGCCGGAGGCGGTGAACTGGGCGATGACGCTCGCGACCTGCTCCGCGCCAAAGGCGCTGTTCGCCGCGGCGAGGAGTTGGTCGGCATAGGGTTGGATCACCTCAACCAGCGCGCCGTCTTGCAGCAGCTGGTATAGCTCAGCGGCCTGAATGGGATCGCCGTGGAACATATCCCAGTGGACGTGTCCGCCGGCGAAAAGGATCTCGTGGAACATATCCGCGCCGGGGAGGTTGGTGCACAGCATACCGAAGGCGATCGGCAGGAGGAGCAGCGGCTCGAACTGCTTGACGATCGCGAGGTACAGCAGGACGAAGGAAATCGCGATCATGATGATCATCTTCCAGTTGCCGCCCTGCGTGAACATGTAGAAGCCGGTTTGCTGCGCGAAGTTCAAAATAGCTTGCATTTTTCCAGCTTTCCTTTCACAGTTTTAGAGGGGTTGCTTTCGTATTGTCTCAGCCGATGACGCACAGCGTATCGCCGGGGTTGACGGAAGCGCCCTTCTGCACTGCGACGGAGGAAACCGTGCCGGCGGAGGGAGCGAAAATCTCGTTCTCCATCTTCATCGCCTCGAGGATGAACAGGAGGTCACCCTCCTTGACAGCCTGACCGGCGCTGACCTTGACATCAAGGATGGTGCCGGGCATCGGGGAGGTCACA
>CAMVTO010000001.1 GCA_947170435.1 uncultured Clostridia bacterium | reverse complement strand
GCCTTCCGTTACGGTATCGCCTACGGCCACCTGCAGTTTCAGGACTGTGCCGGGCAGAGGAGAAGGAATCGGCGTTCCGCCGGCTACGGGAGCTGCGGGAGCAGCAGCGGGGGCGGCAGAAGCGGGAGCCGCGGCGGGAGCGGGGGCAGCCGCCGGAGCGGGAGCAGCCGCGGGCGCGGGAGCAGCGACGGGACGGGGAGCGGCCGCCGGACGGGCGACAGGCGCGGAGTAGCCGCCGCGGCCGGAGCCGGCGGACTCGACGGTGACTTCATAGAGGGTACCGTTGACGGTAACGTTGTACTGCTTGATCATTGTGTTTTTCTCCTTCAATTATACTTTTTTAATGGATGTGATGTTGATGCCGTGGGACGAAATGCCTGGTTCTTCCGAGAGCGCCGCCGTAATGGCCGCGATGACCTCCGGCGCAATGCCCACCGGAGCGGGCGCTGCCGCGGGTGCCGCGGATGCCGCGGGCGCGGCTGCGGGCGCGGGCTGGTTCTTCGTGAGCGCCACCATGATCTTGCCCATGATGGACGTAAGCACGATGATGCAGATCAGACCGAAGAACACGACGCCGATACCGAACACGACAACAAAGAGCTTGCTGTATTCTGCTGCTGGCATGAATTTTCCCCTTTCCTTTAGATTTCTGATGATAAAGCCCCGCAGGGTTTCGCGCCCGCAGGCGCGAAATGAACCTGATCGAAATGTTTGACGATATGCGCGTCAAACATTTCTCTTTGCGCGGAGCGCCCGTGCGCCAACGGCGTGCGGGAAGCGCAGCGAAGCTTTTTCAAAAAAGTGCTTGCACTTTTTTGAGGGACATTACTGCATGGCAAGCACGTCGACAAAGGCCTGAATGGCGGTGGCCGCCTGGCCGAAGTCGCGCATCTGCTGGTCGACGCCGAGCTTGATGAAGGGGATCTTGTGGGCGTCGAGCGCCTTCTTGAGATACGGATACTCCATCTCCTCGGGGTCGCAGAACTGCTGCATGAACAGCACCAGACCCTGCGCGCCGGACTCCTCCACCAGCTTCGCCACAAACTCGCCGCGGCGGTTCTGCTCAGAGGCCTCATCGTAGAGCAGCACGTCGAAGTCCTGATCCGCAAACTGCTGGCACAGCGCCATCATCGGATCGCCCTCTTCGCTGGCGTCCACGCGGATGGGACGGGACTCGTGAGCAACGTCGTCCGCCGCGATGGCAACGTGGTTGTCCTTGAGCACCTTCAGCAGCGCCGGAGAATCCACCACGATGCCGCTGGTCACGATCTTGACGCCGTTCCACTTGGCGGCGGGCAGCGCTTTCAGCTCAGCATTGAGCGCTTCGAGCTTCTCGGTGTGCTCTTCCTTGCGCATGAACCACGCGCTCTTGAGCACGGCGGAGCGCATGATCGGGTCGATCACGTCGCAGTGCTCGCTGGCGAGCTTGACGAACTCGCGGCGCGCGGCGCGGGACTTGTTGTAGACCTTGATAGAATTGCGGATCTCCTCATCGGTGATCTCGCTGCCGCGGATCTTCTCCAGCTCGGTCTTGACGTGGGTATACTGCGCGCGGCAGAACTCCAGGCCGAACTGCGGACGGCGGAACTGCGGGTGGGCGAGGAAGATGGTGGGCAGCTTGCCCTCCATCATCACGCGGATGTTCTGCGTCATGGGGCGCAGGGTGTCGCAGATGGCGGGGGTGATGACGCCGTCGAGCAGGTCGCAGGTGCCGTCGAGCAGCATCTCAACGTCCAGCTGCGCGATGGTGCAATAGAACGTCGCGCAGTACTCCTTCGCCTTGGAAATGGTCTTCTTGTTGCTGCCCCACATGCCGAACGGCACCATGCCGGCGGCGTGAACCAGCTCTTCGGGGGCATAGTACGGCATCACGCCGATGCACTTGTAGCCCGCGTCCTTGTACTTCTTGAGCTGTGCCTTGGGGCTGGCGGCGGCAGCGGTAAATTCCTGAACCAAAGATTCGATACTCATTGTTTCCGCCCTCCCTTATTTCCTGTTGGCCTGCATCGCCTCAACGAGGCCCTGCACGCGGGTTTCATACTGCGCTTCGTTGAAGTTGCGCGGGTCGGCCTGGTCGCCGTCGAAGCCGGCGCAGGGAATACCCAGATCCTTCGTGAAGCGGCGCTGCATCTCCGCCATATAGCCGGACCACGGCTTGCACGAGCGGTTATAGTGGACGAGCACGCCGTCGACCTTGTTCTCACGGCAGATACCCTCGCGCCAATCGACGCCCTGCTCAATGCAAACGCTGTTCGGCGCCTTGCAGTACGCCTTGACCATCTCGTCATAGCTGTTGTAGACGAAGCCAAACGCGGGAGCGTAGACGACAGCGGTGACGTTCACGCCGTTGGCTTTCAGGGGCTTGAACAGGTTCGGGAGCTTCGGCCAGCAGGGGATGCCCTCGAACATGACGCGGTACTGCTCCGGGAACGGCGTGGTGGTCGTGCCCTCCTTGATCGCCTTTTCCAGGTCCTTTTCCAGCAGCTCGAACGCCTCGGCCGCCTGCACCTTGCCGCGGGCGGTGACGACGTCCGCCATGTGGTTGAACAGGTCGAAGCCGGAGTAGGGCGCGGGCTTGTACTGCAGGTAGTCGCACACGCGCAGCCACGCCTGCGCGGTGCGGTTGGCGTGCTTGCAGGCGTCGTCGAACTTCTGCTGGTCGAACTTCTTGCCTGTGAGCTTTTCAAGGTCGTGGATGGCGTTGTCGAACTGAGCGCGGATGTAGGCGACGTAGTCGTCGTTGACCTCAACGGTATTATTATAAGGTACGTCGATCATGATCAGCGGGATGTTGCACATACGGGCAATGTTCTCATACCACTTGGTCATGCAGTTGCAGATGTTGTTGCAGCACAGCACGAAGTCCGGCTGCGGAATGCGCATCTGCTTGTACGGCTGGATAGCGTTGAGACGCAGCTCCTTTTCCCTGCCCTCGGGCAGCGCCTCGATCTCGTGGATATCGTCGATGACGATATAGGGCTTCATGGTCTTGGGGTCCTTCTTGGGCTTGCCGGTGGCCTCGTCGATGACGACGTTGCCGTTCTCGTCCTTGAGCGGCTTGCCGCTGTTGGGATCGATGACGAACTCACCGGTCTCAAGGTCGATCTTACGGGACGCGCGCTTGCCCGCCGCATAGGCGAGGCTGATGCGGGCGTAGCCGCAGATGTCGTTGTCAAAGCCCAGATCTTCGGCGGCCTGGCACATGATCTCACCGTCACGCTGGGCGGCGATGCCGGCGGCCTGGTTCTCGGGATACATGACGTTCAGATCGAACGCCTCGGCCAGCTCGCAGGGGAACTTGGAGCTGGACCAGCCGACGAGCTTGCCCTGCTTCTTGGCTTCGCGGGCGTCCGCGTAGACGTCGTCGACAACCTTGCGCAGCGCGAGCACGCCGGGACTTACTTCTTTAGGCATATTATTCTCCTCCTATTTAGGATCGTGGTTTACTTGGATGCTTTCTGGTACGCGAACAAGGCGGCGCCGAGTGCGCCATTGTACTGCGTGAGCGGGCTGGTGTGGATCTCGTGCTGCAACTGGTTTTGCAGCGCCTTCACAATGCCGTGGTTCTGAGCGACGCCGCCGGTCATCACAACCTCGTCCCGCACGCCGACGCGGTGGCACAGGCCCACCACACGGGCAGCGACGGAGCGGTGGATGCCGTCGATAATGTCACATTTGTCGGTGCCCATAGCGAGCTGGGAGATGACCTCGCTCTCGGCGAACACCGTGCAGGTGGAGCTGATGCCGATCTCGCGGGTCGAACGGTCGCCCAGATCGCCCAGATCGCGGGTGTTGACCTCCAGCACGCGCGCCATGACGTCGAGGAAGCGCCCCGTACCGGCGGCGCACTTGTCGTTCATGACGAAGTTCTTCATCATGCCGTCCTCGATCTCGATGACCTTGACGTCCTGCCCGCCGATGTCAATGACCGTGCGGACCTTCGGGAACAGGAAGGTCGCGCCCTTGGCATGGCAGGAAAGCTCCGACATCTGCATGTCGGCAAGCCCTTCGAGGGAGTTTCTGCCGTAGCCGGTGGCAAGGATGAAGTTCATCTCCTCGCGTTTCATCTGCGCGTCCGCCAGCACGCCCTCAATGGCACGCTGGGGGCCGGAGGTACCGGTGCCGACCGCGACAAGGGACTTGCCGACGATCTCGGCGCCGTCCTTCAGAATGACGCATTTCGACGCGGTGGAGCCCACGTCGATGCCCATGGTAAAAATTGCCATATCGTTCTCCTTAGGCGGGCGGCTTACGCCGCCCGCTCGGTGTGATTACTTGTTGGCGTAAAGATTGTCAAAATCGCGGATGATCCTCGGCAGAAGCATCTGATGGAACGGGCAGATGCTCACCGGGTTCTGGTAGCAGGAGTTGACGAACGCCTGGATGTACGGGCGCATATCGTTCATGTCCACGATCTCGTCGCACATGCCCAGCTTCGCGCAGTACTTGGGACGGGACTTGTCGCTGTACTCCTGAATGAGTTTGTTCATCTTGTCGATGGTGGGCTGGAGGTCGTTGCCGGCCTTCTGCTCCTTGACAAGACGGCGGGCATACATCGCGGTCGCCGCGGTCTCGCCGTGCATGACGTAGATTTCCGTCGTCGCGGTGCCGAGGGAGAACGCGTTGTTGTCGTTGCCCTGCGGGCCGCCGAGGACATAGTGCGCGGCGGCGGTACCCTTGCGCAGCGTGATCTCCATCATCGGCAGGTTGCTGCTCTGGATGGAATAGATCAGGCTCTGGCCGAGGCCCAGCAGCTCCGCGCGCTCGGCGTCGTTGCCGACGTCGATGCCCGTGGTGTCCTGAATCCACAGCATCGGGATGCGGTCACGGTCGCACAGCGTGACGAACTCGTTCATCTTGATGAGGCCCTGACGGTACAGCTTGCCGCCGACGCCCATCGCCTGGCCGTAGGTCGCCATCTTGTACTCGGGGTAGTTCATCAGCATACCCTGCATATTGGCGACAACGCCGACGAGCATACCGTCGATCTTGGCAAGGCCGGTGATCATCTCGGGGCCGTAGCCGCGCTTGAACTCCATGAACTCCGAGCCGTCGAACAATCGCGCCATGACCTCGTACATATCATAGCTGCGCTTCTGGTTGAACGGGACGATGCTGTACAGATCGTTCGGATCGAACAGCGGCTCCTTGGGATCGTCCACGCGGAAGAACTCGGGATCGTAGGCCGGGAGGTAATCCATGTACTTGCGGATGGCGTCGAGCATGCCCTCTTCGTCCACCTGCACCTCGCGGAAGAAGCCGGTCTCGCCATAATGGATGGCGACGGTGCCGGGGATGTCCGCCTTGAGGTTCTTCTGTGCCTCGATGAGCTTTTCGGCCTCTTCCATATCGACGTAGCCCTTGGGGTTCATGCCGCCGACGATGCCGGCGCCGCCGACCGCCATGTTGGCGTCCTCATGCGCGATGAGGATGGTGGGGCTGATGGAGTGATAGCCGCCGCCGGCGGGGTTGGTGCCGTAGATGCCGACGATGACGGGCACGCCCATCTGGTTGAGATCGCTGTTGCGATAGAACGGGGTGCCGCCGCCGCGACGGTTGGGGTACACCAGCTCCTGCTGGTCGAGCTTCACGCCCGAGCAGTTGAGGACGTACACCAGAGGGATATGCAGGCGCTTGGCGGTGTCGCTGCCGCGGAGCAGGTCGTCCGCCTGGCCGGGCACCCACGCGCCGGCGAGCTTCTTGTTGTCGCTGGCGATGATGACCGCCCACTTGCCGTCGATGCGGCCGAGGCCCTTGATGATGCCGTCGCTGCCGTCCTTGTTGTCGCCGGGGTTATAGAGGCTGTTCAGCGGGCACCAGGTGTCCTCGTCCACCAGCTCCATGACACGCTGCATGGCGGTCCACTGGCCGCTCTCGTTGAGGGACTCAGTGGAACGACCGGCCTCGAGAGCGGCGTCACGCAGGGCGTGGATCTCCGCCTCGACCTCCTGGATCTCGGCGATGTTCTCCTCGTTGACCTTGGCGAGCTCCGTACCGATGGTGGGCATGGTCTGGAAATAAGTGGGCATGGAATATTCGCTCATACTGTTATCTCCTTTATGATTGGAATTTCTTATTTATCCTTGGGAACCTTGATGAACGCCTGACCGGGGTCGATCTCCTCACGGATGAGGCGGATGATCTCGGGAGACGGCGCTTCAAAGACCTCCGCGCGGGAGCAGTCGATCTCAAAGCCGGTGTTCTCCTGCACGATCTCGGGCGTGACGCCGGGGAACATGTAGGCGCAGTACATGCGCTTGGTCTCGTCGTCAAACTTCATGATGCCGAGGTCGGTGACGACCATCTGCGGGCCGCGGTTGCCGGGCAGGCCCGCGCGCTCACGGCCGCCGGGGCCGTCCATCCAGCCGCAGGAGGTGATATAGTCGACGTGGTCGATGAAGCGGCGCTTCTGGTGCTGCATCATGATGATGGTGTTGCAGTAGGTGGCAATGCCGTTCGCGCCGCCGGAACCGGTGAAGCGCGTGGTGGGCTGGAGATAGTCGCCCTTGCCGAAGATGCAGGTGGAGTTCACGTTGCCGTACGGGTCGATCTGCGCGCCGCCGATGAAGGCGACCAAACGATCCTCATCGTGCAGCCACTCGTTGGCCTCGAAGCCGACGAAGCGGATGTTGGGCCACTGCACGGCGCAGTGCGCCATGAAGCGATTGTCGCCGACGGAGCGGGGCACCTCAACAGGGTCACAGTCCATGAGGCCGGACTCGACGATGGGGTGGCAGCTGGGGCAGACCGCGCGCTTGGCAAGGGACGCGCCGATGAGCGGGAGACCCGTGCCGACGATGACGATCTGGTTTTCCTTGATGTTCTTGGCGATGGCGTACGCCTGCATTTCCTGCTTGGTATACTTCGTATAATCAGACATAATTCATACCCTCCCTGCTTAGTGCGTCGTGGAATAGCCGAGGTGCGGCTCGTTCTTCAGGCGCATCAGGCGGCTGCCGCCGATCTTGTCGAGCAGCTCGGCCTGGTCCTTGCAGCCGTAGACCCACTTGTTCAGATAATCCTCGAAGGTCTCGGGGATCAGGGAGCCGTCCGCCGCGGCGTCGGCAGCCTTCTTCGCGGCGTCAAACGCGGCCTTGAGCTTCTCGTCCGCGGGCGCGTTCTCGAGACCCTTGGCGGCCTTCGCGGCGGCCTTCGCGAGCTGCGCAACGGCATCCGCCTTGTCCTGATACTTCGACGCCTTGTCGTACTCCTTGAGCGCGGCGTCATCGTCGTCGTAGTAGTCGTAGCACTGGGCGGGCCATGCGCCGTAGGGCGCCTTCACGACCGCCTGCACGCACTCGCCGAAGATGCGGGTCTTGGTGGGGTCGCGGCGGATGTACTCGTTGGAGACGATCTCCTCGCAGGTGACGATGGTCTTGCGCGCGGCCACCGCGATGTCGATGTCGTGGAACTCATCGCCGCAGATGATGCAGGTGCCGTCCGGGCTTGCCTGCTGAACGTGGATGAGCGCGGTATCAATTCTGGGAACGGGAACCGCAACGACCTTCTCGCCGGGAACCAGGGGGTTCTCGATCTCAGCGCACTTGAGGTTTTCCATCTTGGGCATGCTCTTGCGCTTTTCCTCGCTGATGCCCCAGTACTTCATCAGGCCGCTGCCCTGCATCAGGCGCACCGGCAGGAACGGAAGGCCGAGAGAAGAGGCGTGCAGCATGAGCATCAGCACGTCCTGGGAATAATCCTCGTAGACGAGCTTGCCCTGCTCGATGGCAGCGCGGAAGCGACGGGAAACGTTGGTGTAGCCGGAGTTCGCGGTGTAGCAGTTGATGTACGCCGCCACACGGCCCTCGCCGATGAGCATATCGACCTCGCCGCCGCCGGGGCCGGCGTAGACGATGAAGTCCTTCTGCCCCTGACGCAGGATCTCGGAAACCGCCGCATAGGGCTTGCGGTTGGTGGTGAAGCCACCGGTGGCCAGCACGTCGCCGTTTTCGACGTACTTCGCGATGGCATCATGCAATGACATTACTTTGCTCAAAATGATAACCTCCCTGTTCCATCGGGTTTTGCCGTGTTTCTGCAATCTTTCCGTCAAAACTGTGCGCACAGACACCCGATTTAAAGTCAGTGTACATTATAGTAGAAACGTGCGGCAGAATCAATGGAAAAAGCGATGGAACCTTCGGAAAAACTGAACAAATTTTTTTTGCATTTTTTGTCGCTTCCGCGTATGTGCAACAGTGCTTTGCAAGGTCGTTTTTTTGATTTTGCAAGATTTCTTGCACGAAAAAAGCAAGCGCTGCGCCCGGCGCTTGCAACCGCGTCCATATCCTGTTATAATCGAGGCAGACCGACACAACAGGAGGTATTTCCCGTGGATGTAACCGAATTGATCTCCGAGTCCGGCATCAGTTTCGGCTCACTGACGCTCGTCGCGGCGCTCAAGGCGTTGGTGACGCTGCTCGTCGGCCTTGTTCTGATCCGCGTCTTCCTCTCTCTCTTTGACCGCGCCTTTGACCGCTCCGAGAGGCTCTCGCCGCTCAAGCGGCATGTGCGCCCCATGATCAAGGGCCTGATGGCGGTGCTTCTGGCACTGGTGGTGCTCGACTCTCTGGGCGTGCAGGTGACGAGCTTCATCGCGCTGCTCTCCGTGGCAGGGCTTGCGGTGTCGCTGGCGCTGCAAAATTCGCTCGCGAACATCGCCGGCGGCATCATGATCCTCACCGCGCAGCCCTACGGCATCGACGACTACGTGTCCATCGGCGGCACGGAGGGCACGGTGGATTTCATCCGCCTGTCCTACACCAAGCTGCACACACCGGACAACAAAGAGGTGCAGATCCCCAACAGTACCGTTGCCGGCGCGATCATCACGAACTACAACCGGCTGGGCAGCCGCCGCCTTGATTTGACATTTACCGCGTCCTACGACGCGCCCACCGAGGACGTCTACGCCGCGCTGCGCGAGGCAATCGCGCGCTTTCCGCAGGTTCTGCCCATGCCCGAACCCGAGGTGCATGTCAAGGACTATGGCGCGAGCAGCATCGAGTACCTCGCGCGCATGTGGGTGCCCTCCGCCGACTACTGGACGGTACACTGGGGCGTGATCGAGGCGGTGCGCGAGACCTTCGCCGCGCACAATGTCGAGATGACCTACGACCACCTCAATGTGCATATGGAGAAATGAAATGAAGCAGCCATGGAATCCGCGTCACATCATCATCGCGATCCTCTCCGCCCTGACCCTGGTGCTGATCGTCCTGTTTGCCTATACCATGGGCAGGGGCGCGGCGCAGAGCGCGCCGGCGGCGGAAGCCTCTGCGCCGGCGGAAGCCTCTGCGCCGGCGGAAGCGCCCGCCGCGGAAGAGCCCTCCGTCAGCATCCCCGATCTGGCGCAGTCTGTGCTGTATCTGGAGATCTACGACGGCGACGGGCTGCTGCTCGGCTCCGCGAGCGGCTTTCTCTTTGACGAGAAAACGCTCGTGACGAATTACCACGTTATTCAGGACGCCTGCTACCTGTCCGCGTTCACGCCGGATCTCGCAGCCGTTGTGGATTTTGAAACGCTGGTGGCATGGGACGAGGACGCCGATCTGGCGATCCTGCGCAGCGCCCACGCACCGGACGCCGCAATTCTCCCGCTGGCGGATTCGGACGCGGTCCGGCAGGGAGAGCGCATTTATGCCGTGGGCTACCCCCTCGGCCTTGCCAACACGCTGACCGAGGGCATCGTCAGCGCGCGCTATGATATGGACGGCTATCAGCTGCTCCAGATCACCGCGCCGATCTCACAGGGCAACAGCGGCGGCGCGGTGCTCAGCGAGTCCGGCGAGGTCGTCGGCGTCGCCTGCATGTATCTGATCGACGGGCAGAATCTCAACTACGCCATCGCGTCCAACGATGTCAAGCGGCTCTACGCGGAGGCGGAGGAAGAAATCCCTCTCGCGGACTTCTACGCCGAACACGCCGTCAAAGATGATGCACCTACATCGGAGCCGCCGCAGGCGGAGCAGCCACAGCCGCAGCCCTTAAAGCCCCAGCAACCCCCACCCGCGCAGACGCCGGTCGAACAAGCGCCGGTTGAGCAGGCACCGGAGCCGAGCCCTGAGCCGGAGATCCAAGCGGAGCCGAAATACACGCTCGAGCAGCTGCAAGGCACTTGGAGCTTCTACGAGCAGGAATCCGAAACTACCCTTTTAACGGGCAAGATCATCATTTCCGGCAATTCGTTTTACTACGAAGATTTCTCTTCCATCGGCGGTTACGTGCGAATCATTACGCGAAGCGGAACGATTGACCGGCTCACCGAATCCGGATTCATCGCTCATATAACCGACGCAAAGTGGCTTGAAAACGAGGAGCCTTGGCCGCAAAAAACGCCATGGGATTGGGAAATCGTTATCGTCTCCTGCGACGAGCGCCGGTTGGTGTTCTATAACCCGATTGAAAATCAGACTTATTACAAGTAACAAAGTGGCTCCGCCGCGGCGGAGCCACTTTTTCAGCGGTTTTCGATATATCGTTCCTCGGCCTCCTGTTCGGCGGCGGTGAGGATGCGGCGGGCGTCCCATATATTGCCCGTCTCCAGCGCGGCGAGGGCATCCTCCGCGGCGTTGACCATCAGGTGATACAGCTTTTCGTAATCCGGCATAAACGATTCCCCCTTTCCAAGCGTTCATAAAAAATGGCGCAGCAGAGCCGCGCCACGAAAAACGCGGACTCCTTGCTGCGACACAAGTAACCGACACACACTCCTCAGAGGCATGGTTGGCTGAGCCGCGTTTTTGCCAAAGGGCAAAACGCAACCTCTGATTTTAGTGTGGTGTATTTGAAATCCAAATTTGGGTTACTCATGTCGCACGTTCAATGTACCATAACCCGACAATTTTTGCAACCAAAACCGTTCGACGAGTTTCGACGCCCTTCGCGTTGACGGAATCGGCAGCGGCATGGTACAATAACAAAGGGGGTGGCGTATCATGCGAGAGAAGAAGGATCTGCACAACGATAAAATCGAGAAGAAAATCAAATTGTGGGACAAGACGCTTACTGCTTGCTTTTATTGTTTCTTTGCATCCGGCGTATTATTGCTGCTATGCTGCATCCTGAGCGACGCATTAGCCCCTTTTTCGCAATTCCTCATAGTCCTTTTTGCTCTTTTGGGTATGGGTAGTGCAGTGCTCACCCACATAAGCAACACAGCAATTAAAATGCTAAAACAAAAAAAGGAAAAAACAGGCAAAGAAAGCTAGTTTCTTTGCCTGTTTTTTCAAATCATTACTCTTCTTTTAACACTAAAGCAATAATAAAGTCGATCAGAGCATCTTCTATAATCTTCCCCTTGTCCGCTTCTGATATATTTTGCCAAGGATTCTTGTTATTATAGCCCGATTTCATAAGCTCACCGATAGTATCCGTTATTCCTTTTTCCGCGCTTTCGCCCAGAGCGGTCAGCGTATTATTGAGTTGAGCCCTCTGAAATTCGCTCCATCCTCGCTTTTCTGCGATGGTGTCAACAGCTTTTCTAATTTTATCATCAAGTCCACCCTCGCCATAAAATCCTCCTATACCATCAACAGCTTTTTCTAAGAGCGCACCGCTTATTGCGCTTCCCACACCGTACAGCGCCTGTTGTCCAAGAGTCGCTCCCTCCTGTCGCGCCGTCTGCGCCGCATCACCGAATGTGCGGAGCGCCAGATAGGGCGTGGCACCGATTTTCGTCACCGCGCCGAGGGCTTTATCACCGGCTAACTTCGCAAATTGACTGCCCACGTCGATCCCACCTTTTATAATCGGCGTGAGTCCCTGTTTGGCTCGTTCCAGATTCTCTGTTCCGCTTTGTTTCCACCTGTCTGCTGCCCCCTGTGCTTTTTCCGCCGCTTCGTGCAGCAGAGCGCTGTTCATGTTGTTGGTCGTTTTCCAGTCTACGCCTATATAGCCCGCGCCATTAAAGCCGCTAGGCGGCATGGGCAAGTCCTTGATTGCCTTTGCTCGCGCATCGAACAGCATACCCGCTGTATTTGCAAACGGCGCGGCATATTCTTTTGCCGTACCTTTTGCGAAATCCGACACCCGCGACGCAAAGTCCTCCAGCGCTTCTTTCTGCGTTTCCCGCAGCTTGTCCATATCGGCATATTGATATTTCGGATTACCTGCCATCTTTCATTCTCCTTTTCCCCATTTCCAAAAAAGCGGGCTTGCGCCCGCTTTTTTACTGTCTGTACGCTTCGCCGTAGTAGTATTCGTACGCCGCGAGCACCGCGTCGGTCAGGACGCCCGCCTTGATCGCCGCGTTGACCTGCGCCACCGTGAGCGTCGGCTTTGCCGCGCGTTCGGCAGCCTCCTCCGCTTCCCGCTGCTCCTTCGCCAGCTGTGCGGCGTAGGCGGCGGCGCGCTGCGCGTCCTCGCGCTCATACGCCTCCTGCTGCGCGTCCAGCTTGTCCTGACGGTTGATGAGGAATTTGAGCGTGTCCGCGTAGGCGTCCGCCTGCTCCTTTGCCGCGGCCGCCGCGGCATTGGCGCTCTCGATGTCGCCGGTGAGGCGCGCGTCCGCGATCGCCTGATCCAGCGAACCCAGCGCGCTGATGCGCCCCTGCTCGCCCTGACGCAGCGCATCCTCATACGCTGTGTCGTAGCCGAGGCGGGTGCTCTCCGCCGCGCCGCCGGTGACGCCGCCGGCGGCAAGCTGCTGGTCAAGATTCTTGCGATTGCGCATCTTGTCGATGTAGAGCTGCCGGAGCAGGTCAGAATACTGTGCATCAGCGTCGGCTTTCTGCGTCTCCAGGCTGTTCACCGCCTTCTGCACCGCCGCGGCCTGGGCTGCTTGCTGCTGCGCCGCGATCTGCTGATAGGCATCGTTCCGCCCGCTGTACAGATTCTGATAATCGCTCACCATGTTATTCAGCACGCTCGACTGCTTCGCCAGCTGTCGTTCCAGCTCCGCGGCGTAGTCCGTGCCGCCGGTCACCGTCCACACGCCGGACGGTGCGTCAAAGCTGCTCTTCGAGCCGGTGCGCGCGTCGAGAATCTTGTTGATCTCGACGTTCTGCGCGTGCAGCGCCTCCCGCCTCTCTGGGTCAGCGGAGTGCCAATTCTGCGAATTCTGAGCCGCCTTTTTGCGCAGCTCGTCCACGGTCATTTTGTTGAGATTGGTCGCCATGTATCGTTCCTCCTTATCTGTAAAACCCATGCGCCTGGCGCTCGACCGCCGCGCCGGTATGATAGCGTTTCATGCTTTCTTCCTCCTCGCGTTTTCGCGCTTGGACGTGCGTCGCGCCCGTCCGCAGGACAGTCACGGCGCTCTCGCCCGACGCAAAAATCCCGTTCCTCATTCCTCCACCCTTCTTTCAAGGTCCTCCATGCGGTAGTTGAGAACCTCCGCCTTCTCCTCCAGACGGTATGTCCGCTCAATGACGTTGTTGTGTCGATTCACCTTGTCCTCCAGCTGTTCGAGTCGATATGCGATCAGGGCCGCGTTCTTGCTGTTGGAAATATAGGTGCCCAGCAGCGCCAGCCCTCCCGTGATGAGGGCGACAATGATCGTCTCGCTCATGGCTCATGTCACCTCTCCGCAGGAATAATAAGTTCTGTTCAGCGTCGGCGCGGCAACCGGAGAGCTGTAATTCTGAAACATGCTATTGAGCGCGTTGGTAGCGTCCGTTCCGTCCATTGTCGGAGGAATGCTGAACGGATAGGGCGTCCATCCCGCGTCATATGCTTCACCCACATAGACGCCGCTGTTGCTGTACATGCCCGCATAACAGCTTTCCGCCATGACCTTGGCGGGCGGAATCACGATCTTCTCCATTTCAGTGTTGCTGAACATGTTGCTGCAACAGCCTCGCGCCAATGTTGTTGCCCGAATGACCGGCGGGTCTTTCAGGGCTTTACAGGAGGTAAACATGTCCGCATAGCAGTATTCCGACAGCGTTATCGCGTTCAGATCGGGTGCTTGTACAATACCGGTGTCATAAAACATATACCGAAAGCACTGTGCTGCCATTTGCGGGTGTCCTCCCGCCGCAGCGGTCGCGTAATCCAGCAGCATTTCGATGTTGCCGGTGCAGCGAAACGCCGCGTTTTGGGGCACGGGATAATCTTTTTTGCGTACTTTCCACGATTTTCGCGGCAAATCAAGATTCGTGATGTAAGTGTTTCCTGTTCCGCGCACATACAGCTTGTTTTCTTTCCCACTGGAGATGCTCGTACCATCCCATTCCGCCCAGTCCGACTCTCCATCCGTCCACTCCAGGATGCCGTTCCAGTTCTTCTGGCCATTCGCCGTTTCCAGCACAAATTCCTCGTCCGCGGAAAAGCGCAGCGCGTTGTGCAGTCCGAGGCGGATCACCCGCATCACATAGTCCTCAAAGCCGTCGATCATCTCCGCGGTGTAGTCTCCGCTCTGCGGCGCGACGATCCCCGCGCGCTCGTTGAAGCTGATCACACCGCCGCCCGCGGCCTGCTGGGCCTTTCCGGCCCAATACCTTGCATTGTTGTGATAGGTCACGTCCGTTGCCGGTACATCCGCTCCGTTGCGCTGTCCTACAGCCCATGCTTCGCCCGCTTCAGCGCTGTTCTTCGCCGCCGCCGCGCTGCCGGATGCCGCGCTCGCCGAGCTCGCCGCCGCCTGCGCGCTGGCCGCGGCATTGGCTGCGCTGCCCGCCGCCGCTGTGCGATGGAGCGCCGCCGCAGATTCGCTCTGCCCGGCGTCGGACGCGCTGTCCGCGGCATCGGAGACGTAGCCCCGAAGCTGGGTGACTAACGCGGAGGAAAGCATCGCGTCGGTGATGCCGCCCGCCTTTACTGTGGCGCTCACCGTATGATTGCTGACCGAGAACGCGATGGACGCGCTGTCGGCAAACTCTGTTTCCGTGATGAACGCGGAGAGCGGCACTCGCTGGGTCGTGCCGTCGGCAAGCGTCAGCAACAGGCTCTGCGTCGCGGCGTCGTACTGCCAGTTGGTTGCGACTTTTTCCAGCACCGTGTCGATGGTCACATAGCTGCCATCTTCTCGGGTAAAGGTAAATATGCCGGTCTCGGCGTCGAAGCTCACGGCCTTGAGATGCAAATTGGTCGTGGCCTTGTCGCTTTTGAGCGAGAGCGCCGCGGACACGTCCGCGCTCGCACTCTTGGTGTCCAGCAGCGTTTTGAGACTGCCGAGCACGGTCTGCACGTCGCCGCCGGTCACGCCGTCAATGGCGGTGGTACCCACCTCCGCCGCGCCGTCGTCGCCGGAGAGCGCGTCAATGAGACCGTTGAACAGCTCCCGCACCGCCTCCCGGATCAATCTGTCGAACACCGCTTTGTTCTGCGCCGCGGTTCCGGTCAGCTTGTCCGGGGCGGCGACGACGCCCTTTTGCGCAATGGCGGCGTCGGTGATCTTATAGTTGGATAAACTCATGTCGTCGTCGCAAGCTCCATGGAGCTCGCTTTCTCCTTTCATTGTTTTGCGAAATTGCCCGCCGCGTAATGCTTCACAATGGCATAGACACCGAATCCTTCGTTGACCGCGTCATTCTTCACCAGGATTTGCAGCCGCTTGTATTTTTTTACGGCGTGGTGGAACGGGATCTCCGACGGCCCGTCGTTGGCAAGAAACGCAAAGCGGGAAAAGTCGATGTCCTCCCAGTCAAAGATATCCATTGTGCCCTCTGCCGCCTGCCACGCCACCGCGTCGCGATCGGTGCGGAACAGGATCTTTGCCCCGGAGCGGGCGTATGGCTTGATGGTAACCGCGTTGCCGGGCTTGAGCAGCGTCTTGAGCACCATCGGGTCGCCGTCGTCGTCCGCGCGGGTCGACCAGACCGCCTCGATGGCCGCGCCGTCGTCATTGTAGCGCGCCATGCCCTCTATATCGGTGTTGAAGCGGCACACGCGGCCGTCCTCCGTGCCAAAGTACAACGACTCCCGCCCGCTCTCGATGCGCCGCAGCACGCTGCGCGCCGGAACGTTCTCCCAGTAAAAACACTCATAGGCAAAGCTCATGTCGCTGCGGGACTGATAACTGCGGGGCTGGCGCCCATCCAGGCCATAGACCCGCCCGCCGACGAAGATGAGATACATTCCGTCATAACTGCACGACACCGCCTCGCTCAAGTCCTCGCTCAGCAGCTTCGGGTCGATGCGGATGCTGCGGTTCTGGGCGATACGCTCCGCCGTGAGGCTGTTGGTGGTCAGCGCGTAAACGCCGCTGCCGGTCAGGATCAGCTGCTCGTCACCTATGTTGCCAAAGCCGAAGCGCGTCACCGCGCCCGCGCCGGCGAGGCAGGGTTTCACCGGAAAGCGCGCCTCTCCGTCATCGTCCAGCACGCCGGAGCGCAGGAACACCGTGGAATCCTGCCCGTTGTCCTCCTTGATAACGGCGAGATGCTCCCCCAGCCGCCGGTAGCCCAGAATCGCGGTCTCGTCCGTGCCGATAACGGCGTAGTTGGTATCCGGCCAGTACCCGCCGTCGGCATAGCCGCAGATGAAGTCATAGTTCGGATAGTCCGGGTTGCCCGTCGCCACGATGCGGTCGCTCGCCGCGCCGACGCCCCAGACGACCGCCGCGCGGCATTTGCCGATGCGCGCGGCATTGCCCGGAACCGTCTTGGTAAAGGTGATCGTCACGTTGTCCTCCGCCCCCGCGGCGGGAGCCGCCGGTGCCGCGGAAAATGTCACGGTGCCGGCGGCAAGATCCGCCGTCCAGCCGGTTGTCATCGCCGCGCCGTTTACTTCCACCGCGTCCACGCGGTCCAGCACTTTGCAGGGCAGAACGTACACTGTGCTGCTTCCGTCCGCCAAAAAGCTCACCCGCTGCGTTCCCGTCAGCAGGTTCACCGCCTCATAGCTCACGCCGCCGCCCGCGGGTGTGCGGGCGATGACCGTCAGCGGCGCGTAAGCCCCCTCTACGGCGCTGCAAACGCTGACGCCGTCGTAGCGGTACAGTCCGTCGCCGGTAAACAGCCACAGGTTTCCGCCCATATATACCGCCATGCTGCGCTCATCCGGCAGATGCTCCGCCAGCAGCGCCGGATCATCCTCTCCGTTTTCATCCCAACGCCACAGCTTTGTTCCTGCGTGGATCAGTTGGTGCGTCACGCCGCCGAACACCGCGTCGTACAGCCCGTTGACACGCCCATCAAAGGTGCGCAGCGTGCGCCAGCCCGGGCGTTTTTCGGGCATACCGCCCATGTCGGCGACCATGTTGGGCGCCCAGGGTGAGCGGGTATCGTCCACCAACGCCGGATCGGTGGAAAAGTCCACGCCGCGGAAGCGCTCATATTTTTTGGTGCGGATCGCCGCACCCTGTTTCCTCGCCATAGGCTACCTCCGATACAGGCTCTGCCGCTGCCCGCCCGCGATCACGGTTGAACGGGGCAGCATGGCGCGCATCTGCAGATAGAGATTGTAAAACGCGCCGTAGTCCACCACGAGATCGGCGATGAGCTGCTGCGCCGCCACGAAAAACGGCAGGCAGTTTGCCGCCTCATCGCTGACCTCAAAGCTGTACTCATCCGCCGTGTCCGGCGTGATCTTTTCCGGCGAGGCGATATAGTCCAGCGTCAACTGGGATTGGTCGCCCTCCGGCGCGAACAGCTTGCCGTCCACGATCTCATAGCCCGGGACGCAGACGCCGTTTCTCCGCACGCGGATCACCCGCGACACGTCTCCCGGCAAATCCATGCTGCCCGTGCCATCCAGCAGCAGCACGACGCGCCGCACGATCGGCTGCCACGTCGCGGCGTCCCGCTGCGCCATATCAAAGAAGTCGTTCATCTTCGCGTTTACATCCGCGTCCACGCTGATCTCGCCGCCCGCGGAATACTCATCGAGCAGCATCAGCACCCTGCGCTTGGCCTCTCCCAATGTCATAAAAATCCCCCTTCCCGTTTCACGGGAGCCCCGCACATGCGGGGCTCCCCGTTTGCCGCCCGCAGGCGGCAAACAAACCTGATGTTTTTCATCGAAGGATTTACGCGGGATTGCTGAAGATGATCTGTCTTGCGTCACCCCAGCCGCAGCCGAAGTCCACATAGCCGGTGTAGAGGTCCTTGAGCGGATTGTCCAGCGCGGTCTGCATGACCGTGGGACGGGTGACATAGACCAGCTTGACCACCTCGCGCATCAGCGTGGGGTCGCAGATCGCCCACTGCTTGGCGGTGAAGCCGTCGTTGCCGCCGCCGATGACCATGTACTGAAGGTCGGCAACCGGGTTTGCGGCGTTGTTGTCCTTGTCGGGATTGCGCAGCGGACGGAACTTGCCGTTCTCGCCGCAGATCTCCTTGGCCGTCGCCTCCAGCTCCGGGGACACCAGCAACAGGTTCATATCCGCGAGCAGCGGCAGACCGTCAGGGGTCGTCATGCGGCCCGCCATGCTCTGCGCGGCGGTGATGGCGCTGACGGACAGCTCATCGTCGATGAGGTTGGAGTAGGTGCCGCTGTCGGGATCGACGATAAACGTGCGGCCGCTGGAGCCCTTGGACGCAACAGGATGCTCGGTGGACGCCCAGGGCTTGCCGTCGCCGCCGAGGACAGTGGTATCAAAGGCGTTGGCAAACATGCGCAGGGCGTGCATGTACACGGTCATTGCCGCGCTGTTGCCCAGCATTTTGCCCACGCGGGAGCACTCGCCGCTCTTGTCGATCTTCGCCTGCTTGTAGCCGACGGACTCGCTGAGGGAGAACTCCTCCGGCGTGATGATGGTCTTAAAGCCGCGCTTCTTGACGCCCTCGTTGAGGTTCTCGCCGTCGTAGGCGGGCATCTCGCCATAGCCGCCGGAGCTGACCAGCTCGTAGTCGATGCTGTTGGCGCTGGCGACGCCGAGGATGGCGAGCAGCTTATTCAGGCGGTTGGCATAGGCGTAGTCGAACGCCTTGCCGACGAATTTGTAGTTATCGCTTTTCCATGCAGTATTGGACATGATAGTTTCCTCCTTATTTTTTGTTGTTGTTCAGCGCCCCAAAAACTCTCTGGCCGTCATGGCCATTTCCGGGTGCTCGGTGTTCCATGCGTCCAGCACATATTTCTGTGCCGGCGTGAGTGCGGTGCCAAGCGCAGTGCCGCCGCCGGTGGAGCGTGCACTGCGGCTCTGCATCTGCGCCACGGCCGCAGCGCCCGCTTCGCTCATCAGCGCCACGAAGTCATCGTAGAGCGCGGCAAGGGACTCGTGCCCCATGCGTGAGCCGCAGAAGCGGAGAAAGCGGGTGTTGCCCATCAGCTTCTCCACGTCCACGTCCGCGTGGCGCTCCAGAAACTCGTCGAGGTCACGCATGGCAAAATCGAGCTTCGCTTTCTTTTCGAGCGCGATCTCGTCCAGCAGCACGGTCTCCGGGGTCTCGACCGGCGTGTCCGTATTTTTTTCCTGATCCATCTGTCTGATCTCCTTTCATGTCAAATCTATCGTTACGTCCGATTGCTCGGGCGGTACGACCGGTTCTTCCGGCGCGAACTTCTCCTTCCACTGCGCGACGATCTCCTGCTTCTGCGGGATGTCGAGATAGTCCAGCTCCGCGGCCAGCAGTTTCCAGTTGTCCGCTGTAACCTTGACGGCAAGCAGCTTCTCCAGCGCGTTCACCGTCGCCGCGGGGCTTCGGCTCAGGCTGTTGCCCACGCTCACTGTCACGTCCACGCGTGGGTAGTAGATCTGTCCCGCGCGGATGGTCTCGCCGGTCAGCGGGTCGATGAGAGCGCCTCTTTCCACAGCGTAATGCGCCCCGTTGTAGTACACGGACTCGTCCGCGCCGCCGGGCTGCTTCGCGCCGATGAACAGCAGGCGGTCGTCGTCAAAGTACTCCAGCGCCAGCTTATCCAGCAGCTCATAGAGGCGGCAAAAGCCCGCGTTTCGGTCGGCGGATTTGATCTTCTGCTGGGTCTGTGCGTCGGAGCGCAGCTGCATAAGCCCGCTCGCTGTCGTCACCCGCGCCGTCTCCTGACCGTTGTTGGAGTCATAGTTGCGGTTGGCGCGCTGGATCTGGTTCAGGAGCCAGCTCACCATGTTGAGGCTCCGCACGCCGTCGGACAGCCCGCCCAGCCTTGCGATGCCGCCGGCACGGCCCTGGTTGACGCGCACCACCGCACCGGGGACATTGGTAAACTCCTCGCCCGGAGCCAGTGTGCCATCCTCGAGGACGACCACATCGTTGGCGGTCATCGCGTCGTTGAACAGCCCCGTCGCCAGCTCGCGATCGGCGGCATCCACCAGCGGCAGGATGGATTCCAGCTCGCTCTTGTTCCAGAACTGCGTCTCATCCCGGATGCACCAGTAATGCACGAACGGGAAGTCCTCGCACTGCGCGCCGAGCTTTACCCAGTAATTGGGGATGTGCTTCAGCTCGACGCCGCCTGCCTGTACGCTGCACCCGACGGAGCCGGCGCGGATCAGGCGGTTCTGCCTGTCCTTAAAATCGAACGGCTGGCGATACCAGAACTCCATCACCTGCACCACGTCGTCCCGCGACGCGGTGGACTGAGTGTATGGCTCCAAAATGTCGTCCGCCTCGCGGTACTGCGCCGCGCCCACCACATCGTCCAGGGTCTTGTCCTGACGCTCCAGCGCGTTGTGGTAGAGCCGCCAGAACTTGAGCTTGTGCATGGTGTAGACATAGAACACATACTCGCCGTTCTGCAGCCCTTCCGGCCCCGCCGTGGGATCGGGGTAGATGTCCTGCACCGCCACATCGCGGATGCGGATGTTGCCGCGCTTATCGCCGCAGGGCATCGTCTCGTCCCAGTACGCTTTCCAGAACGCGTCTCCGTACTTGCGCAGCCGGCGCTCGTTGGCGGTGTTCCGGTCACTGAGGCGGTTTTCCTCGATGAGGTACTTCACCGCCAGCTCGCGCTCATGCGCCTTCTTGCCGTCGAGGTCGTCGTCGCGGCCGTGAAATTCCGGCTGCGGCACCTCCGGCTCGATCTGGCTCTCCACCATGATGTACGGGTCGGGCACACAGGCGGGCGTCCACGGCAGCCCGCTGTCCTCGAACGCCTCCGCCATTTCCCGCGCCGCGTCGTGGGCGAAGTTGTAATAGTCGTTGTAGCGCCGCCACTCCGCCTCACGCACGGCGCGCTCGTCCTTCGCCTGTTGAAACAGCCACTCCGCCGTGGCGACGCGGCCCTCCGGCGTCGAATAGTCGTAGATCCTCCCCTTTTCATACCCCTCCGGGGTGGGGATTCGTTTGAATAAACCCATTGGTTTTCCTCCTGTTTGTAACTTTTTGCGTTACCGTTTGGGTAAAATTTTACCGGCCCAAAAACTCCTCCTCGCTCATGCGCAGCTCTGGGAACGCGCGGTTCCACGCCTCCAATTCCCGCCGCTGCTCCGGCGTGAGCGTTTTCGCCCCGCCGCGCTCCCGCGCCAGCTCCGCCAGCAGCGCCGCGTAGTCGTGCGGCGTGCCGGAGATTGGGTTGACAGCGCTTGGGCAGATGTGGTATATACTTTTGCTGCGGACTTGATTCAGCAGGAGACGGCCCGGCCGCTGGAGCCGGATACCTTGATCGTGCTTGGATCAGGTCCATATTTACCAGTTGATGTGTTCTGTAGTTGTTCACGCCTTGTAACACTTCAACATTGAACCTTTTTTGATTTCTTTTGGATTGACAGCGCGATCTGAATCATCTATACTGTTCCATGCGAGGATGTCGTCAGCTAACAACTGGGGGAATTGGACCCCTTTGTCAAGAAGCTGATAGATGTTCTCGCCATTTATCATGAACCCTTGCGACCCTCTCTCCGGCTTAGCCTTGCCGTACACGGTGCTACCGCCCCAAAAACTCCTCCTCGCTCATGCGCAGCTCTGGGAACGCGCGGTTCCACGCCTCCAATTCCCGCCGCTGCTCCGGCGTGAGCGTTTTCGCCCCGCCGCGCTCCCGCGCCAGCTCCGCCAGCAGCGCCGCATAGTCATGCGGTGTGCCGGAGATCGGGTTGACAGCGTTGGGCAGGTTTGGTATATTAGTTGTTGTGGATTTGCTTTGCTTGAGGCTGCCGTAGGCACTCGGACCTACCAAGCTACCCTCGGGCGTAAGCAGATCCACATTTTTAGCATCGTTCCTGACGTCATGGACGTACATCTGGGGGATGGCGTTTGCCGCATCATCTGGAAGGGATACGATGCTCTGTTTTAATATCGCATTTTTCAACCCCTTAGCATCTGGAATTTCGCCTTGCCGTACACGGTGCTACCGCCCCAAAAACTCCTCCTCGCTCATGCGCAGCTCGGGAAAGGCGCTGTTCCACGCCTCCAATTCCCGCCGCTGCTCCGGCGTGAGCGTTTTCGCCTCGCCGCGCTCCCGCGCCAGCTCCGCCAGCAGCGCCGCGTAGTCGTGCGGTGTGCCGGCAAACGCTCTGGTTGCATTGCGTAAAGTCGGCAAAATGGGCCGCTGCGCACTTGCCCGATATATGCTGTTGATGTAACCTTGATGGATCGCGGCGAGTTCCGCGGCATAAGCGTCAAAATCATAAAACGCGTTTTTCAAGCCGTTGTACATGTTCTCCGGCATTTTTCCTGACGCTACATGTCCGTAAATTGTCGCGTTCAGCTCATCGTAAAGCGTTTTGATCTCCGATTCCGTCGCATCAAAAGGATCGATGCCGCGATGAGCAGATATTTCATCAAGCAATTTGTACGCTATGTCATTTTCTAGATCAATCATCTCCGGCGTTCGCTCAATGAAGTCGAGATACGGCTGGTAGCCCGCCTGCTTCATAACATGCGTCCCCTCGTGCGGCGCGATCATACCCCGGTTCTCCTCCGGTATGGTTTCGCGCATATAGACCTCGGCGTTGCGGGTAAACGCGGAATCCGACCTGTTCCACTCAGCTTCGGGAATAATATGCACATTGACATTGTACTGGGAAAGGCTCTGTCTCGAATCCTGCGCGACACTCAGTCCTCCGTATCGTTGCCGAATGTCACGAAAAGCTTCAAGAAATTTTCCGTCTCCTCCCTGTACTTTGGGTCGGTTTCCATTTTCTGCCTGTGCCTCATAATCCCCTCTTGTAACTGCCTGCGCTGTCTCTCGAAGCGTTCCTCCCGGGTTTCTTCCTTGTTTGCCATTGCCTATACCCTCCATTTCTGTGATAGGATTACTATACGCGCTTCGCGTCTGCGGAACAAGCCCGTTTTTCGCCTTCCCCGCGACCGCCTGTCCGCCGCCGAGGATGCCGCCGACCGCCGCGCCGACGCCGAACTCTTTTGCCGCCGTCGCCGGATGTAACACCGCTGTTTCGTCTCTGAGCGAGAACAGCGGATTTTTCTTGCCGTACACGGTGTTTTGCAAACCGCGCTCGATCACGCTCTGGATCGGCTCCTCCGCGCCCTCCTGCGCGGTGGATTGCAACCATTTTCTGAGCGCGGGCGCTCCGCTTTGCAGCTCCTTTGGCAGGGTCTCGAGTCCTCCCCCGACCTCCACCGCCGCGTTGAGCAGCCCGTTGCCCATTGCGTACGCCGAAGCCTTGGCGTCGCTCGCGCCGTCCGCCTTCGCCTGCGCCATGCTCTACCAGTCACTCCTTCTTCGTTTTTGCTTCCGCTTTTCCCGCGGGGCGAGGCGGTCGATCAGCTTCGGGCGCGGCGGCGCGGCGGGCTCGCAGCCGTTCGCCGTCCAGTAGACGCAGAACCCGCGCAAGGCGTCGGGCGCGTGGGTCAGCTCATGGGGGGAACTCGCCACGTCGTTGACGCGATGCTCGTCGTATTGCAGCAGCGGCAGGCAGCGGATGATGTTCCGGCAGTTGGGAAAGAACCGAATGCGCGGGCGCTTGATGCCGTCGGCGCCCGCGCGGGGCTTGAGCCACTCCTTGACCGCCAGCCAGCCGTTGACGCGGTCATTGCTCGTTTTCGTCAGGTAAACGCCGTGCTCGGCGAAGATATCCGCGACGCTCTTGCCGCTCTCCTGACGCGCGTTCCAGAGATCCGGCGGCGCGAGATAGGCGGTGACGCTCCGATCCCCCGCCAGCGCCTTGACCGCCTCCGCCGCCTCGGAGATGATGAGACCGTCATGCCCCTCGCCCCGGTCGCGTCCCTCATAGACCTCGCCCACGGCCCATGCGTCGCCGTTCTCGTCCACGCCGATGAGCAGCGCCGCCAGCATGTCGAGCCCGTAGTCCATCGTGACGTACCAGCGCCACCACGCTCCCGGTTGGAACGGCTCGCAGACGTGCATCTCCCGATCCCACTCGGTGAAGTACTGCCCAACGAACACGTCCCAGTTGCCGTCGCGCCACGCCTCCCGCAATCCGCGGGGCAGGTTGTCCAGCCGCCGGACGTACTCCGGGTCCTTCTCCACCAGAATTTTGTTGTCCGTCACCTTGGCCGGGATGAACACATAGTCCTCCGGCCGCTCGCCGCCGCGAAAGTCACGGTCGATGAACAGCCTCTTCACCCACGCGTGCCCCGGCCCGCCGGGATTGCAGGTGAGATACATCCGCTTGGGGAAATCGTTGGCCCCGCGCAGGGCGGCAGTCAGCGTCGCGTACTGGTACTCGGTAAAGTGCGTCGCCTCATCGAGGAAGATGGCGTCGTATTCCTGCCCCTGGTACTGATCCACATCGCCTTCGCTGTCGCAGTAGCCGAACACGATCAGGCTTCCGTTGGGAAACTCAAAGGTCTTATCCGTCGCCTTGTAGTCCGCGACGCCGCGCAGCAGCTTCCGCATGGGGCGGATGTGATTCTCCCGCAGTTCGACCAGCGTGCGGCGCAGGATCAGGATGCGGATGCCCGCATAGCGCACCGCCATCAGCACGGATTTGTGCTGCACGCACCAGCTCTTGCCGCCTCCTCGCGCACCGCCGTAGCAGACGTAGCGCTCCCGCGCGGCAAAAAACAGCTCCTGCTTGGGCTGAGGCGGCGGCAGTACAATCTCAGTCGCCACGCTCGCCCACCTCGTCGGACAGCGTCAGGATGACGCGGTTGCCGTCGATATTCGCCGCCTTGATCGGCATGTCCAGCCCCAGAATCTTGCTGATCTGGTCCAGCGCGGAGAGCGCGCCTTTGGCATCGAAGCCCTTCGGCTCCTCCTGGATACACCGGTCATAGACCTCCAGATACTTTCGGATCACGTCGTCCTGTGACAGCTCCGGTTTCTTCTTTCTTGCAGCCATGTCCTCACCTCCCTTCGTTACCGAGGATCAAACCCCGCACCCCTTCTCTTTTTGTATCTTGCCGCGTTACTTTTCAAGGAAAAGGCTCCTGCCCGGCCTCATTTATGGGTGCGCTTCCCTCCCGCCACATTGCAGCCATCGGTAACTTTTTAAGTTGCCCATAGTGTAACATGTGTTCCATAACTTGTCAAGTTCTTTTTTCTTGATTTTTTAATTTTTTTGTGCTAGGATATAGACATTATAATAATAGGAGGAGTCGCCATGACGCTGGGTGAACGCATCAAGGCCGCGCGCGAGGCGCTGAGGATGACGCAGGAGGAGCTGGGGGCGCTGTGCAACACCACCAAGCAGACCATCTTCAAATATGAAACGGGCATCGTCACCAACATCCCGCTGGACCGGCTGGAGCTGCTGAGCGAAAAGCTGGGCGTCACGCCCGCCTATCTCACCGGCTGGGCGACGGATGCCCCGATGACCCTGCCCGAGAAGCTGCAGGCGCTCTCCGAGCCCTTCGAGCAGCTCAACGACGACGGGCAGGACAAGGTCATTGGCTACACGACCGATCTGGTCTCCTCCGGCAAGTACGTCCGCACCGAACCGGCGCGGGTGATCCCCTTCCCCAAGGCCAGGCGTCGCCGCGACGGTTTTGTGGAGTTCAGGGTCTACGACCAGCCCGCCGCCGCCGGCCTCGGCAATTACATCGACACTCCCGCCTTCACCACGGAACAGTATCCCGCCATGCTGGCGCCCGAGGGCGCGGACTTCGGCGTGCGCATTTCCGGTGATTCTATGGAACCGGAAATCCCCAACGGCTGCACCGTATTCGTCCGCCCCACCCCGGCTGTGGACGAGGGCGATATCGGCATCTTCGTCTACGACGGTCAGGCTTACTGCAAAAAGCTGATCGCGGACCATGCCGGACGCCGGACGCTGCTGCGCTCGCTCAACCCGAACTACGCCGATATCGTGGTGGCGGACGAGTCCCGGATACGCACACTGGGCAAGGTGCTGGGACACTACCCGGAATAATCTTGTCGAAATCCGTTTTATGTAGACTTATGAAATTTTCTGTAAACCGGCAAGTCGCTTAAACATCAAGAAACCCGCTCAATGAGCGGGTTTCTTGATGTTTGGAACGTTTCACGGGAAATGGGGCCCTCAATCATTCCCCAGCGACCGTAAGTTTTATGTCAATTTCTGTCGGTCCATTCCGATCATTTTTGCCGGAAATCGATTGATTGGGTCTATCAAGAATCATTTTCCGGCCAAGCCTGCGCCTGATCATAAAAGCAGCGCCAAAAGCTCCTCCGCGGTGTCCGCGATGGTCGTCGCGCCCGCTGCTTGCAGCACGTCGCGGGAGCGAAATCCCCAGCTCACAGCGATAAGGGGCAGCCCCGCGTTCTGCGCCGTCGCCACGTCCACCTCCGAGTCGCCGACGTAGACTGCGCCCGCTTTCTCCGCGCCCAGCGCGGCGAGAGCGGCGTCCACCGTATCCGGCGCGGGCTTACGCCGCAGTGTCGGCGTCTCCCCGATGGCGACGTCCATCAGCGCGCCGAAGTGCTCCGCGCTGAGCAGCCGCACTGCGGCGTCCGGCTTATTGGACACCACTGCCAGATGTTTCCCCGCGTCCTTGAGCCGGCGCAGGAGCTCCACCACGCCGGGATAGGGTTTGGTATGGTCACGGCAGTGTTCGCCGTAGTATGCGCGGTAACGTGCCAGGGCGTCGTCAATGGTGTCCTCGCTGCTGCCTTCCGGCAGCGCACAGCGGATCTGATTTCGTGCGCCGTTGCCGACGTAACTTCTAATGTCATCCAAGGTGCGCTCCGCATACCCCAGCTCCCGCAGCACGGCATTGGTGCTTACCCAGAGATCCTGTAACGTATCAAGCACCGTTCCGTCCATATCAAATAAGATGGTTTGATAACCCATGACTGTCTCTCCTTCCGTAATTCCCCCGCATTATAGGCGCGGCAGCGCAAAAAAACAAGCCCCTGCAAAAGCCTTGAAAACTCTCCGTCGTTTGTTTATAATTATGGTATCTGATTTTAACAGGAGGTACCCGTCATGCAGGAACTCGAACGTCAATACCACATCCACTGTGCGCCCGGCGAAGTGGGCCGCTATGTGATCCTGCCCGGCGATCCGGGCCGCTGCGCCTCCATTGCCGCGTACTTTGACGACGCGAAGCTGATCGCGCAGAACCGCGAGTACACCACCTACACCGGAACGCTGCTGGGCGTACCGGTCAGCGTCTGCTCCACCGGCATCGGCGGGCCCTCCGCCTCCATCGCCATGGAAGAGCTGCACAAGCTGGGCGCGGACACGTTCATCCGCACCGGCACCTGCGGCGGCATTGATCTGAACGTGAAGTCCGGCGACATCGTGGTTGCCACCGGCGCGATCCGCTTTGAGCACACCTCTATGGAATACGCTCCCATTGAGTTTCCCGCCGTCGCCGATTTCAATATCGCCGCCGCGCTGATGCAGGCGTCCAAGGCGCTGGGCTACACCACCCACAGCGGTGTGGTGCAGTGCAAGGACAGCTTCTACGGCCAGCACAGCCCCGAGGCCAGCCCCGTATACTACGAGCTGCTGCAAAAGTGGGAGAGCTGGAAGCGCCTCGGCGTCAAGGCCAGCGAGATGGAATCCGCGGCGCTGTTCGTCGTGGCGGCAGCGCTCCACGTTCGCTGCGGCTCCTGCTTCCACGTCGTGTGGAATCAAGAGCGTGAGAAGGCCGGTCTCGATCAGGATATGAGCGAGGACACCTCCGCCGCCGTTAAGGTCGCGGTCGAGGCGTTGAAGCTGGTCATCGCCGCCGATCAAGCCGCACAATGACCAAAAAAACCATCGGTATTCTCGGCGGCATGGGGCCGCTGGCGACGGTCGACCTGTTCCGGAAGATCACGGTCCACACGGACGCAAAGTCCGATCAGGAGCACCCACGGGTCGTCATCGACTCCAACACCGACATCGCTGACCGCACGGAGGCGCTGCTCCACGGCGGCGCCGATCCCACGCCGGAGATGATCAAAAGCGCACAGCATCTGGAGCGCATCGGCGCGGACGTACTGATCATGCCCTGCAATACCGCCCACTGCTTCTATGACGCGGTAGCGGCGGCGGTCCATATCCCGATGCTGCACATGATCACCCTGACCTGCGATACGCTGCGTGCGCGCGGCGTGAAGCGCGCAGGTCTGCTCGCCACCGACGGCACGGTGCAGGTCGGCATCTACCAGCGTGCCTTTGCCGACAGCGGCATCGCGCTGCTGACGCCGCCGAGCGCCGCGCAGGCAGCCGTCATGGACATCATCTACAGCGGCATCAAGGCAGGAAAGCTCGATTATGACGCCTCCGCCTTCCGCGCCGCCTGTGAGGGGCTTCTCGCCGCGGGCGCGGAGACGCTGGTGCTCGGCTGTACCGAGCTGCCCCTCGCGTTCGACCTCTATCACCTCGACTACCCCGCCGTCGATCCGACGCTGGAGCTGGCGCTGGGCGCTCTCCGCTTCATCGGCTACCCCATCAAATAACCAGGAGGAACTGCCCCATGGCCTATGCCGACCAAGTCTTTCGCCAAACCTGTCTGGACATTCTGAACAACGGCGTCCGGGATGACAATCTTACGGTCCGGCCGCACTGGGAGGACGGTACTCCCGCCCATACCATCAAGAAATTCGGCGTCGTGAACCGCTACGACCTGCAAAAGGAGTTCCCGATTCTGACGCTCCGCCGCACCTACTGGAAGAGCGCGGTGGACGAGCTGCTGTGGATCTGGCAAAAGAAGTCCAATAACGTCCACGACCTCTCCAGCCACATCTGGGATGCCTGGGCGGATGAGAACGGCTCCATCGGCAAGGCCTACGGTTATCAGCTGGGCGTCAAGCACCACTACAAAGAGGGCGACATGGATCAGGTGGATCGCGTGCTGTTCGACTTAAAGCACAACCCCGCCTCCCGCCGCATTCTCACCAATATCTATAACTTTGCCGATCTCAGCGAGATGGCGCTCTATCCCTGCGCCTACTCGATGACCTTCAACGTCAGCGGCAATACGCTCAACGCGATTTTGAACCAGCGCTCGCAGGACATGCTGGCGGCAAACAACTGGAACGTGGTGCAGTACGCGGTGCTGGTGCACATGTTCGCACAGGTCAGCGGCCTCAAGGCAGGCGAGCTGGTGCATGTGATCGCCGACTGCCACATCTACGACCGGCATATCCCCATCATCGAGAAGATGCTCCAAGAGCCTGAGCGTCCCGCGCCGAAGTTCACGGTCGACCCCTCGGTGACGGACTTCTACGCCTTCACCAAGGACAGCTTTACGCTGGAGCACTACGAATACTCTCCCTTTGAGGACAAGATCCCCATTGCGATTTGATCGTTAGAAAAGCGAGGCTTTTGTATGCAAGCAATCGTTTGTGTCAGTGAAAACTGGGGCATCGGCGTCGACGGCGACCTGCTGTTCCGCATCTCCGCCGATATGAAGCGCTTTAAGGAGCTGACCCTTGGCAAGACAATCATCTACGGTTCCCGCACGCTCAAGACCTTTCCCGGCGGCAAGCCCCTGCCGGGGCGCCGCAACATCGTCCTGACCCACAGCGAGGAGCCCATCGAGGGCGCAGAGCTGGCTCACACGCCGGAGGAGGCCGTCGTCCTCGCCGGTGACGACGCCATTGTGGTCGGCGGCGCCAGTGTCTACACGCAGATGCGCCCCTACTTTGACCGCGTCCGTGCCACGAAGGTCTTTGCCGCTCCCAAGGCAGACAGCTTTTTCCCCAACCTCGACAAGCATGCCGACTGGCAAGTGGAGTCCGAGAGCGAGGTCATGGAGGAAAACGGCCTCAAGTTCCAATACATTGACTACGTAAAGAAGTAACCCTATGCCTGACATGTCAACCGACGTGCGCTACGTCAAGGGCGTTGGCGAGCAGCGGGCAAAATCCCTGCAAAAGCTGGGGATCACCAACCTGCGGGAGCTGATTTCCTACTTCCCGCGCGCCTATGAGGACCGGCGGGCGTATCAGCGCATTGCCGATCTCGTACCCGGCGAGAACGCCTGCGTCCGCGCCGTGGTCGCCACAGAGCCGAAGCTCTCCCATATCCGCAAAGGACTTGACCTCGTCAAGCTCCGTGTTGTGGATGAATCGGCTGCGCTCGATTTGACCTATTTCAACCAAAGCTATCTCAAAAACAGCTTTCACATCGGTGAGGAATACGTCTTTTACGGCAAGGCGGAGGGCAATCTGCTGCGCAAGCAGATGACGAATCCTCTTTTTGAGCCTGAGGGCGCAAACCGCATCACAGGCCGCATTGTGCCCATCTATCCGCTGACCGCCGGGGTGAGCCAGAACGTGCTCGCGAGCGCCGTGCGGCAGGGGCTGGATGCCTGCGCCGGTGATCTGACCGACTTTCTCCCCGAGGACACGCGCAAGGCGTATCAGCTCTGTCACGTCCGCTACGCCTACGAAAACGTCCACTTTCCCGCGGACGACGAGGCGCTTGCCGTCGCCCGGCGGCGGCTGGTATTTGAAGAGCTGTACCTGCTGACGCTGGGGATGCGGCTCCTGCGCGAACGCCGCGGCGCCGTGACCGGGCAGAGGTGCGAGCCCGTCGACCTCGCGCCGTTCTACGGCGCGCTCCCCTTTTCGTTGACAAACGCCCAAAAGCGCGCCATTGACGACGCAGTGCGGGATATGTGCGCTGAGCGCCCGATGAACCGACTGGTGCAGGGCGACGTTGGATCCGGCAAGACGATGGTCGCCGCAGCGGCGATCTGGTTTGCGGCGCAAAACGGGATGCAGTCCGCGCTGATGGTGCCGACCGAGATCCTCGCGGAGCAGCACTACAAGACTCTCGCTCCGCTGCTGGAGGGCTTTGGTGTGCGCTGCACGCTGCTGACCGCCTCCACCACCGCGAAAACCCGCCGCTCCATTCTGGAGCAGCTGGCCTCCG
This sequence comes from uncultured Clostridia bacterium, assembly GCA_947170435.1. GTDB lineage: Bacteria > Bacillota > Clostridia > Oscillospirales > Oscillospiraceae > Hominicoprocola. The sequence continues at coordinate 185,509 of CAMVTO010000001.1, read as the reverse complement.
GCGAGATCACGCTTGCCATCGGCACCCACGCGCTCATCACATCGGATGTGCAGTATCAGAAGCTGGGCCTCGTCGTGACCGACGAGCAGCACCGCTTTGGCGTGGATCAGCGTGCGGCACTTGGTGCCAAGGGCGACCATCCGCACCTGCTGGTGATGTCCGCGACGCCGATCCCCCGCACGCTGGCGCTGATGATCTACGGCGACCTCGATGTGTCGCTCATCGACGAGTTGCCCCCCGGCCGTCAGAGCATCGACACCTTTGCGGTGAATTCGAGCTATCACAAGCGCATTTACGACTTCCTGCGCAAGCAGATCGCCGAAGGCCGGCAGGCGTACATCGTATGCCCGATGGTGGCGGAAAACGACGAGCTTGCTGACGAGCGCAAGGCGGTGACCGCCTACGCCGATACGCTGCAAAAGGAGGTCTTTCCCGATCTCACGGTGGCGCCCATCCACGGCAAAATGAAGCCCCGGGAGAAGGATGCGGTCATGCGCGCCTTCGCCGCCGGGGAAATTGATATTCTGGTCTCCACCACGGTCGTCGAGGTCGGTGTGGACGTGCCAAACGCCTCGGTGATGTTGATTGAAAACGCCGAGTGCTTCGGCCTCTCGCAGCTCCATCAGCTGCGGGGGCGTGTGGGACGCGGGCAGCACAAATCCTACTGCATTCTCGTCTCCGACAACCCCGGCGAGGACAACCGCCAGCGTCTTTCCGTGATGACCCGCACCGGCAACGGCTTCGAGATTGCCGAGGAAGACCTGAAGCTTCGCGGCCCCGGCGACTTCTTCGGCTCGCGTCAGCACGGCCTGCCATCGCTGCGTGTGGCAGACCTCACCTGCGACATGGAGCTGCTGCACCAGGCGCGCGCCGCCGCGGAGCAGTTGATCGCAGCCGATCCCGATCTCACGGCGCACCCTGCGCTGCGCGGACGGATCGACGAACTGTTTGAACTCAACGCCACAGCAATGAATTGAGGTGACCCTGTACGCAAAACGCCACAAAAATGCTGCGCTCCTATCTGGTGCGTTTTCTCTTCCGCGCGCTGGTGCTGGTGTGCGTATTTGTCACGTTTCTCACCAATCGCTCCGCACTGGACTTCACGAAAAACCAGGCGCTGCTGCACCCCGTCAACCTGCTGTGGCTGTTTTTCATCGTCTCCTTCGCGCTCCAGCTCTCGCCGCACTCCCGCGTCAGCCGCGGGTGCCTCAAGCAGTTCCCGCAGTACTTTGACCGCATTGAGACCATCGCGGACAACCTGCGGCTGCGCACGCGCCTCACCCGCCTGGACCTCGGCGCAACGCGCGTGGCGCTGCTGTGGATCGCGCTGAATCTGGTGTTTCTGGTGCTCTATCTGCGTGGAATCATCGGTGTGCCCACGCTGGTACTGCTCGCGACGTTCTACTACCTCTCCGACCTCATCTGCATCATGTTCTACTGCCCGTTTCAGAAGCTGGTGATGAAAAACAAGTGCTGCGTCACCTGCCGCATCTTCGCCTGGGGCACCATTATGATCGCGACGCCGCTGATCTTCATCCCGCACTTCTGGTCGTGGAGCGTGGTTGGTCTCGCACTGGTGTGCACCGTCCTTTGGGAGGTCACTTATTACAAGCATCCTGAGCGCTTTGTGGAGGAGACCAACGCCTTTCTCGCCTGTGAGAACTGTACGGACAAGATGTGCGTCATCAAAAAACACGAGCTGCACCGCAAATACCCCAAAAGCTAAAAGGTTCCGCCGATTGGCGGAACCTTTTTTTGTTTATATCAGCTGTACGCCGCCGACGTTGCGGATCTGCACGATATGGCAGCAGCCCTCGCCGAACTCGCCCTCGATGGCGCTCACAAAGTCTTCCAGTTGCCCGCGCGGCACATACGCCTGCGCCGTGCCGGCGAAGCCGCCGCCGTGGACACGCGCCGCGCCCGTGGGGCCGGCCAGCTCCCGCGCGCGGCGGATCACCCGCAGCAGCCGGTCACCGTCCGGGCGAGCAACGGACACGTTTTGCAGCTTGGTTTCCGAGGATTCCCCGGACTCGCGTACCAGCGCCAGATAGAGCGCAAAATCGCCGCGCTTGAGCGCCGCGTACTGCGCTTCGGCGCGCTTGGTCTCGGCGAAGAAATGTTCCGCGCGGAGCACCGGGCGCTCGCCGAGGGCGCTGCGCACCTCGTCCTCGCGGCGGAGAAATTCCGCTTCGTCCACCTCATGCAGCACGCTCTTGCCAAAGAACTGCGCCACAGCGCCCATCTCCTGCGTGATGGCGGCATACTCGCCATCCAGGTCAGAGTGGTTGGCGCCGCTGTCAATGATGACCAGGGCGTAGCCCTCCCCGGCAAAATCCACCGCGCAGCGCTGTACGTCAGGGTTCTGGGGATCGGCAAAGTCAATGGCGACCACGCCGCCGGTGGCACAGGCCATCTGATCCAGCAATCCGCAGGGCTTGCCGTAATAGACGTTCTCGGCGTACTGCCCAACCTTGGCGAGGTCGGTGGAGTTGAACCTCCCGCCGCAGAAGAGCTGGTTGATGATCTGCCCGATCAACACCTCGAACGCCGCGGAGCTGGAGAGGCCGGAGCCCCGCAGCACACGGGTTTCGGTGTAGGCGTTGAAGCCGCCCGCGTCGCCGCCCAGCTCGCGCAGCCGCACCGCCACGCCGCGCACCAGCGCGGACGAGCTGCTCAGCTCCGACGTATGTATCTCGGTGTCGTGCAGATCCACGCGCACGGGGTTGTGGCCCTTGGAGAGCACACAGATCGTCGGCTCATCACAGCGGGCAACGCAGGCCAGCGTATCCATGTCCACACTGCCGGCAAGGCCACAACCGTGCTGGTGGTCGGTGTGATTGCCGCCCAGCTCCGTGCGCCCCGGTGCGCTGAACACCGTTACATCGCAAGTCTCGTTCGGGTCAAAGTTCTGGCAGAAGCCGTGCACCACCGACTCAATGCGGCCGTACACGGTTTTGAGTCCCTGTGCCCCGTAGACCGGGCGCAGGGCGTCGTCAAACCGCCCGTCATAGAGGGCGCTGAGCAATTCCTTTGCGTGCATCGTTTCCTCCGATCTGCGTTAGCTCGCCTGTGCGATCTTGGCAAGCTCCTCTTCCTCCAAAATGCGATACGCCACCTTGCCGACCAGCGTCTTGGGCAGCTCGTCGCGGAACTCCACGTCGTAGGGCATGGCGTACTTTGCCACATGCTTGGCGCAATGGGCAAGGATCGCCTGCTTGGTCTCGTCGTTCGCCTCAAAGCCTGGGTTGAGCTTCACGAACGCCTTGACCTTCTGCATCTTATACGCGTCGGGCACGCCGATGACGCAGCTCATCTGCACCGCCTCGTGGGCGTCGATAATGTTCTCGATCTGCGCGGGATAGACGTTGTAGCCGGACGAGATGATCATGCGCTTGGCGCGGCCCTTAAAGAACACAAAGCCCTCGCTGTCCATGCTGCCGAGGTCACCGGTGTAGACCCAGGTTAGGCCGTCGGCATGGGTGCGCAGCGTGTTTGCCGTCTCGTCGGGGTGCTTCATGTACTCCTTCATGACGGTGGGACCGGCAAGCAGGATCTCGCCCTCCTCGCCGTAGGGCAGCTCCTTGTCCGTGCCCGGCTCGACGATCTTGATATAGGTGTCGGGGAATGGGATGCCGATGCTGCCCTCCTTATGCATGTGCGGCGGGGTAAGGCAGCAGGCAGTGACAGTCTCGGTGGTGCCGTAGCCCTCGCGCACCTGAATGACCGCCTTGTGGTCATAGAGGAACTTGTCAAACTTCTTCTTGAGCTCGATGCTCAGACTGTCGCCGCCGGAGAACACGCCCTTGAGGCTGGAGAAGTCGGCGCGCTCCATGCCCGGCAAGCGCAGCAGCGCCTCGTAGAGCGTGGGAACGCCGGCGATGAAGTTGCAGCGGTACTTGGTGATCTGCTTGGCGTAGGACTTGGGTGTGAAGCGCGGAATCAGGATGCAGCGGCCGCCCTGCGAGAGCATGGAGTGAACGCAGACGCCGAGGCCGAAGCCGTGGAACAGCGGCATAGCGGCGAGCATCTTATCGCCAGGGCGGAACATCGGATTCGTCGCCACGATCTGCTGACCGAGCGCGTTGAAGTTGCGGTTGGTGAGCACGATGCCCTTGGTGGTACCGGTGGTGCCGCCGGAATAGAGGATCACGGCGGGATCGCTGCCGTGGCGCTCGACCTTGTAGGTCTTGTAGAAGCAGGAGCGGGAAAGCCGCAGGAAGTCCTTCCACATCAGCACCGGCGCGTCGGCGGGGATCTTTTCGATCTTACGCCCCGCGGTGAGCATATAGCCCGCCTTGATGGGCTTGCTCAGCGCGTCCTTGACAGAGGCGATGACGATGTTCACCACCTTGGTGTTCTGGCGGATGCGCTCAAACTTGTCATAGAACTGATCCAGCGTAATGGCGAGCACGCTTTCGGATTCGTTCAGGTAGAACTCGATCTCCTTTTCCGCGCTCAGCGGGTGGATCATGTTGGCGATGGCGCCGACGAGGTTGACGGCGTAGAACAAAAAGATCGCCTGCGGGCAGTTGGGCATGGCAATGGTGACCTTGTCATTCTCGCGGATACCGATGGTCTTGAGCGCCTTGGCGCAGCGCTCGATCTCCATGATCATCTGGCGGTAAGTGGTAGACTTGCCCATAAAGTCAAAGGCGATCTGATTGGGGTATTGCTTGGCGACCTTTTCCACCGCCTCGAACATGGAACCTTCGAAGTAATCCAGGTGCATGGGAACCTCACCCATAAAATCCTTCCACGGGGTCTTTGCTGTGATCTGACTCATTTCAAAACCTTCCTCACTTTTCAAAATCAACTTCCGCACTCAGCGGTTTTTCCAGCTCCTCAGGATGCTCGAGCAGATACTTGAGCAGGCGGACACTCTTGGAGTAGTAATAGCCGTCGGCAATGCGCTCGTCGACGGTCAGGCCGATGTCCAGCGACTCGTACATCTTCACAAGGCCGTGCTCATCATAAAGCGGCGACCACTTCTTCTCCCCGATGACAACGAACAGCGAAGTCGTGCCCCAGGTGGAGAGGTGGTGATAACCGCACTTGAGCTTGATCGAGCCGAGGTTGGTGATAAAAACGCTGGCGTAGTTGGCGTCGTTGGCAATCAGGCTCTGCGGTACCCAGCCGTGCTTGTCCATCCACATAAGAAAGTGGACGATCGTCTTGCTGAGCCAGCGGGGCAGGCTGTTGAAGAGATCCATCGCGTCGCCGGTATTGTCGTGCTTGCCGCCGCGGTAGCCCGTGACCTGGTCGCGGATCTCATCGTGGATGCTGTCAATGGTGGCGTCCGGCTTGCCGTGGATGAAGGCGAGCCCCTCCTCGGCGTGATCGTCGAACTTCTTCTTCATGGTAAAACCGGCGGTGATCTCGTGCCGCTGGTAGTAGTTTTCGTTCTTATAGAAGCGATTGAGCTTCGGGCGCAGCGTGATCGTCTTGAGCAGGCCGGTCAGGATCACATGGAAGAAGGTGTATTTGAAGTCGATGCCCTCGACATTCTTCTTCGCTAAGTATTCCTTGATTGCGGTCAGGTCGATGCGCTCGGAGATGTACGCCTCGTTGTCGGGGCGGTTGGGGTAGACGACGCCCATGATGAAATGCATCGAGTCCGCCTTGCGCAGCAGCGTCGCATCTTTGCGATCCCCCCAGTGCCTCTTCGGCGTGGTTTCAGCCATGTTGCTTTCCTCTTTCCTGTTGTTCTTCTTCTAAATTGTTATGGGACAAAGCCGCAAAGCGGCTTGTCACTTATCGCCGAATTTTCTCGCCGCTTGCGCGGCAACCGAAAATTCATGGCTATTCTTTGTCCCATAACAAGTTATGGGACAAAGCCGCAAAGCGGCTTGTCACTTATCGCCGAATTTTCTCGCCGCTTGCGCGGCAACCGAAAATTCATGGCTATTCTTTGTCCCATAACAAGTTATGGGACAAAGCCCTCAAATATCACCTGCGCGCCCTCGGCCTCGGCGGTCTCCATATCCTCCCGCGAGCGGATCGTCCAGTAGAATACCACCGCGCTGTGTGTCCGCTTGACGCGGCGGAGGCTGGGGCAGTCCCGATCCTCGTAGCGGAACGCCACGAAATTGGGCTTGGTGAAGCGATTGAACGCCATGTGCGTCAGCAGCCGATCCGCCTTTTCGCCCATGCCGGAATGATCGCCGTGGATGAAGTCCTGCGAAAGCTGACCACGGATGATCTCCGGGCGGTTTTTCCGCAGCCACAGCAGGCAGCGCGGATCGAAGGATTCCATGACGTACGGCGCGCCGTACTTGTCCAGCTCCTCCACCGTCCGCGCGGCGAGGGCCGCAAAGTTGTTTTTGTAGCTTTTCAGCTCCACAACCAGCGGCAGCTTGGCGCGGTCGAACAGCTCCAGCACCTGATAAAGCTGCGGAATAGTCTCCTCCGTGCCGCCAAGCTTATACTCGGCAAGCTGTGCCGCGGTCAGCTCCTCGATGACGCCGTCCTGCCCTGTCATGCGCCGGAGATCGGAGTCGTGAAACACCGCCAGCGAGCCGTCGACGAGCAGATGCACGTCCAGCTCCGCGCCGAAGCCCCGCCCAGCGGCGCGGCGGAACGCGGGGAGCGAATTTTCGGGGATGCCCTGCGAAAGATCGTGCAGCCCCCGGTGTGCGTAACGAAATTGTCTCAAAAAAGTCGCCTCTTTGTCTTTAGTCGTCGCCCATGTCCTCGAACGCGGACAGGCCTTTCTTTGCCTCCACCCTGGCGTCGCCGTGCTTGACGAAGAGCATCGTCACGAAGCTGAGCGCCACGAACAGCGCCGCGTAGGGAAATAGCACCTTGTAGCTGATCTGGCGCATGAGCGTGCCGGCGAAAATGGGCGTCACCACCTGTGCCGCCATGGACGCGGTGTAGTAATAGCCCGTGAACTTGCCGATGTCGCTGCCGCGGCACATCTCCACCACCATAGGCAGCGAGTTGACGTTGATCGCCGCCCACGCGAAGCCCACCAGCGCGAACACAACGAACATAACGGCGTTGATGGCGGAATACGTTGTCGTCAGCACATAGCCGAGGAAGAAGCAGATCGCGAGCAGCACACAGCCGCCTAGGATGGTTTTTTTGCGTCCGATCTTCGACGCCAGCTGTCCGATGGGGATGTAGGAGAGGATCGCGCCGCCCGTGGCGATGAGCAGGCAGGTGGACGCGCCGCCAAGTCCCTGCCCCATGACGACGTCGACGTAGGTCGTGAACCACGTCGTCACACCGTTGTAGCCGATGAACCACAGCGCGATAGACGCCAGCAGGAAGCCGAGGCTGCGCTTGACCTCCGCGGGCAGCACCTCATTGCCGCTGCCGTCGTCCTCCGCGAGATTCCACTCGGGATGCTCCGCCTCCAGCGCCTTGTTCGCGCTCACGAGCTTCGGCTCCTTGACGGTGAGGAACAGTGCCGCCACCGCCACAAACATGATGGCGGAGACGATGATGAACAGCGGCTGATAGTTGACGTGCGCGAGCCCCTGCACCCTGGCGTTGGGGTACAGCACCGCCGCCACGCCGAGGTAGAGGATGCCGCCCACCGCGCCCATGAGGTTGATGATGGCGTTCGCCTTGGAGCGCAGCGGCTTGGGCGTCACGTCCGGCATCAGCGCCACCGCCGGGGAGCGATAAGTCCCCATGGCGATGAGCAGCAGACCCAGCACGATGACAAACGACACGGTCTTGAACGCGCTCGGCGCGGCATAGTAGCCGTTGTCGAGCAGCGGCAGAATGTTCATCAGAATCACGGCGCAGCCGGTGCCAAACAGAATGAACGGCATACGCTTGCCGATTTTCGCGTTTGTCTGATCGGAAAGCGTACCGAAAAGCGGCAGCAGAAACAGCGCCAGCACATTGTCCGCCGCCATGACCGCGCCGGAGAACGTTTCGTTCATGCGGAAGGTCTTGGTGAGGATCAGCGGCACAATGTTGTCGTACATCTGCCAGAACGCGCAGATGGACAAAAACGCGAGGCCGACCAGCAATGTGCGGGAGTAATTGAGCTTATCGCTGCGAAGATTCCTTTTATCATCGGGGCGTGTCATCACAAAATCCTCCATGCGCCACAAGCCGTCAAACGATCGATCCTCCCGTGCATGGAGGATTTTGTCGTCATATTTCGCGGTTGCCGCGTCAGCGGCGAGCGAAATGACATGTCCTGTTATTTTCGATTCAATGTGTGATTCTCACACATTGAATCGAAAATAGATCATGTCGCCGTCCTTGACGACGTAGTCCTTGCCCTCGCTGCGGAGCAGGCCCTTTTCCTTTGCCGCCTGCACGCTGCCGCAAGCGATCATGTCGGCAAAGTTGATCGTCTCGGCGCGGATGAAGCCGCGCTCAATGTCGCTGTGGATCTTGCCCGCGGCCTGCGGCGCCTTGGTGCCGTTTTTGATCGTCCACGCCCTGCACTCATCCTCGCCGTAGGTGAGGAAAGAAATGAGGCCCAACAGCGTATAGGAGCACTGAATCAGCCGGTCGAGGCCGGAGGCCTCCACGCCCAGCTCCTCGAGGAACATGGCGCGCTCGTCGCCGTCCAGCTCGGCGATTTCCTGCTCCAGCTTGGCGCAGATGGGCAGCACCTGCGCGCCCTCCTTCGCGGCTTTCTCCTGCACCTGCTTGAGGTACTGGTTGCCCGCCTGATCGGCGAAGCCGTCCTCATCCATGTTGGCGGCGTAGATCACCGGCTTGAGACTCAGAAGATCAGCGGTGGCAAGCATCTTCTCGTCGTCGCCGCTGCACTCGAACGTGCGCGCGGACTTGCCCGCGTCAAGATGCTTGGCCAGCTCCGCGAACAGCTCCGCTTCGTGGGCGAACTGCTTGTTGCCGGATTTGGCGTTCTTGGACGCCTTCTCCACGCGGCGGTTCACCATCTCAAGGTCGGCCATGATCAGCTCAAGGTCAATGGTCTCAATGTCGCCCAGCGGGTCGACGGGCACGTTCTGCGTCGCGTCGGCGACGACGTGCATGATGTTCTCGTCGTCAAAGCAGCGCACGACGTGCACGATGGCGTCGGTGCGGCGGATGTTCTCCAGGAACTTGTTGCCGAGGCCCGCGCCGTTGCTTGCACCCTTGACGAGGCCCGCGATGTCTACAAATTCGATGACCGCGGGGGTTTTTTTCTTCGGCTGATACATCTCCGCGAGCTTATCCAGCCGCTCGTCCGGCACGGCAACCATGCCCATGTTCGGCTCGATGGTGCAGAACGGATAGTTGGCGCTCTCCGCGCCGGCGTTGGTGATGGCGTTGAACAGGGTGCTCTTGCCCACGTTGGGCAGGCCCACGATACCTAATTTCATTGGAAAAAAGCCTTCTTTCAACGAGATTCTGATTTGCTCAAAGTTCAGGGTATTCTATCATATATGAGTTTGTGAAACAAGCCTTATTTTTCGCCCACACCGTTCTTGCAAGGCGCCGCTTCTTATGTTATAGTATATAAGTTAAAGTATGTGCATTTGGAGGAGAATCCCTTGGAACGCAAAGATATCCTGGTCAGCGCCGAGGAAGTGGCGCGCCAGAAGGAATATATCGAGAAAATACGCGCCATCACCGGCGTGCTCCGCCGCGCGCCGCGCTCGCTGGTGGACACCTTCGGCTGCCAGCAGAACGTCGCCGACGGCGAGCGCCTTGCCGGTATGCTCGCCGAGATGGGCTTTGAGCCGACGAGCGACGCGAACGCCGCCGACGTGGTGCTGCTCAACACCTGCGCCATCCGCGAGCACGCGGAAAAGCGTGTGTTTGGAGAACTGGGCGAGCTGACCCACACCAAGGAGGCGAACCCCGAGCAGATCATTGTGCTGTGCGGCTGCATGGCGCAGCAAAAGCGCATCGCGGACAAGGTAAAGGAGAGTTACCGGCACGTCGACCTCGTCCTCGGCCCGCAGGCGGAGTGGCGGCTTCCGGAGCTGTTATACGGCGTGCTGACCACCCACAAGCGCGCCTTTTCCATTGAGGACGAGCACGGGCGCATCGCGGAGGACTTGCCCGTCAAGCGCGACGGCACGGTGCGCGCGTGGGTGAGCATCATGTACGGCTGCAACAACTTTTGCTCGTACTGCATTGTGCCCTATGTCCGCGGCCGCGAGCGCAGCCGCGATCCCGAAAAAATCATCGCCGAATGCCGTGAGCTGATCGCGGCGGGCTACAAGGAAATCTACCTGCTCGGTCAGAACGTCAACAGCTACGGCAACGATCTTGACATTGACTACGACTTTGCCGACCTGCTGACCGCCATCGACGCCATCCCCGGCGAGTACTGGCTGCGGTTCATGTCCAGCCAGCCCAAGGACGCGACGCCCAAGCTCTTTGACGCCATGGCGCGCTGCGCCCACGTCGCAAAATGTCTGCATCTCCCGGTGCAAAGCGGCAACGACCGCGTGCTCAAGGCCATGCGCCGTCCGTACACCCGGAAAGGCTATCTGGAGCTCATTCACTACGCCCGCAAGGCGATGCCGGGACTGGTGCTGACCAGCGACGTCATCATCGGCTTTCCCGGTGAGACGGAGGATGAGGCGATGGACACCGTCTCGCTCGTAAAAGAGGCGAAGTTTGACGCGTTGTTCACGTTTATCTTCTCCCCCCGTCCCGGCACGCCGGCGGCGGAAATGGACGATCCCGTCCCCCGCGCAGAGAAACAGAAATGGTTTGACCGTCTGCTGGACGTGCAGAATGGCTACAGCGCCGAAAAACACGCCGCCTACGTCGGCAAGACCGTCCGCGTGCTGATCGACGGCGAGAGCGACGACGCCGACTACCCCCTCTCCTGCCGCACGGAGGGCAACCGCCTTGTGCGCGCCAAGGGTGACCGGGCTCTCATCGGCAGCTTTGCCGAGGTGAAGATCACCGACAGCAACACCTGGGCGCTCTACGGCGAGGTCACGGCATGAAGGTTACGCTGCTGCTGGAAAACACCGCCTGCCGCAGCGATCTGAAGTGTGAGCACGGCCTGTCCCTGCACATTGCGACGGACAAGCACCGCCTGCTGTTTGACATAGGCCCCAACGCCATGTTCTTAGAGAATGCCGAGGCGCTGGGCGTGGATATTCGCGCGGTGGACACCGCGGTTCTCTCCCATTCCCACAACGACCACTGCGGCGGTCTGGCGCTGTTCTGCAAGCGCAACGATCTCGCGGCGGTGTATCTGCAAACGGAGGCGTGGGGCGAATACTATGTGGTGACGCCGAAAAAGTGCGCCTACATCGGCCTTGACAAGCTGCTGCACAAGTACGAGTCCCGCTTCCGCTTTGTTGACGGCGTCACGGTGCTCGACGACGAGCTGACGCTCCTCTCCGGCGGCTTCGGGCGCGACTGCTGGTCGCACGCCAACGACACGCTGCGCGTGAAAACCGGCGGCGACTACCCGCCGGACGACTTCCGCCACGAGCAATGCCTTCTGGTGACAGAGCGCGGCAAAACGGTGCTGTTCGGCGGCTGCGCCCACAATGGCATCGTCAACATTCTCCGCCGCGCGGAGGAGATTTTGGGGCGCGCGCCCGACGCGGTATTCGCAGGCTTTCACCTCTACAACCCCTCGCTGGCACAGAGCGAGCCGCGGGAACTGGTGGAGGCGATCGCACGCGAGCTCGACGCGCGAAAGTCCACGCGGTTTTTCACCGGCCACTGCACCGGGCAGGAGGCCTTTGCCATTTTGAAGGAAACGCTGGGCGACCGGCTGCAATACATGTCCGGCGGCAGTGTGTTTGAACTTTAAGAAAGAGAGATATCTGACATGGCGGAAATCACCCCCATGATGAAGCAATACCTCGAAATCAAGGAGCAGCATCCCGACGAGATCCTGTTCTTTCGTCTCGGCGACTTCTACGAGATGTTCGAGGAGGATGCCCTCACCGCCTCCCGGGAGCTGGACCTGACCCTCACCACCCGCGACCGCGGCAAGGCAAAGGAGGATCAGACACCCATGTGCGGCGTGCCGTACCACTCCAGTGACGGCTACATTGCGCGGCTCATCGCCAAGGGCTACAAGGTCGCCATCTGCGAGCAGACCGAGGACCCGGCGCTCGCCAAGGGACTGGTCAAGCGCGACATCATCCGTGTCGTCACGCCCGGCACGGTCATCGACGCCCAGAGCCTCGACTCAAGCCGCGGCAACTTCCTCGCAGGTGTGTTTTTGGACGAGAACAACGCGGGTATCGCGTTCTGCGACATGTCCACCGGCCATACCCACGTCACCGCCTTTTCCGGTACCGACCGCGCAGAGCATCTGATGAACGAGCTGGTGCGCTTCACTCCCGCCGAGGCAGTACTGAACAACGGCGCAGAGCAAAACGCCGCGCTTTTAGAGCTGCTGCGGCAAAAGCTGAACAGCTCCATCGAACACGCTGACAAGCGGTTTGACTTGCGTGCCGCGGAAAAATCCGTGCTCGCACAGTATGGCGAGGAGGCGTTTGCAAGCCTGCCCCGCAACAATCCCGCCGCGACGCTGGCGCTCGGCGGCCTGCTTTCCTATCTGCATGAGACGCAGAAAACCGACCTCGCCTACATCAATAAACTCGAATACTATGAACTGGGCCGCTTCATGGAGCTGGATCTCTCCGCCCGCCGCAATCTCGAGCTGACCGAGACCCTGCGCGGCAAGGAAAAGCGCGGGAGCCTCCTTTGGGTGCTGGACAAGACCAAGACCGCCATGGGCGCGCGCTGCCTGCGCTCGTACCTCGAGCGCCCCTTGCGCGACGCGGCGGAGATCAACCGCCGCCTTTCGGCGGTGGAAGCGCTGACCAGACTCACCATGGCACGGGAAGAACTGGCGCTCGCCATGACCGGTATCGCGGACATGGAGCGTCTGATCGGCCGCATTGTCTACGGCAACGCGGGCGGACGTGACTTTGCTTCGCTGCGTACCTCCATTGAGAAGCTGGGTGCGGTCAAGGAACAGCTTAAGCCGTTTACAAACAGTAAACTTGCCGAAATATATAACAATTTGGATACCCTTGTCGACGTGGCGGAGCAGATCAAGGCAACGCTCTGCGACGAGCCGCCGTTCTCCGTGCGCGAGGGCGGCTTCATCCGAGACGGCTTCAACGCCGAGGTCGACCGTCTGCGCGCCATTCACGACGGCGGCAAGGACTTGCTCCCCGCCATCGTGGAGCGGGAGAAGGAGCGCACCGGCATCCGAACGCTGCGCATCGGCTACAACAAGGTGTTCGGCTATTACATCGAGGTGTCGAACTCATTCAAAGATCAGGTGCCGGAGGACTACATCCGCAAGCAGACGCTGGTGAACGGCGAACGCTTTGTGACGCAGGAACTCAAGGATTTGGAGAACGACATCCTCACCTCCGGCGACCGACTCAACGCGCTGGAGTACGAACTGTTCTCCGCGCTGCGGGACAGCGTCTGCGCCGAAGCGGAGCGCATTCAGAAGTCCGCCGCCGTCATCGCGGAGCTGGACACGCTCTGCTCGTTCGCAACGATCGCAGTGAAGAACAACTACTGCTGTCCCACGGTGGACGACTCCGGCGTGATTGAAATTCACGACGGGCGGCATCCGGTGGTGGAGCGCGTCTTAAAGGACAGCCTGTTCGTTCCCAACGACACCTACATGGGAGAAAAGGAAAACCGCGTTTCCATCATTACAGGCCCCAACATGGCGGGCAAATCCACCTATATGCGCCAGGTGGCGCTCATCACGCTCATGGCGCAGATCGGCTCCTTCGTCCCGGCGCGCAGCGCCCACATCGGCGTGGTCGACCGCATCTTTACCCGCATCGGCGCGAGCGATGACCTTGCCGGCGGGCAGTCCACTTTCATGGTGGAGATGAGCGAGGTGGCGGAGATCATGCGTCAGGCGACGCCGCGCTCGCTGCTGATCCTCGATGAAATCGGCCGCGGCACCTCCACCTTCGACGGTATGAGCATCGCGCGGGCGGTGCTGGAGCATTGCGCAAATCCGCGCAGGCTCGGCGCCAAGACGCTGTTTGCGACGCACTACCACGAGCTGACAGAGCTGGAAAACACGCTCCCCGGCGTGAAAAACTACAACATTTCCATCAAAAAGCGCGGCGAGGAGCTGATCTTCCTGCGCAAGATCGTCCCCGGCGGAGCGGACCGCAGCTACGGCATAGAAGTCGCGACGCTGGCGGGGCTTCCCAAGGAGGTCGTCAGCCGCGCCAAGGCAATCCTCGCGGAGCTGGAAAAGGGCGGCGCCTATCAGATTGCCCCGCGTCACGAGGAAGATCAGATCAGCATGTCCGCCATCAGTGAAGCCGAAGTGCTGGATGCCCTGCGCCGCGCACAGGTGGAAACGCTGACGCCGATCGAAGCCATGCAGCTTTTGTACGAGCTGAAACAGAAACTGAACTGAGGTGGTGATAGTATGGCCAGGAAAACCGCAAGCGCATCCATGAACCACGCCGAGCGGCTGGCGGGCACGATCTTCTTCGTCGTGTATCTGCTGGTGATGCCGCTGCTGGCACAGAGGCTGTTCGCACTCTTTGAACTGCTGTTGGGCACGCAGATCGGCGCGGAACAGCAAAACGCTTTGTACTACTATCTGCTCTTTGCGGTGACGCTCATCATTTTCCACCGCTATATCGCTCACACGACCTCACGACTGCTGGATAATCTCAACCGCGCCTGCGTCACGCTCTTTCTGGGTCTGCTGATCTTCTACGGCGCGAATGAGCTGCTCTACCGCGTGTTCCGTCTCTTTTTTCACAGCCGCGCCAACCTCAACGACGTGACCATCGCCGCGCAGATCAATGCCGCGCCGCGCACCACGGCGCTGATTGTCATTTTCCTCGCGCCCTTTGTGGAGGAGGTCTTGTTTCGCGGCCTGATGTTCGGATGCCTGCGGGAAAAGAGCGTCGTCGTGGCCTATGCGGTCTCGGCCGTGCTGTTCGCGTTTCTGCATGTGTGGACCTTCGCGCTCTCGTCATGGGACATCAGCTATTTTGCGCTGATGCTGCAATACCTTGCTCCGGGGCTGGTGTTCGCCTGGGTGTATGACCGCTCCGGCACGCTCTGGACTTCGGTTCTGCTTCACGCCATCGTGAATGCGCTGGCACTTTACGTCACTTTCGCTTAAGGAGGCATTTCCATGCCGCATATCCAACAACTCTCCCCCCATGTTGCCGATCTGATCGCCGCGGGCGAGGTGGTCGAGCGTCCTGCCAGCGTCGCCAAGGAACTGCTGGAAAACGCCATCGACGCAGGCGCCACCGCCGTCACCGTTGAGATCAAGGACGGCGGCATGACTTACCTGCGCGTGAGCGACGACGGCTGCGGCATCGCGCCCGCCGAGCTGCCCACGGCGTTTTTGCGCCACGCGACGAGCAAGCTGCGCACCGCCGAGGATCTATCCGCCATCGGCACGCTGGGCTTTCGCGGCGAAGCGCTGGCGGCGATCTCATCCGTCTCGCGGCTGGATGTGTTCACCCGCGAGCGCGGCGCGGACAGCGGTGCGACGCTGCATTTGGACGGCGGCGTGTCCGGCGAGGTCGCCGACGCAGGCTGCCCGGAAGGCACCAGTGTCATCGTCCGCGACCTCTTTTACAACACGCCTGCGCGGCTCAAGTTTATGAAGCGCGACAGCGCCGAGGCCACCGCCATCTCCGGCATTGCGACCCATCTGGCGCTCTCGCATCCCGATATCTCGTTCAAGCTGATCCGCGACAACGAGGAAGCGCTCCACACCCCCGGCGACGGCACGCTTAAATCCGCTATCTACGCCGCACTGGGTCGGGAGTTTACGCTTTCACTCGTGGAGGTCAAAGGCCGGGACGGCGCACTGGCGGCGGACGGCTTTGTGACCCGCCCCTTAAATGGCCGCGGCACGCGCGGCATGCAGACCTTTTTCGTCAACAATCGCCTCGTCAAGTCGCAGCTTTTGACCGCCGCGCTGGAAGAGGCCTACGCCAATCGCATGATGAAGGGCAAGTTCCCCGGCTGCGTGCTGTTTGTGACGCTGCCCTTCGACATGGTGGATGTAAACGTGCATCCCGCCAAAACCATTGTCAAGTTCGTCAGTGAAAAGCAGGTCTTTGACCTGGTCTATCACGGCGTGATGGATGCTCTCGACCGCGAGGCGAAGCCGGTGCAGGAAACGGTGAAGCAGCAGATGCAGAATCCGCGCGGCGATTTCTATCAGACCATGACCGCGGGGCAGTTCCGCGCCGTGCAAAGCGCCGCAAAGCCATCCGTTCAAAAGCCTGCGGCCCCGCAGCCGGCGGCGCAGGCTCCCATGTTTCGGACGCGCATTCCCGCCGTCCCCCTCGGTGAGCTGGGCGGCAAGGGGCGTGTGGCAGACTATGTACGGCGGGAGGAGCCGAAAAGCGCGAACGCCCAGCGCCTCCCGTTCGCAGAGGGTGCCGGCGCGGCGTCAGCCGATCCCCCACCCGCTTCGCAGGCGCCCTCTTTCGCAAGGGAGGCCGCAGAACCCGCTCCCGAGCCGGAGCAGGTCACGCTCATTCCCGAGGCCGTCGTTCCGTGGCGCATTGCGGGCGAGGTGCTGGATACCTACATCGTGTGTGAAGACGCGGATAAAAACGTGTGGCTCATCGACAAGCACGCCGCGCACGAGCGCGTCAACTTCAACCGCTTCAAGGCGCAAAACGCGCCCATCATGTCCCAGACGCTGCTCACTCCGCTGGTGGCGCAGCTCGGCAGCAGCGAGTACGCCGCGGTGGCGGAGCGCTTTGATCTCCTGCGCGATTTCGGCTTCACCTGCGAAGACTTCGGCGGCAACGCCGTGCTGATCCGCGATATCCCTGCCGACATCGACGAGGGCGACGCTGTCGCCACACTCGAAGAGCTTGCGGGCGACCTCGCGAGCGGCAAGAGCGCCGACCCCGCCTCCGCGCGCGACGCGCTGCTGGCGACGCTCGCGTGCAAGGCGTCCATCAAGGGCGGCTGGAAATCCGACGAGCGGGAGCTGCGGGTGCTGGTGGACAAGGTGCAGTCCGGCGAGATCGAATACTGCCCCCACGGGCGCCCCGTCAAGGTGCGGCTCACCGAGCGCGAGATCGAGAAGATGTTCAAGCGAATCGTATGAAACCTTTGATTTGTGTCGTAGGCCCCACGGCCTGCGGCAAGACGAAAATGGGCGTACTGATCGCGCGGCGCTGCGGCGGCGAGGTGATCTCCTGTGACTCCATGCAGCTTTACCGCGGCATGGTCATCGGCACCGCCGCGCCCACCCCGGACGAAACCGAAGGCGTCCCCCATCACATGGTGGGCGTGTACGACCCCCACGAGTCCTGCTCTGTCGCGCGGTACGCGGAGGATGCGGCTCGCTGCGCGGACGACATCCTCGCGCGGGGTGCACAGCCCGTCGTCGTCGGCGGCACAGGGCTATACCTGGATGCACTGCTCGCCGGTCACGGCTTTGCCGCGGGGCAATTTGGCGGAGCGGTGCGGCAACAGCTGGAAGCGCGGCTCGCCGCCGAGGGGGAAGACGCGTTGCTCGCCGAGCTGCGTCGCATCGACCCAGAGAGCGCCGCGCGGGTCGATGCCGCCAACCACAAGCGCCTGATCCGGGCGCTGGAGGTCTGGTACGAGACCGGCAAGACCCTCTCACAGCACAATCTGGAATCGCAGAGCGTCCCGCCGCGGTATGAGGCCGTCAAGCTGGGCTTCGCTTTTGAAGACCGCGACGACATGAAGGCCCTCATCGACCGCCGCGTGGACGTCATGGTGGAGCAGGGGCTCTTTGACGAGGTGCGCGGCTTGCTCGATGCCGGCGTACCGCGCGAATCCACCGCGCTGCAAGCCATCGGCTACAAGGAGTGCCTCGCCTATCTCGACGGCGCGGCGTCGCGGGAGGATGCCATCAACGAAATCAAGCTTCGCTCGCGCCAGTATGCCAAGCGGCAGCTGACGTGGCTGCGCCGCGACAGGAGCATTCACTGGTATCATTGGAAAAAAGCGCGGGATTTCCAAGCGGCTCTCGCTTTTTCGACAGAAATTCTCACGCAGTGTGGCGTATTCTGACTGTATCGCGGACAGGCTGTCCGCAAGATACAGAAAGGATGAACACACATGAAAAAGAACACCAACCTACAGGACGCTTTCCTCACCCTCGCCCGCCGGCAGGACGTGCCGCTGACGGTCTTCCTCGTCAACGGCTTTCAAATGCGCGGCGTGGTGCGGGGCTTTGATCCCTTCACCGTCGTGCTGGAGTCAGAGGGCAGGCAACAGCTGATTTACAAGCACGCCATCTCCACCATTGCGCCGCAGCGGAACATTGACCTGCGCGGCGCCGAGGAAGCGGAGGAAGTGAGCATCCCGTAGCTCCGAAAGGTACATCCCATGAAAAACTCCTCTCTCACCACAAAGCTCATCACCGCGTTTATCTTCCTCGCGGTGATGGTATATTTCGGCATCCAGACATGGCGGTACTTCACCGACCCCATCATCACCTCCTCGGTCTACGTCTATCGTTCCGAGCAGGCCATGACCCTCAACGGCATGCTGGTGCGGGATGAGGAGATTATTGATTGCAGCGAGCCGCTGGTGGAGCTGACGCGCACGGAGGGAGAGCGCGTCGCCAACGGCAAGCGCATCGCCACCGTGTATCAGAGCGCCGAAGCGCTCTCCGCCGAGCAGGAGGTTGCGGCGCTGCGGGAGCAGCTGGAGCAGCTGCGTTATGCCCAAACCGCCGCCCGTGACACCGAGGCGGCGCTGCGTCTGGACTCCGACATCGAAGGCGACATCATCGCCGTGCGCGCCGCGCTGACAAGCGGCAACTATACGGCGCTGGGCAGCAACGTATCCGCCCTCAAGTCCACTGTGCTCCGCCGGGAGTATGCCTACCGCGGCAGCGCTGATCTCAGTGATCGCATTGCTTCGTTGGAAAGCAGGCTGCGGGAGACGGCGCGCTCCGCCGGTGACGGCTCACGCGCCATTGTCGCGCCCTTTGCGGGTACCTACTCCGCGGTCGCGGACGGTTACGAGACCGTGCTGACGCCTGACATGCTCCCCAAGCTCAGCCCCTCCGAATTTGAGCGGCTTCTTCCCGCGCCGGTCTCCACCACGGTGGGCAAGCTGGTGCGCGGCGAAACTTGGTACTATGTCGCTGCGGTCGACGCATCCGACGCGGTGGAAATTGCCAAGGGCGGGCACTACGAGCTGGCCATCACCGGCGTGGACGTCCTTCTGCCCGTCGTCGCAAGCTCTGTAAGCCGTGCGGAGGACGGGCGCTGTCTGGTGGTTTTTTCCGGCGAGCAGTACCTCTCCTACGTCACCGCGCTGCGCGACCAGAGCGCAGAGCTGATCCTGAAAAGCTGTACCGGGCTGCGCATCCCCAAAAACGCGCTGCGCATCCACGAGGGGCAAAGCGGCGTCTACTGCCGCATCGGGCGTCAGGCCTGGTTCAAGCCCGTGGAGGTCATCTATCAAGGCGAGGACTACTGCCTCGTCCGCCCCGGCGAGATCAACGCCGCTCGGGAGAGCGACGTGGTGTTCTACACCCTGCGCACAGGCGACGAGGCCATCATCACCGCTGACCGCCTGTACAACGGCAAGGTCATCGACTGACGGAGGGAACGACATGTCCATGGCTGAAAATATCGCGCAAGTGCGCGCCAACATTGCCCGCGCCGCCACCGACGCGGGGCGCGATCCCGCAGAGATCCTGCTCATCGGCGCCAGCAAGATGAACGACGCCGCGGCCTGCCGCGCCGCCATCGCCGCCGGTATCGACGCTCTGGGGGAAAACCGCGTGCAGGAGATGACGCAAAAACTCTTGGCGCACGCCTATGACGGCGCGCCGCTGCACTTCATCGGACACCTCCAGCGCAACAAAGTGAAAATGGTCGTTGGCAAGGTGGATGTGATTGAGTCGGTCAGCTCAGAGGAGCTGCTGCGGCTCATCGACGCCCAGGCGGAGCGGCTGGGCATCGTGCAGGATATCCTGCTGGAGGTCAACATAGGCAGCGAGGACGCCAAGAGCGGCTTCGCGCCCGAAGCTGTCGCCGATGCTGCCGCGCTTGCCGCCGCGCTCCGCCATATCCGTCTGCGCGGTCTCATGTGCATACCACCGGTAGCGGAGGAAAAACATGGCAGCATACCATATTTTGAAAAAGTTCGGGCGCTTTATGTTGACATAAACGAAAAATTGTATCATAATAAGCTTGATATGTTATCAATGGGCATGAGCGGAGACTACGAAGATGCCGTGCGCTGCGGCGCGACTGTTGTCCGCGTCGGCACGGCGATTTTCGGCGCTCGCGCCTATACATTGTAACGGAGAGGGGAAACCATCATGGGCATTATTGACGATCTGAAAAAATGGGCGCATCCTTACGAGGATGAGGACGAGCTATACGAAGACGATTTCCCCGATCTGCGTGACCGCGGCGACACCGGCGCTTTTGCCGAGCGTGACCGCGGCAGCGCTTCCGCCAACCGCAACCGCGAGGAGGATCGCCGCAACAAGGTCGTGAACATCCACGCTACTACCCAGCTCAAGGTCGTTCTGGTTAAGCCGGAGCGCTTTGAGAACGCCTCCGAGATTGCCGATCACCTCAAGGAAAAACGCACCGTGGTCGTAAACCTTGAGTCCACGAACAAGGATGTGGCGCGCCGCCTCATCGACTTCCTCTCCGGCGTGGCCTACGCGGGCGAGGGCAAGATCAAGCGCGTCGCCGCCAACACCTACATCATCACGCCGTACCATGTGGATATCATGGGCGACCTCATCGACGAGCTGGAAAGCTCCGGCTTGTACCTTTAAGCCAAGGGAGAGGTAAGATATGCTGACACCGCAGGAAGTTGCTGAACACGTCTTTTCCAAGTCCGCATTCGGCGGTTACAATATGACGATGGTGGACGAGTTCCTCGACGAGCTGACCGACGACTATACGGCGCTCTACAAGGAAAACGCCGCCCTCAAGGCTAAAATGAAGGTGCTCGTGGATAAGGTGGAGGAGTACCGCGCCACCGAGGATTCCATGCGCGCCGCGCTGCTCTCCGCGCAGAAGATGGCCAGCTCGATGGTCTCCGAGGCCGAGGAAAAGAAGGAAACGCTGATTGCCGACGCTGAAATGGAGGCGCGGGCCAAGATCGGCGCACTGCACGACGAAATCATCTATGAGCAGCAGCGTCTCAATGCCGTCAAGGCGCAGACGAAGCAGTTCGTTGAACAGACCCGCGCGATCTGCGAAAACCAGCTGCGTGTGCTGGAGACCCTGCCCGACCTTACGCCGGAGCAGGTGGAGCAGACCACCCGGGAGGCCAAGGCCGTGCACGATACCGCCGCGGACATTGCGGCACTGGGTGAAAAAATCGTTGCCTCCTATGAGCAGGAGCGCGCGGCGGATACCTCCGCCACCACGGTCTTCCCCGCGGCGAAGAGCGCGGAGGATCATTCCGCCGTGGACGAGGACGCCACCGTGATGTTTCCCGCCGCCGGTACGAAAAAAGCCGCCGCTGTCGCGGATCCCATCGACGACGCGGAAGTTCCTCTGGCCGACACCGCCAAGCATCTCTTTAAGCTGGCGGATCTGAAGTTTGGCCGCAACTACAGCACAGAAGACGAAGACTGAAAAAAGCGGCGCAAATGCGCCGCTTTTTCCGCACAGCGAGGTAGCTCCATGAAAAAGAAACCCATCGTCGCTTTCCTCTACGACTTCGATAAGACCCTCTGCACCACCGATATGCAGGATTACGCGTTCATCCCCAGCCTCGGCTACACGCCGGCGGAGTTCTGGCAGATCGCCAATCACTTCGGCTGGAGCAACCACATGGACGGGCTGCTCGCCTACATGTACACGATGATCGACGAGTGCCGCAAAAAAGGCATTCGCCTGGAGCGCGAGTATCTTGTGAAGTGCGGCAACGCGATCCAGCTGTTCCCCGGCGTAAAGGAGTGGTTCGCTCGCATCAACGCGTTTGGCGAGACGCTGGGCGTGGAGGTGGAGCACTATGTCCTGTCCTCCGGGCTCAAGGAGATCATTGAGGGCAGCGGCGTCGCGCACGAGTTCCGGGAGATCTACGCCTGCGAGTTCCTCTATGGCAGCGACGGCCTCGCCATGTGGCCGAAGCTGGACGTCAACTTCACCAACAAGACGCAGTTTGTCTACCGCATCAACAAGGGTGTCCTCGATGTGGCGAATGACCGCGACCTGAATGCCTCGATGCCGGACGACAGCAAGCGCATCCCGTTCACCAACATGATCTATGTCGGCGACGGTCTCTCCGACGTGCCATGCATGAAGATGATGCGCGCCTACGGCGGGCAGGCGGTGGCGGTGTATCAGGACAGCAACCGCGCGGGCGTAGAGGGCCTGCTGGCGGATGGGCGCGTGGACTTTATCTTCCCCGCCGACTACCGCGAAGGCACGCCGCTGGACGAAACAATGAAGAACATCCTGCGCAAAATGGCGATCAGCGACGCGCTCAGCGAAGAGAACGCGGAGCAGCTCAAAGCAATAAAAGAAAAGCAGCCGTAAGGCTGCTTTTCTTTTCACTCGTCCAGCTTCAATACCGCTAAGAAGGCTTCCGTGGGAACTTGGACAGTTCCTAAGCTCCGCATCTTCTTTTTGCCCTCTTTTTGCTTTTCCAGCAGCTTCTTCTTGCGCGTGATGTCGCCGCCGTAGCACTTGGCGAGCACATCCTTGCGCATCGCCTTCACCGTCTCGCGGGCGATGACGCGACCGCCGATGGCGGCCTGCACCGGCACCTCGAAGAGCTGGCGCGGGATGTTCTCCTTGAGCTTTTCGCACAGCTTGCGCGCCCGGGGATAGGCTTTGTCCTTGTGGGCGATAAAGCTCAGCGCGTCCACCTGATCGCCGTTCAAGAGCAGGTCGACCTTCACCAGCTCGCTGGGGCGGTAGCCCGACAGCTCGTAGTCCAGCGAGGCGTAGCCCTTGGTGTTCGCCTTGAGCGTGTCAAAGAAATCGTAGATGATCTCGTTGAGCGGCATTTCGTAGTGCAGCTCGACCAGAAAGGTATCGAGGTACTGCATATCCTTGAACTCGCCGCGGCGATCCTGACACATGGGCATGATATTGCCGACGTAGTCCGGCGGCGTGACGATGGTGACCTTGACGAACGGCTCCTCCGCGTGCTCGATGACGCTGGGATCCGGGTAGTTGTGGGGGTTGTCCACCCGTACCATCGTGCCGTCGGTCTTGTAGACCTCATAGATGACGCTCGGCAGTGTGGTCACGAGGTCGAGGTCGAACTCGCGCTCCAGGCGTTCCTGGATGACCTCCATGTGCAGCATTCCCAAAAAGCCGCAGCGGAAACCAAACCCCAGCGCCACGGAGGATTCCGGCTCAAAGGTCAGGGACGCGTCGTTAAGCTGGAGCTTTTCCAGCGCGTCGCGCAGATCGGGGTACTTGCTGCCATCCTCGGTATAGATACCGCAGTAGACCATCGAGCGCACCTTGCGGTAGCCCGGCAGCGGCTCGGCGGCGGGATTCTCCACGCCTGTGACCGTGTCGCCGATCTGCGTGTCGTGCACGTCCTTGATGCTGGCGATGAACCAGCCCACCTGTCCGGCTTTCAGCTCCTTGGCGGACTCCAGCCCCAACGGGCGCATGAGGCCGCAGTCCAGCACCTGAAACTCCGAGCCGGTTGCCATCATGCGAACGCGCATACCGGGCTTGAGCGTGCCCTCCATCAGGCGCATATACACGATAACGCCCTTGTACGCGTCATAATAGCTGTCGAAGATCAGCGCACGCAGCGGCGCGTCAGCATCGCCGGTGGGGGCGGGCAGGTTGTGAACGATATCCTCCAGCACTTGCTCGATGTTGGTGCCGAGCTTGGCGGAGATCTCCGGCGCGTCCTCAGCGGGGATGGCAAGGATGTTCTCGATCTCCTCCTTGACACGCTTGGGATCGGCGGCGGGCAGGTCGATCTTATTGACCACAGGGCGAATCTCCAGATCGTGCTCCATGGCGAGGTAGGTGTTTGCCAGCGTCTGCGCCTCGATGCCCTGCGAGGCGTCCACGATCAATATCGCGCCCTCGCAGGCGGCGAGGGAGCGTGACACCTCGTAGTTGAAGTCCACATGGCCCGGGGTGTCGATGAGGTTCAGTGTATAGGTCTCCCCGTCCTGCGCGGTATAGTCGAAGGTGACGGCGCGCGCCTTGATGGTGATGCCGCGCTCACGCTCCAAATCCATATTGTCGAGGATCTGATCCTCCATTTCGCGCGCGCTGACCGCGTTGCATTTTTCGAGCAGGCGATCCGCCAGCGTGGACTTGCCGTGGTCGATGTGCGCGATGATGCTGAAATTGCGTATGTTTTCCTGTTTCATAGATTATCTTCCCAATAGTTTATTCGTTTCTTCCTCTGTGCTGTGCAGCACCTGCGTCAGGCTCTGCGTGAGACCCGGATAGGCATCGGCAAGCGCCGCGCTGTCCACGGCGGGCAACTCCACGTCCGCGTCCTCCAGCGCGTCCAGCGACTGCGCGAACGACACGCGGGCAATGCGCATTTCCGCGTCCACAGCATCCATGGAGAACGCCGTGCCGCCCAGGGCGAAGAACTTGTCCTTCCCGCCCGCCGCGCGGTGCAGCATCCGGTAGAGCTGATACAGCGCGCCGGAGAGATAGCGCCCCGCGGCGTTCACCGCTTCGCGGGAGCCGGTGCGCCCCAGCAGCTCAAAGAGCAGACTGGTGGTGTTGACCAGCAGCTTCTTTTGCAGCGTCGCAGCGATGCTGCCGCGGAGACTGCCCTTCTCTTCGCTGGCGTCGTAAAGCTCATCTGCCTCGATCACCGCACCGTCGCGATCCAGCGTGCGGCCCAGCAGATAGTCTGCGCTGACGCGATAATAGTCACAGGCCTTGCGCACAAAGGCAAGCCCCGGCTCGCGCACGCCGTTTTCGTAGTGCGAGAGCAGCGCCTGCGAGATGCCCAGTTCACGGGCGGCTTGCCGCTGCGAGATCTCTTTCTCCTGTCGCAGCAGGGCGAGCGTTCTTGAAAAATCTGCGTTCATATGATCCTCTCTCCTCTTTGGCGTCCCTTTTCAAGGGGAGCTGTCCGCGCTTCGCCGCGGACCGAGGGATGCTCCTCTATCTCAAAATACGATGCGTATTATTATACTTTGTCGAATACGGTTTGTAAACCCCCTTTTGCAAAAAAAGAGACGCACTTGCGTCTCTTTTTCTCAAATAAACGTCGTCAACAGCCAGATGAGGGCGATCATCCCCGCACCCAGTCCGCTCCAGAAGAGCGGGCCGACATACCCGCGCTGCGGCTGTGGCGGCGCACAGCGGCGCGCCACGCGGCAGGCCTCGTCCACCAGCATTCGCTCACTGACGCCGCGCTCCTTCGCCGCATCGCTGCGCACAATGAAGATCGCCTGTTCAAACAGTTCCGCGTCCGGCGCGTTGACCACGATCACGCGGCGGGTCGTCCCCTTTACCATACGGCATCCCTCCTCCCGGCTCTCTCAAGAGGAGTATAGCCGAAAATTGAGCTTCCTATACCTCCGCCGCGGCTTCCCCATCCTTTTGCAGGTACAGCGCCAGCGCACCCGCATCGTCGTCGCCGCCGCGCCTTTGATAGCTCTCGGCGAGGATCGCCGCCACCAGCTGCTGGGGGTCTTCCCCCACCCAGCCGTTCAGCAGTTCCTGAAGCCATGCGTCATCGGAGGCGTCCGTCACACCGTCGGTCACCATGACAAAAAAGCTGCCCGCGCCGAGACGGACGTGGGTCGTCTCCGGCGGCGCGGATTCCTCCGCCAGACCTGCGGGCAAGCAGGTGCAGTCAATGCGCCAGACCCGCCCGTCGCGCTTGACGTACGACGGTGCGGCGCCATACTTGCATATCTCACCCTCGCCGCTGCGCAGCGACAGCGTCAGCAAGTCCACGGTGGTAAAGCTGTCCGTAGTCTCGGCACGAAGGTTCAGCGCACTGTTGAGCGTGCGCAGTGCGCCCGAGGCGTCCACGCCGGAGCGCAAAAACCGCTCCAGCAGATGCACCGCCTGCGCGGACTCCCGACGCGCCTCCTCCCCGCTGCCCATGCCGTCGGAGAGCAGCAGGCACAACCGTCCGCCGTCCAGCTCGAAATTCCCTGCACTGTCGCCGCTGACGCGCTCACCATCCTTGGCCCGCAGGGATACGCCCACACAATAGGGCAGCGCCGGCGGTATCGCACCCGCCTCCGCACCCGTCGGACGCTCCGCCGCGGCCGTCAGCAAATCGGAAAACCGGGCATACTGTCCCACCGAGCGAGCGCGGGCTTCCTCCAGCCGCGCGCGATACTGCCGCCGCAGCAAATACGCGTGCAGCTCGGTATTGACCGCGGCGAGAAATGATGGAAACCGGATGCAGCGATCGGCAAAATACGCGGGGAAATCCTTCCCGCTGCCCCGTCCTGTTTGCAGCAACGGCACCGTGGCGTCGCTTAGCGCCGTATAGGTGCGGTTGTACTCGTTCACCCAGCAACGTTCCCGCAGCGAGCAATCCCGGCACACCGCCTCCGCCGCCCGATCATAGATCACGGCCGGGTTTTCCTCCGGCGGCGGCGCACTGCCTCCGATGCTGCCGTGCAGCTCCCGCAGCGCAGCGGCAGCCTCAATGAGCCGGCGGCGCAGCCCGCCTTCATTTTCTGTCCCGGGCGCCGGCTCCTCATGGAATGCGCGCAGCAGCCGCGTCGGCAGCAGCAGAAACAGCAGCGTCCCCGCCAGATTCTCGTAGAGCAGCATCAGCCCCTCGCGCTCCTCCATCGGCAGCGCAAAAAACGCTGTTGCCAGCGCAAACGCGCCCGCCGCGCGGACGCGGCTCTCCCGACGCAGCAAGCTGGTGAGCAAGGCGCCAAATCCATAACCGGCGGCATAGCGAAAGGTCATGTCCGGTGCGGTCAGATCCATGGTAAGGCCGATGCACAGCGCCGCCGTCAGCGCCTCGGAGAGCGGGCGATCAAAGGCAATCAGCAGCACCGACAGCACCGCTACGATGCGCCCCGGCGCAAAGCCATTCTGAAACTGGGGCGCGGCGAGCGCGGCGAGCACGCCCAGCAACACCACCAACGCCTCCCGGGGCTTTTCCCTCTGCGCGTCGGCGGCGGTCAGCACCGTGCGGCAGCAGTGGGCGTACAGCGCGGCGAGCGCGATCGACACCGCGCAGTATGTTGCCTCCGCCGGGCTTTGCGCGCGATAGACATAGATCGCCTCCACGACAAAGGTCAGTCCCGCCGTCAGCGTCGGCAAAAACCACGGCTTTTCGTAGGACCCCAGCTCGCAGAACGCGTTGTTTGCCGTGAACAGCAGCACACAGCAGGCCATGGTGCGCAGTGCATGGGGAAAATCGAGAAAGGTCATCGTCCCCGCCAATGCTCCCAGCAGCGCCGCCAGCCCCTCCCAACCGGGACCGACCGCGGCTACCAGACCGATGGCGAACGGCGCGTAGCCGCCATAGATCTGCGCGTTGGCCAGCAGTGCCGCCAGCAGTGCGCGGGCAACGCAGGCGAGTCCCTTTCCGATGTGTTCGCGCCGCAGCGCAGAAATCGCTTTCAAGGCTTGTCCACCTCCTGTTTTCCCCATTGTAATCAGAGGTGGTTAAAAATACCGTCGGGAAATACAACAGGCGCTGTTTTCCACAGCGCCTGTCTCATTTTGATTCAGTTCTCCGTTCGGACCTCGGCGATATCCCGCTCGATCTGGGCGTACAACTCCGCCATGGAATCGAATTTGTGCTCGTCCCGCAGTCGACGGCGGAACTCCAGCCGCAGCTCCCGGCCGTAGAGGTCACCGTCAAAGCCGATCAGGTTGGTTTCGATGGTCACGCGGTTGTCGTCCACGATGGTGGGTCGGATGCCCACGTTGGTCACACCGGGGAACACCGCGCCGTCGTCCAGGATGACCCGCACGGCGTAAACGCCGAACCGCGGCAGCACGCGCCACGACTCCGGCATCAGATTCACCGTGGGGAACAGCTCCTCCGTACCGAGGTGCTTGCCGTGCCTCACCACGCCGGTGACGGCGTAGGGGTGCCCTAAAAAACGCGCCGCGCCGTCCATATCCCCCCGCTCCACCAGCGAGCGAATGTGCGTGGAGCTGACGGTCACGCCGCAGATCTCTACCTTGGGGATGATATCGCAGCCGACGCCGTGTGCTTCGCACCAGTCGCGCAGGCGCTCCGGCGTGCCCTCGTTTCGGTAGCCGAAGCGGTAGTCGTGTCCCGCCACCAGATGCGCCGCACCGTAACGGCTCACCAGCAGCTCCAGAAATGAGCGCCACGGCATCGTCATCATGGCGTTATCAAAGGTCGCGACGATCGTGCGCTCGATGCCGTACCCCTCGCGGATCAGCGCGGTGCGCTCCGCGGCGCTTGTGAGCAGCGGCACGTTGACGCCGGTGACGAACTCCTTCGGCGCGCGGTCAAAGGTGAACGCCGCGGGGGTCAGCCCTTTCTCCGCCGCGCGTTCTGCGGTTCTTCGCAGCAGCGCGCCGTGGCCCAGATGCACCCCGTCGAAAAAGCCCAGGGCGATCACTGTCTGTTCTGCCATAACACTTCGTTCCTTATGTGCTGAAAAAGTTCTTGATCGACGTCAGAACGCCGCTCTCGCAGCGGGACAGCGCCAGAAACGCGCCGTCTCGCCCGTAGACGCGATAGATGCCCTCCGTCAGATCTCCCGCGTGGATCGGATTTCCGCAGCGGCTGCGCCGCTCGGTCTCCGCGTCGGTGATGGCGTAGGCGGGATGCTGCCGAAACAGGCTGTCCACCGGGCGCAGCAGCTCTGTGCCGCGCTCCTGTGCCTCGTCAAGCGTCACCGCCTCATCGAGGGTATAGCCCGCCGCCATAGTGCGCGTGAGCGCGCTCATGCAGCCGCCGCAGCCCAGCGCTGCGCCGATATCGTGGCACAGCGTGCGGATATAAGTTCCCTTGGAGCATACCACCCGCAGCCCCCAGTCGCCATTTTCGCCGCGTGGCAACAGCTCCAACTCCTCAATCGTGATTCGCCGGGGCTTGCGCTCCACCTCGACGCCCTTGCGCGCGAGGTCGTAGAGCTTCTGTCCCTGTACCTTGATGGCGGAGTACATGGGCGGGATCTGCTCGATCTCGCCCACAAACCGCGGCAGCGCCGCGCGCAGCTTGTCCTCGGTCACGTCGGCCTCCGCCTCGCTCAGCACTGTACCCCAGATATCCTGCGTATCGGTGACGACGCCGAGGCGCAGCCGGGCGCAGTACTCCTTCTTCCCGTCCTCGGCAAAAGACACGGCTTTCGTCGCCTGCCCGATGAAGACGGGCAGCACGCCCGTCGCCATCGGGTCCAGCGTCCCCGCGTGGCCCACGCGCTTTTCGCGGAAAATGCCCCGCAGCTTGGCGCACACGTCCATGCTCGTCCAATCCTGCGGCTTGTTGATGATAATAATGCCGTCAGGCATGGGCGCCAACCTCAATGCACGCCTTCACAATGGCGTTTTTCGTTTCCTCCTGCGTCTTGCCGCGGATGACGCAGCCGGACGCCGCCTTGTGTCCGCCGCCGCCGAAGTTCTCGCAAACCTTGCAGGCGTCAACCCGCGGGCCGGTGCGGACGCTGATCTTCCAGTCGCCGTTTTCCATTTCCTTCATGGTGACGGAGCAATCCTGCCCCTCCACCAATCCGCCGAGAGCGGCAAGATCATCCATGTCGTTCTCCGTGAGCTGCATCTCGCGGATCAGCGCCTGCGGCACCTGCACCACGACCACGCGGCCGTCGTCGAAATACTCCATCTCGCTGAGCAGCCGGCCCTCCAGTGCGAGACGCTTCTTGGTCTTGGTGCGGAAGTGCTTCTTGTTGACTCCGCGCACGTCGATGCCAGTTTCCATCAGCGCCGCCGCGACGCGGTGCGTGTTGGCGGTGACGTTGGAATACACGAAGCAGCCCGTGTCGGTCGCCACCGCCACATACAGAGGCAGAGCGACCTCCGGCGTCATCTGTCCCAGCTCCACGGCGACCTCGTACAAGATCTCGCCGCAGGCGGCGCACTCGGGATGCACACACCATTCCCTGCCGAAGTTCTCATAGCTTCCGTGATGGTCAATGGCGAGGTCGACGCGCTCTTTGAACTGCTCCGCGTTCTTTGGAAACAGGCTCAGCGCCGCGAGATCGACCGACACGACGGTAGCGCAAGCGTAGTCCTCCGCCGCCCACAGTCCGTCCACATAAGGCGCGTAATTGTCCGTGACCTCTTCGTTTTTGAGCAGCCACGCGGTCTTGCCAATCCCGCGCAGCATGCGGCACAGCGCCGCCGCGCAGCCCAGCGTATCGCCGTCGGGACGCTTGTGGGTCAGGATGAGATAGTCGTCGTGCGCGCGGAGAAACTCCGCGACTTCCTTCGTCGTCAGCATCAGTCCTCGTCCTCCAAATGGATGTCGGCGTTCGCCGGGTTCGCGGGCTTGACCACGTTGGGGTCGCGCAGCATTTCGAGGATGTGCGCGCCGTACTCGATGGAATCGTCCGCGACGAATTGCAGCTCCGGCGTGTAGCGCAGCTTAATCGCCGCGCCCAGCTCGCGGCGCAGATACCCCGCCGCGCTCTTGAGTCCCTTGACCACGTCCTTCTCCTGCGACTTGTCCAGCACGCTGACGAACACGCGGCACCAGCGCAGATCGGTGGTGGTATCCACATGGGTGATGGTCACCATGCCGCCCTGTACCCGCGGGTCCTTGAGCGTGCGAAAGAGCGCGGAAAGCTCCTTTTGAATCTCTTCATTGATTCGGTTGATGCGATTGCTTGCCATAATTGTTCCTCCTTTGTGGGAGTGATGAAAAGGGACGGGCGTTTCCGCCCGCCCAAAAGCCTCGCAGAGTTTCGCGCCCGCAGGCGCGAAAGTATTTTAATCATTTTTCGCCGCGACATGCGCGTGGCGAAAAATTCTTCTCGCGGAGCGCCCGTGCGCCTTTGGCGTGCGGGAAGCGCAGCGCGGCTTTTCAAAAAAGCGCTTGCGCTTTTTTGATTACTCTTCGATCTGCTCCATGACGAACGCTTCCACGATATCGCCGAGCTTGATGTCGTTGTACTTCTCAAAGCTCAGGCCGCACTCGTAGCCGCTCGCCACTTCCTTGACCGCGTCCTTGAAGCGCTGGAGGGAAGCCAGATGTCCCTCGTGCACCACGATGCCGTCACGCACGATGCGCACCTCGCAGGCGCGCTGGATCTTGCCGTCCGTGACGTAGCAGCCCGCGACGGTGCCGACACTGGAGACCTTGTAGGTCTGGCGCACCTCGGCGTGGCCGATGACGCTCTCGCGGTACTTCGGGGCCAGCATGCCCTTCATCGCCGCCTCGATCTCGTCAATGGCGTCGTAGATGACGCGGTACATACGCATATCGACGTGCATGCGCTTGGCGCTCTCCGCCGCCACCGCGTCGGGACGCACATTGAAGCCGACGATGATCGCGCTGGAGGTCGACGCCAGCATGACGTCGCTCTCGTTGATCGCGCCCACCGCGCCGTGAATGACACGCACGCGGACTTCGTCGTTGGAAAGCTTCTCCAGCGAGCTTTTGACCGCCTCGACACTGCCCTGCACGTCCGCCTTGACGATCAGATTCAGGTTCTTCATCTCGCCCGCCTGGATCTGGCTGAACAGATCCTCCAGCGAGACCTTGGTGACAGGGCCGTTGGCCTTGAGCTTCTCCTCTTCCTTGCGCTGCTCCACCAACTCGCGGGCAAGGCGTTCGTCCGCGACAGCGTTGAACGTCGAGCCTGCGCTCGGCACATCGCCGAGACCGGTGATCTCCACCGGCACGGAGGGGCCGGCTTCGGTCATGCGCTGGCCCTTGTCGCCGATCATCGCGCGCACACGGCCGACGGCGGTACCGGCGATGATGATGTCGCCCTGGCGCAGCGTGCCGTTCTGAACAAGCAGCGTCGCGATCGGGCCGCGGCCCTTATCCAGCCGCGCTTCAATGACCGTACCGGAAGCGGCGCGGTTCGGGTTCGCCTTGAGTTCGCCCACCTCGGCGGTCAGCGCTACCATTTCCAGCAGGTTGTCGACGCCCATACCGGTCTTGGCGGAGATCGGGCAGACGATGGTCTGGCCGCCCCAGTCCTCAGCGAGCAGGTCGTACTCGGTCAGCTGCTGCTTGATGCGCTCGGGGTTCGCGTCGGGCTTATCCATCTTGTTGATGGCCACGATGATCGGGATGCCCGCCGCTTTGGCGTGGTTGATGGACTCGACCGTCTGCGGCATAATGCCGTCCTCCGCCGCAACGACGAGGATGGCAATATCCGTCACCATCGCGCCGCGGGCACGCATGGAGGTGAACGCCTCATGACCCGGGGTATCGAGGAAGGTGATGGGCTTGCCCTTGATCTGCACCTGATAGGCGCCGATGTGCTGCGTGATGCCGCCGGCCTCGCCGGAGGCGACGTGGGCGTTGCGGATATAGTCGAGCAGCGAGGTCTTGCCGTGGTCGACGTGGCCCATGACCACGACGACGGGGGCGCGGAGCTGAAGCTCTTCTTCCGTATCCTGATGGTCGTCGATGAGCTTTTCCTCAATGGTAACGACAACTTCCTTCTCGACCTTGCAGCCGAGTTCTTCCGCGACAAAGGACGCGGTATCGAAGTCGATGATCTGGGAAAGGGACGCCATGACGCCGTTCTTCACGAGGCACTTGACGACCTCGGCGCCGGCCTTCTTCATGCGCGACGCCAGCTCCTGCACGCTGATCTCGTCGGGAATCTTGACGACGACAGGCGCCTTCTTCAGCGCTTCGAGCTGGAGCCGGCGCATGCGCGCGGCCTCCTCCTGCTTGCGCTTGTTGGAGAACGTGGGCGCGCCGGAGCGGTTCTTGTTCTTGCCGGCGTTGCGGAACTTTTCCTTGTTGCCGCTCTGCTCGGCGCGGCGTCCGCCGCCGCCGGAGCGCTCCGCCATATCCTGCAGCTTCTCGTCGTACTTGTCGAGGTTGACGTCCACCGCCTTGCGCGTGTCGACGATCTTTTTCTCCGGCACGCGGGTCATCGCCTGCGTGTTCTTCTCTTTCTTGGGCGCGCTCTGCTGTGCCGCGGCGGGTGCGCTCCCGGCAGAAGCGCCGCCCTTCTCCGCGGTGGGCTTTTCCGCTTTGGGCTGCTCAGGCTTCGACTCCTCCGCCTTCTTCTCCTGATAGGTATCGGCGAAGATGGTGGCGATATCCACCTGGTTCTTCTGCGTCAGGTACTCAAACAGGATCGACAGCTCACGCTCATCCAGCACCTGCGAAGGCCCTTTCACCGTGTCCGTATAGTCCTTCATAATCCCGACAATCTCCTTGCTGGCCATGCCGAGGTCCTTTGCGAGGACGGACACCTTATTTTTGTTCACTGCTGCTGTAGCCAAACTAACACCTCCATTGTGCTGGGGAAAAATCACTTCGTTGCACGTTTTCTGCCGCGCCGCAGATTTTTGTCGTGCTGTTTTTGTTCCTTCTTGCGCTCCGCGGCACGGGCAGCTTTGACGGACAACTTTTCCGAAAGCTCTCCATAGTTCGCCCCGTCGAGGGCGGCGAGCTTCTTCGCCACCGCATCGGCAAAACCGATGTCGGTAATCGCAAGCATTGCGCAGGATGTGCGGCCCACGGCGGAGCCAAGCTCGTCCTTGGTCGCCGGCACCTGCGTCAGCAGGCACGCGCCCGCCTCGGCAAAGTGCTTTGCCCGGCGCAGCGTATTATCCGCCGCGTCAGACGCCAGCAGGATCAGCCGCGCGTCACGCGCACGCGCCGCGGCGCCCACCGGCTCCTCTCCGATTTCCAGTCGTCCCGCCTTTTTGGCAAGTCCGAGCATGGACAGAATGTTATTCACCACGCACCATCTCCTCCTCCAGCGCGTCGTAGACCTCCGGCGGGATCGGCGCGGAGAACGCGCGCTCCAGGGCACGGGTCTTGCGCGCACGCTTGAGGCAGTCCGCGCTGGGGCAGACATAAGCGCCGCGCCCCGGCTTTTTGCCGCGAAAATCAAGGGTAATATCGCCCTCCGGCGACTTCACCACGCGGATGAGCGCGCGCTTTTCCTTCATCTCACGGCAGCCCACGCATTGCCGCTGAGGGGTCTTCTTCGGCTGTTGCATGGCTGCCTCCGTTTCTCCTTATTCCGCCTTGCCCGCTTCGGCAGCGGCCTCCGCCGCCTCCTCCGCGCTGCCGCGGAAGGACTCGGGCTTGATGTCGATCTTATAGCCGACGAGACGCGCCGCGAGGCGGGCGTTCTGACCCTCCTTGCCGATGGCGAGAGACAGCTGGTCGTCCGGCACGATGACGCGGCAGGCCTTGCCCTCGTCCGCCATCCAGACGTCGGTGACGTCCGCCGGCGCCAGCGCCGCGGCAATATATTCTTCCGGCGCTTCGCTGTACTTGATGATGTCGATCTTCTCGCCGCGCAGCTCGTTTACAATGTTGTTCACGCGCTGACCGTGGGGGCCGACGCACGCGCCGATGGGGTCGACATTGGGATCGTTGCTCCACACCGCCATCTTGGTGCGGCTGCCCGCCTCGCGGGCGATGGAGCGAATCTCCACGGTACCGTCGCCGATTTCGGGAACTTCCAGCTCAAACAGGCGCTTGACAAGGCCCGGATGCGTGCGGGAGATGACGACCTGCGGGCCGCGGCTGAGGCGGCGCACATCGACCAGATAGACCTTGACGCGCTGGCCCTCGACCAGCGTCTCGCCCTTGACCTGCTCGCCGATGGTAAGCACAGCATCTGTGGCGTCCGTACCGGTGCCGATGCGAACGGCGGCGTTGCCGGTGCGCGGATCAATGCGCTGCACCACGCCGGTGAGAATCTCATGGGTTTTGGAATTGTACTCGTCGTAGACCATGCCGGTCTCGGCCTCGCGCAGGCCCTGAATGATGACCTGTTTGCCGTTGCCGGCGGCGATGCGGCCGAACTCCACCGTATCCACGGGGAACTCCACCAGCCCGCCGATATCATGGATCGCGGAAATGGCCTTGGCGTCCTCGAGAGAGATCTGGGACGCGGGGTTCTCCACCTCCTCGACGACCTCCTTCTGCACGAACATCTTAAGATCCTTCTTGGTCTCGTTCACGTCCACGCGCACGTTTTCCACGCCGGGATGATCCTTCTTGTAGGCCGTGGAGAGCGCCTGCACGATCTTATCCATCATAAAGTCCTGCGGGATGCCGCGCTCTTTTTCCAGCATTGCCAGCGCGGCGAAGATTTCATCGCATTTCATTTGGGTCTACTCCTGTTCTAAAATTCCACTCTGAGACGCACCAGCGCGATCTCGTCTTTTTCAAAGCGCAGCGTCTGCTCGCCTGCGGTGAGCTCCACCGCGCCGCCGTCGTAACCCGTGAGCACGCCCGCGAACTCCTTGCGCCCGTCCCGGGGCTTGTAGGTCTTGAGGGTAATGGGCGAGCCCATGAACCGCTCGAAGTCGCCGGGGCGCTTGAGCGCACGCTCCGCACCGGCGGAGCCGACCTCGAAGATATAGCTGGACTCGATGGGATCGACCTCGTCGAGGAGATCGCTGACGCGGCGGGAGATGGCCTCGCAGTCCAGGATATCAACGCCGCCCTCTTTGTCAATGTAGAGTCGCAGATACCACTGTCCGGCCTCGCGGACATACTCCACATCCCAGAGCGTACAGCCGTTTTCCAGCACGACCGGCTCGGCAAGCTCGCGCACGGTTTCGGTGATTTTTTTCATGTATGCCACCTAAAAGAGACTGTCTTTCTTTTGGAAAATTCCTGATTTTCCAAAAGAAAGAGCGGACCGAAGTCCACTCTTTCCTACCTTACGCAGGTAATATACCATAGTTATATGCGGATTGCAAGCCTTTTTTGCTTGGGAAGGCATGATATTCGATCCATCCCTCTCAGGCAGCTCGCCCCGGAACCTCCGTGCGGCGGATGTTACTTCGCCGCGCTATACCGCATGAGCATGGTCGCTACCTGTGCGCGGCTCGCGTTGCCCGCGGGCGCAAGGCTGCCGTCGATCCCGTTGATGATGCCGGCGCCGCACGCCCACTGTATCGCGGAAACCGCCCACTCGCTGACGGTCAGCGCGTCGTCATAACTGAGAATATTCGTATCCTCGCCTACGCTCACGTCCTGCTTCCTGTACTGCGCGTAGCGATGGAGAATGGCTGCGAGCTGCTCGCGGGTGACGGGGTCGTTTGGTCCAAACTTGCCGTCGGCATAGCCGTTGACAATTCCCTCAGCGCTCGCCCAGCGCACCGCGGTGCCGTACCAGTCAGTGTTCTCCACATCGACGTACTCGCTCTCGCCCACATAGGCAGCCTCACCCTCCAAGCGCCACAGCATCGTGACGACCATCGCGCGGGTGGTGTCGCCGTTCGGGTTGAACTCGTGGTCGCTCACGCCGTTCATCACGCCGTTCTCCAGCGCCCAGCGCACTGCGTCGATATACCATGCGGAGGCGTCGATGTCGTCGAATTCCGCAAGCGCATCCGCACCGCTCACCGCCTTAAAGGCCGCGCTCACCGTGACCTTGCCGGCGGGCTGCGTGAAGGTGTAGGTCGTGTCGTTCACCTTGGTGACGGCAACCGCCTTGCCGCTGGCGTCGGTAACGGTCACGGTATCGACCGCGTAGCCCTCGTCGGGCTTGACGGTGATCGTCATCTTGTCGCCGCTGACAGCGGTCTTCTGGTTGGCGCTCACCGTACCGTTTTGTGCCGTGTTGACGGTTACCGCATAGGCAGCAGCAGTAGCACCGCCGCCGCCACCGCCGCCACCGGACGAAGGCTTGGCCGTTTCGGTATAGCCGATGGCGTAGGTGGAAAAGCCGCTGGCATAGATCGTGATCCGTCCATCGCCGACGCTATAGCCCTCGTTTCCGGCTTCGGGGTCTTGATTCATTGCGCTTGCGGTTCCGTCGTGATAGCGGAAGATAGCGACATCGGCCTTTTCGCTCATGTTAAACGGGATGGCGATGGTCAGCAGCTTTTCGTTGCTGCCGCCGATGTCGGATGTGCTGTAGGTCGTATCATCAAAAACGGTTTTTTCAAGAACCAGATTCACGAAATCAAGCGTTTTGCCCTTTGCCGCCTCAAGATTCTTGATGGCGCTCTTTCCGGTTTCAAACGCGGCCTTGCGGGCTTCGTACATTTGAAGTTCTTCGGGGTCCATTTCCTCCAATTCCGAAGCATCGATGTTATACGCCTCTTCGGAAAAAACGGAAAGCATGACTTCGATCGTTTCGCCGTCGTTTACTTCCTCTCCGGACGCGATTTCTTCAAGCCCGCCGACAAGGACCTCGAACTCACTTCTGTTCTCCACGAAGTACCTCTTGCTGGTATTCAGCTGAATGTTGACCTCCGTATCACCCTCGACCTCGATCAAGCGCGTCGCAGAACCGTTTACAACGATATTATAGGTGCCGTTGTCAACAGCGAGCACATATTTGCCCTCCGCGTTGGTTGATATGCTCTCATCGTTGATCCAGACATACGCACCGTTGACCGGGTTGTTCTCCTCATCGGTAATCACGCCGCGAACAATGCTCTTCTTTGTCCACTGCGCCTCAAGTCTGTAATAGTACTCATCAGACTCAAAATCGTAGCTTCCCATCGAGTCCAGCACATCTTGGTCAAAGCTCCAAAGCCTGCCTTCGCATTCCCAGCCGATGAACTTATAGCCCTCTCTTACGGGGTCCTCAGGCTGCGTGAGCTTGGCGCCGTAGCTAAGGTCGGTAAGCTCCGCGAGCACCTCGCCCTCGGAGATATAGCGGGCTGTGATGGGGCGGCCCGGGCTGATCTCAATGATATTGTCGACGCTTGCCGGATAATCGCCGCTCGCGGTATAGCGCACAAAATATCTGCCCGCGGCGAGGTTTTTTACCCTGTATACCATATGGGGCTCTTCGTCGTCATCGCCTTCCTCGCTGCCGGTGATGAGGGTGTACTCTGCCGCGCCTTCCGGCTTATACTCAACGCCCGCTCCAGGCGCTCGGATATATCCGTTGCCTTGCCCCAGCAGCGATTCATCCCCGAATACCACCGACGGAAACGTTGAAACATAAACCGTATCGTCCGCAGGCGGAGTGTGGTTGGCGTCGCAGTCATATTTCACAAATACTTTGTATCTTCCGACAGAACTGACCGTCGGGATCTCCGCAGACCAGCTCTCACCGTCAAGACTGTACATTACGGTGTAGTCGTCAAGCGGCTGCTCGGGAGCTTTTACAAGCAGCACTTTCACTCTGGGATAGTCCCCGGTATCGTCGATCTCGATCGTTCCGCCGTCAGCCGTCGGCTTCTGTGCCGCGGTCAGGGTCGGCGCCGGAACTTTTGCGATGGTATAGTCCGCTGTCGCTTCACCGCCGTTGTAGTTGTCGGTGACCGCGACAGTCGCCTTGATCGTGTAATCGCCCGCATTGACAGGCGCAGTTTCGGTATAGGTGCTGTCGGCCGCGCCCTTGACCTTATAGGTATAGGTCACCGCGCCATTGCCGGGATTGCCGATGACGACGGGGGTATTGGCGGATTCACCGTACGTCCAGCCATCGAGCGAGACCGTCGGCGTGATGTCCGCCTTGGCGATGGTGTAGCCCACATGGGCAGTCGCGGTATTGTCGCCTGTACCGAGGGTGATCTCCGCCCAGTAATCGCCTGCGGCCGTGGGAGCTTCCGTCAGCGCGTCGCCGGTTCTGGTGTAACCCTCATCGTTTTTGCTCGCGTTATAATAGCTCACGCTTGCCTCGCCCCGGATGCTGTTCACGTCGATGATCCTCGCCTCAGCGCTGACGCCGTCGTCCTTCTGGCCGTAAATCGTCAGCGA
Organism: uncultured Clostridia bacterium; assembly: GCA_947170435.1. Taxonomy (GTDB): domain Bacteria; phylum Bacillota; class Clostridia; order Oscillospirales; family Oscillospiraceae; genus Hominicoprocola. The sequence goes on along the minus strand of CAMVTO010000001.1, from coordinate 146,875 downwards.
CGGCGCGTTAATGGTCAGTTTGGCGGAAAACCCCGGATCGGTATCGCCCCCCGCCACGCAGGACAAGATGATGGTATCGTCGCTGGCGGAGTAGGCGAAGTTATGCTTATGTGTTACCGCAAACGTGTTGGATTCGGAATCAAATTTGACCTCACTCAGTTTGAGCCGCAAAGCGGGACGAACCCACTGCGGTTCATTGTAATAGCCGGCAACGCCGCTCACAACACCGTCACTACCGTGAACGGCATATATATAGAGGTGAGAGTTGTTCGCAGACGTACCCGGTGTGCGGAGTAACCAACGGTATACGGTATCCGTGGAAATTTTTCTGATTTCCTCCGGCAGAGCTTTGGCTTCTTCTGCGCTGAGCAGATAGAGCTTTGCCTTTGTAACACCGACGTCGGGAAGATCGGTGCTGGCTATGGTGCATACGACGTCCACGAACTTGCCCGTTCCGGTGATCTGATCTTCCAGATATTCTTTTACCGTAGAGGTGCTGTAGACGTTATTCTTGCCAAACTTGCTCGTACCGATCGGATCTTTCGCGAGCAGCGTCACGGTTCCGGCATTCTCCGCCGTGGCGTTATCCTCTATGACATACCAATCGAGGTTGTTGAATTTCACGGTTGTGGCGTTCTTCACAAAAGGCCCATACAGGCTTTCATAAAGCACGGCATCAGGAACCGTGATATCTGTGTCAGCCGTCGGCGTGCCGGATACAGTGACTTCTGTTTCGCTGACTCTTTTTACCGTGATGCCGTTGGTTGTTATCTCATCGAACGGCTCAAAGTGGCAATTCTTATTCGCCGTGTAAGTCACTGTGCTTATCGCGCTGTCGACCAGACACACCTGTTTTATCCCGTTCGAGGGGGCAACTGTCGCGTTCGCGCCGCCGGAAAGGGTGACCTTATGATACTCCAGCGCCAGCTTAAATTCATTGTCCTCAAAGGTAACAGCTTCCAGGTTGAGCCTCAAGGCGGGGCGGACTCCGAGCTTTCCGTTCACAGCAACCTGCGTGGCGCCGCTTGTAGTGTTTTCAAAAATGCTCTTCTCATAGCCTTCGTCAGGGCCGGGTGTGCGGATCCACCACGCGTTCGCCAACGAGCCATTTGCCTGAGCGCAGTTTCTGATGCTCAGCGGCAGATTCGCCGCCTCAGCTTCGCTCAGAAGGTACAGCTTTGCGCCCGTGACATTGGGCGTCACATCGGTGAGATCGGTGTCGGCGATAGCAAGCGCCACATCCAGAAACGGACCCGTTCCGCTCACCAGGCTCTCCAGGTATTCTTTTACTGTAGAGCTGCTGTAGACGTTGCTTTTGCCAAACTCGCTCGTACTGATCGGATCTTTCGCGAGCAGCGTCACGGTTCCAGACTTGCCATCATTGCTTGATTGATCGTCAATAATGTACCACTCAAAGCCACCCAATGCAACGGTGGACGAGGTGCCCAAAAAAGCACTGAAGGCGCCGTCTCCCGCTGCCGCCCGCGTCGGCATGCTCATCCCCGGCAGAAGCGACAGCGTCAGCGCAAGGCTGAGCAGCCAGCCCAAGGCTTTGGTTTTTGTTTTGTGCTTCATAAAATGACCCCTTCCTTTTCCTCTGCCGCTTCCCACGGTCTTGTGCGGTTTGACAAAACATACTATCCGCCTATTGTGAGATGAGTATAAATCGAAGAGATCACTTTTGCAACCTTTTAATTCCTTACCTTGCACAGCAAAAGCCCCCAGCTCCATTTGGAGCCGGGGGCTTGTTGTGTTGGATTTACTTTTCGTCCTTGATCGCGGCCTGCGCGGCGGCGAGACGGGCAATGGGGACACGGAACGGGGAGCAGGAGACATAGTCGAGACCGACCTTGTGGAAGAACTCCACGGAGGAGGGGTCGCCGCCATGCTCACCGCAGACGCCGCAGTGCAGCTCCGGGTTCGCCTTGCGGCCCAGCTCGGTGGCCATCTTGACCAGCTTGCCAACGCCGGTCTGATCCAGCTTGCCGAACGGATCGAACTCGTAGATCTTGCGGTCATAATAGGCCGTGAGGAACTTGTTCGCATCGTCACGGCTGAAGCCAAAGGTCATCTGGGTGAGGTCGTTGGTGCCGAAGGAGAAGAAGTCGGCCTCCTTGGCAATATCGTCGGCGGTCAGCGCGGCGCGCGGGATCTCGATCATCGTGCCGACCTTGTACTTCATGTTGGACTGCATGCTGCTGATGATCTCATCCGCGGTTCTGGTAACGACGTCCTTGACGTACTTCAGCTCGCGCACCTCGCCAACCAGCGGGATCATGATCTCAGGCACGATGTCCCAGCCCGGATGACGGGCGCGGACGTTCAACGCTGCCTTGATGACCGCGCGGGTCTGCATCGCGGCGATCTCGGGGTAAGTGACCGCCAGACGGCAGCCGCGGTGGCCCATCATCGGGTTGAACTCGTGGAGCTTGGCGATGATCGCGCGGATATCGCTGCCGCTCTTGTCCATATCCCACGCCAGCTCCTTGATGTCCTCCTCCTCGGTGGGCAGGAACTCATGCAGCGGCGGGTCAAGGAAACGGATGGTCATGGGACGGCCCTCGAGGGCGGTGTACATGGCCTCAAAGTCGCCCTGCTGCATCGGCTCAAGGCGCTCAAGCGCTTTCTCGCGCTCCTCGGTGGTGTCGGCGCAGATCATCTCGCGGATGGCGCGGATACGATCCTCAGCGAAGAACATGTGCTCGGTGCGGCAGAGGCCGATGCCCTCAGCGCCGAACTTCACCGCCTGCGCGGCGTCAACCGGCGTATCGGCATTGGTGCGCACGCCCAGCTTGCGATACTTGTCCGCCCACGCCATAACGCGGCCGAATTCGCCGCCGATGGAGGCGTCCACCGTCGGGATCGCGCCGTCATAGATGTTGCCGGTGGAACCGTCGATGGAGATATAGTCGCCCTCGGTGTAGGTCTTGCGGGCGAGACGGAACTTCTTCGCGTCCTCGTCCATCTTGATGTCGCCGCAGCCGGAGACGCAGCACTTGCCCATGCCGCGCGCCACGACCGCCGCGTGGGAGGTCATGCCGCCGCGGACGGTCAGGATGCCCTGTGCGGCCTTCATGCCCTCGATATCCTCCGGGGAGGTCTCCAGGCGAACCAGCACTACCTTCTCGCCGCGCTCAGCCCACTCTTTGGCGTCCTCAGCGGTAAAGACGATCTTGCCGCAGGCCGCGCCCGGGGAGGCGCCGAGGCCCTTGCCGATGGGATCGGTCTTCTTGAGCGCTTCGGCGCTGAACTGCGGGTGCAGCAGGGCGTCGAGCGCGCGCGGCTCGATCATGGAAACGGCCCTCTTCTCGTCGATCATGCCCTCGTCCACGAGGTCGCAGGCGATCTTGAGAGCGGCGGCCGGGGTACGCTTGCCGTTGCGGCACTGGAGCATGTAGAGCTTCGCGTTCTCGACGGTGAACTCCATGTCCTGCATGTCGCGATAGTGCTCCTCCAGGTTCTTGCAGATCTGCTCGAACTGCTGGAACGCCTCGGGGAACTTCTCCGCCATCTCGGAGATGGGCATCGGGGTGCGGACGCCGGCGACGACGTCCTCGCCCTGGGCGTTGGTGAGGAACTCACCGAACAGCTTCTTCTCGCCGGTGGCGGGATTGCGCGTGAACGCGACGCCCGTGCCGGAGTTGTCGTTCAGGTTGCCGAACACCATCGGCATGACGTTGACGGCGGTACCCCAGGAATAGGGGATGTCGTTGTCACGGCGATAGACGTTGGCGCGGGGGTTGTCCCAGGACCGGAACACAGCCTTGATGGCCTCGTTGAGCTGAACCTTCGGATCGGAGGGGAATTCGGCGCCGATGCGGAGCTTGTACTCCTGCTTGAACTGCTCGGCAAGCTCCTTGAGGTCAGCAGCGGTCAGCTCGACGTCATAGGTGACGCCCTTCTTGGTCTTCATGCGGTCGATGAGCTGCTCAAAGTACTTCTTGCCGACTTCCATGACGACGTCGGAGAACATCTGGATGAAGCGGCGATAGGAGTCGTAGACGAAGCGCTCAAACTCCGGCGTGGGGTTGGCCTTGATCATCGCGGCGACAACGTCGTCGTTCAGGCCGAGGTTGAGGATGGTATCCATCATGCCGGGCATGGAGGCGCGGGCGCCGGAGCGCACGGAAACCAGCAGCGGGTTCTTCAGGTCGCCGAATTTCTTGCCGTTGATCTTCTCCATCTTGGCGACGTACTCCATGATCTCCGCCATGATGTCGTCGTTGATCTTGCGGCCGTCCTCGTAGTACTGGGTGCAGGCTTCCGTCGTGATGGTAAAGCCCTGGGGAACGGGCAGACCGATGTTGGTCATCTCGGCAAGGTTGGCGCCCTTGCCGCCCAGCAGCTCACGCATATTGGCGTTGCCTTCGGTGAACAGATAGCAATACTTTTTGCTCATACTTTCTCCTCCGATCAGATTGTCTGGTGGTTCGTTTTTACTATGACCCTAGTATTATAGGGGATTGCGGCGCAACATGCAAGATTTTCTTCTTGCAAAACAGGACTTTTTTACAAAAATGCAAGAAGCGCGTCAATATCCTCCGGCTTGGTCGCCCAGTTGGTCGCAAATCGAATGGCCGTGCGGCCGTCCGGCAGCTTTTCCCAGAAGCCGTAGGCCACCTCTCCGTCCAGCTTTCGCAGCAGCGCATCGTCCGCAATGATGAATTGCTGGTTGGTCGGGGAATCGCGGTACAGCTCGCAGCCTTTGGCAATCAGCCCCGCCTTGAGCTTCTCCGCCATCTCGATGGCGTGCGCGCCGAGGCGTTCGTACAGGCCGTCGGTAAACAGCACGTCAAATTGCAGGCCGGACGCCCAGCCCTTTGCCAGCAGCGCGCCATGCTGCTTGACGCGGGACAGGAACCGCTCCGGCAGGTCGCCGTTGGGGAATACCAGCGCCTCGCCGATGAGCGCGCCGCACTTCGTTCCGCCGATGTAAAACGCGTCGGCGTACTGCGCGAGCACGCTCAGCGTCACGTCCGTGCCCCGCGCCGCGAGGCCGTAGGCAAGGCGCGCGCCGTCCACATAGAGCGGGATGTGATACGCGCGGCAGACCTCCGAGAGCGCGGCAAGCTCCGCTTTGGTATACAGCGTGCCGTCCTCGGTCGGATGCGAGATGTAGAGCATCCCCGGTTCGACGATGTGCTCGCGGTTGGCGTCGCCGCGCCACTGCTCGAGCAGCGCGCGCAGCTCGCTCGCGCTCACCTTGCCGTCGTGGGCGGGCAGGGTGATGACCTTGTGTCCGCTCCACTCGATCGCCCCCGCCTCATGGGTGGCGACATGACCGGATTCCACCGCCACCACGCCCTCCCACGGCGCGAGCAGCGTGTCGATGACAACCTGATTGGTCTGCGTGCCGCCGGTGAGGAAGCGCACCTCTGCTCGCGGCGCGGCGCAGGCGGCGCGGATCTTCTCCTGCGCGCTCTGGCAGAATTTGTCCGAGCCGTAGGCGGTCAGATGCTCGCCCGCCGTTTCCAGTAGGCGGCGCAGGATCGGTTCGCAGGCGCTTTCCTGATAATCGCTGGCAAAATACAACATCTTGTGTCCCTCCAAAAAGTCATCAACAAACGAAAATTTTCGCTTGACATCGCGATTTCTTTTTATATAATAATAGGGCTTGTTCATTTTGGCAAGCTATCCTTGCTCATTTTTTCAGAAGTGGGCCAAAGTCCAAAAGGAGGTGCAACACATGGCTAAAGTCACAGCCAACTACGAGGTCGTGTTCATCATCGACCCGGCACAGGGTGAGGAAGGCGTTGCGGCGCTGACCGAGAAGTTCAAGACCCTGGTCGAGCAGAACGCGAGCGAGGTCGTGGTGGATGATTGGGGTCAGCGCAAGCTGGCGTACGCGATCAACTACATCACGGAAGGCCACTATGTCCTGATCTCGTTCACGAGCGCGCCCGAGTTCCCCAAAGAGCTGGATCGTATCCTGCGCATTACCGACGGTATCATCCGCTCCATGATCGTCTGCAAGGACGAGTAAGGAGGATCCCGGATGCTGAACCGTATCATCATCATGGGGCGTCTGACCCGTGATCCCGAGCTGCGCCGCACCCAGAGCGGCACTCCCGTCACGACGATTTCGGTCGCCGTGGATCGCGATTACCAGTCCAAGGAATCGCAGGAGAAACAGACGGATTTCATCGACGTCGTCGCGTGGCGCAGCACCGCCGAGTTTATCAGCAAGTACTTCACCAAGGGTCGCATGATCGTGGTCGAGGGTTCGCTCCAGTCCCGCAAGTGGCAGGACAAGAACGGCCAGAACCGCGTGTCGTGGGAGATCCAGGCGAGCAACGTGTACTTCGGCGACTCCAGGCGCGACAATCAGGGCGGCGGAGACTACGGCGCTCCGTCCTACGGCGGTCAGAGCTACGGCTCCCCCGCTCAAAGCTACACCGCCCCCGCGGGCGGCGGCAGCTACGCCGAAATCGAAGAGGACGGCGAACTGCCCTTCTAAATGATCCTCCTAAAAGTGCAGGCACTTTTGGGAATGGGTCTCACTCCGTTCAGCGCACGCGCTTCGCGCGCACGTTCACTCCGTGCAAAGAGTTTTTCTGACGCGCATGTCGTCAGAAAAAACGATTTGATTTCTTTTGCGCCTGCGGGCGCGAAACTCTGCGAAGCTTTGGACTGAACGCCTTAAATTTATTAAAAGGAGGAACACCCTCATGGCTATGGAACGTGAAAACAGAGCCCCCCATGCCGGCGGCCCCAACCGCAAGCGCAGGAAGGTCTGCCAGTTCTGCGTCGACAAGTGCGAGCAGATCGACTACAAGGATGCCGCGAAGCTGCGCCGTTACATTTCGGAGCGCTCCAAGATCCTGCCCCGCCGCACCACCGGTACCTGCGCCATGCATCAGCGTCAGCTGACCACCGCCATCAAGCGCGCGCGTCAGATCGCTCTGCTGCCGTTCGTCACCGAGTAATTCGGTTCCATCAAAAAGACCGCCGTTCGGCGGTCTTTTTTTGCTCTTTTCGGAGAGCGTCACCTGAAACCGTTTCTTCCTTTTTCTTGAAAAGGAAGAAACGGTTTCAGACTTCCAAAAAAGGAAAAGCGCCTTTGGGGCAGGTTTCTTATATATGAGATGATACCTTCTGTATTCCGATACGCTGTTTTGTCCGAATGTCGCATTGACTTCCCTCGACCGCCGGACACCGGCCAGCCCCGCCGCGTTCAAGGAATGGCATTGGTACGTCGTTCGTTTATCACCATCCCAGGCCCCATGCAGGTATTCCGACATGAGGAAAGGTCATGCCGCCGAGCAGGCGGCGCATTGCAGTGTCAGTGCAGCGGTGGAAAACAGCGTATCGACCATCGAACGACCCATACAAATCACAGGAAACTCCCCCAAAAAGGAAGTTCAGAAACCATTGGTTTCTGGCGAACTTTTGGTTACTTTTCCTTCGCGGGAAAAGTAACCCGCGCCCGGAGGCGCGGAACCCTCCCCTACCTTTTGGTGACTTTTCCGCCGCCGGAAAAGTCACTCCGCCCGTAGGCGGAATCTCCCGCGAAGCGAAGTTCGCCCGCAGGCGGAACCTCCCGCGCAAAAAAGAAAGGCTTCCAACCGGAAGCCTTTCTTTTTATCGGAATTATTCGCCGTCCTGCATGGCCTTCGCCGCGGCGATGGCCTTCTCCTGCGCGTCGGCGGGGCACTGCTCATAGCGCACGAAGTGCATCACAAAGCTGCCGCGGGACTGGGTCATGGAGCGCAGGTCGATGGCGTAGCTCATCAGCTCCGCCTCGGGGCACTCCGCCTCGATGATCTGCTCGCCGTCGCCGGTGGGGTTCATGCCCATGACGCGGCCGCGGCGCTTGTTGAGATCACCGAGGATATCGCCCATGTACTGATCGGGCACCGTGACCTTCAGCTCGCACACCGGCTCCAGCAGAACCGGGGACGCCTCGGGCATCGCCGCCTTATAGGCGAGGTTCGCGGCGGTCTTGAACGCGATTTCGGAGGAGTCGACAGGATGGTAGGAGCCGTCGTACAGGACTGCCTTCAGGTTCACAACCGGATAGCCGGCCAGCGGGCCGTGGAGGCAGGCCTCGCGCAGGCCCTTCTCGACCGCGGGGAAGAAGTTCTTGGGCACGCTGCCGCCGAAGACCTCCTCGGCGAACACCATTTCCTCGGACTCCTCGTTCGGCTCGAAGCGAACCCAGACGTCACCGAACTGGCCGCTGCCGCCGGTCTGCTTCTTATGACGGCCCTGCTTCTGGACGGTCTTGCGGATGCGCTCACGATAGGCAACACGCGGGGTGTCCAGCTCGGTGTCGACGCCGAAGCGGCTCTTGAGCTTGCTCACCAGCACGTCGATCTGGATGTCGCCGGCGCCGGAGACAACGATCTGGTGCGTCTCGGCGTTATTGAGAACGCTGAACGTCGGATCTTCCTCGTTGAGGCGGTTGAGGCCGGTGCCCAGCTTGTCTTCCTGACCGCGGGTCTTGGGCGCGATGGCACGGGAGTAGCAGGGCTCGGCGAAAGCGATCTTCGGGAGAACAACAATGTTCTTGGGATCGCAGAGCGTGTCGTTCGTCTTGACGCGGTCCATCTTGGCAATGGCGCCGATGTCGCCGCAGCCGATCTCCTTGACTTCCTCGTTCTTCTGGCCCTTGATGGTGTACAGGCGGCCGAGCTTCTCGGTGTTGCCCGTGGTGGGATTGTAGAGAGACATATCGCCGGTGATCTTGCCGCGCACGACCTTGACCAGGCTGTACTTGCCGTACTGGTCGGAGATGGTCTTGAACACGATGGCGGCGGTGGCGCCGGACTCGTCATAGGCGACCTCGATTTCCTTGCCGTCCTCGGTAGCAGCCTTCTCGGCGGGCATATCGGTGGCGACGGGTACGAGATCGAGCACGCATTCGAGCAGCATCTCGACGCCGAGACCAGTGGCGGCGCTGCCGCAGAGCACGGGCGCGACGCTGCCGTCATGCACGCCGATCTTGAGGCCCTTGGCGATCTCCTCGTTGGAAAGCTCCATGGTCTCGAAGAACTTCTCCATCAGCTCCTCGTCAGCGCCGGCGGCGGCTTCCATCAGCTCCGCGCGCAGCGTCTCGACCTCGTCCTTGACGCTCGCGGGGATGGGGCAGGAAACCGCCTTGCCGCCCTTGACCTCATACGCCTTGTTGTGCAGCAGGTCGACGATCTCGGTGACATGGCCCGCGCCGTCCATCACGGGGGCGACGATGGGCGCGACGGCGGTGCCAAACTTCGCCTTCAGGGCGTCGAAGCAGGTCTGATAGTTGCTGTTGTCCTCATCGGTGCGGTTGATGAAGATCATGCGGGGCTTCTTGCCCAGCATCTTCCACGCGCGCTCAGCGCCGACGCTCAGGCCGTCCTTCGCGCCGCAGACGAGCACCGCGCACTCCGCGGCCCGGATGCCGGAGAGCGCTTCGCCGGCGAAGTCGAAGTTGCCGGGGGCGTCGAGAATATTGATCTTAACGTTCTTATAGATAGCGGGCGCGGTGGCGAGGGAGATGGAAATGCCGCGCTTCTTCTCCTCAGCGTCGTAGTCGAGCTGAGCGGGCGCGCCGGTCATCGCCAGCATGTTCTCCGCGAGCTTGGTCTTGCCGCTGCCGCCGTGACCCAGCAGCACGATGTTGCGTACGTCTTTAGCACTCATAAGGTTTGTTCTCCTTTACTGTGATTCCCCGTTTGGGGAATTTCGCTCAACAAATGGATTATATAATAAAAAATGAACTTATACAACAACAAAAATGGTGGGCCTTTTTTGTGGAAAACCTACAAATATAAAGCCTACAGCAGCATCTCCACGCCGCTGCCCTCGATGGAGATGTCGATCTTCGGCGCGCCGGGGACAAATTCGCCGTCCAGCGTCCAGGGGATGTTTTCCGCCGTCTCCGCCACCACATGCTTCACATGGCGAAAGATCAGATCCTCGCTGTCGCCGTACTCCTGATACATCAGCCCGCGGGTCAGCGCCTGCAGCGCCGCGGGGGTCTTGGGCACAGGCACCAGCAGCAGCTCGAACTCGCCGTCGTTGAAGCTCACATCGTCGGGAGAGAGCTTCATCATGCCAGCGATGGAGGTGGAGTTGCTGATCGCACCGAACAGGTACTCGCCGTCGAATACCTCACCGTCGGCGGTGAGCTTCATCCGGTACGGGTGCAGCGTATCAAGGTCGCGGACGCCCTCGAGGATATAGGCAAAATGCCCGAATACGTTCTTGACATCCTGGGGCACGCTGTAGCTCGCCTTGGTGAACGCGCCAAAGGAGGCGACATAGACGAAGTACCGCCGCCCGAACCGGCCCACGTCCAGCTTCCGCGGGCGCAGGCGCATGGCGCTCTGGGCGGCGACCGCCGGCTCGTTTGAGATGTTGAGGCTGGCGGCGAAGTCGTTGGTGCTGCCGCCGGGCAGGTAGCTCACCTGCGGGCGCGCGTCCGCGGGCAGCTTCATAATGCCGTTGACGGTCTCGTTGAGGGTTCCGTCTCCGCCGTGGCAGACCACGAGATCGTAGTCCGCGCCCAGCTTCTCGGCAAACCGCGTCGCGTCCCCGCGTCGGCGGGTGAGGCGAATGGTGATGAGGTATCCCGCCTCGGAATAGATCGCCGCGGCGTCGAACAGCGGCGCGTGAGATTTGTTCTTTCCCGCGCGGGGATTGACGATAAAAAGGAGTTTTTTGCTCATGCTCAGCCTCCGGGTTGTTTTTTCTGATTGAAATTGTACCACACAAAACTCGCTGTTGCAATTCTTGCCAAAAAGGAATAAGGTAAACATATCATACAGATTTTGATTTACAAAAGGAAGAAAATGATGGAAAAAAAACGGTATTTTCGCTGGGGCCTGACCGCTTTTCTGACGGTCTGCGCCCTGATGATCTTCTACGATACGGTCTTTCGTCACGGCGTGCTGCTCTCGCTGGCGGGCAAGTTTGCCAAGGCACTCAAGCCCGTGATCTACGGCGCGGCGATGGCATACCTGCTCACGCCGCTGGTCAACAGCTTTGACCGCATGCTGTTCAAGCTCTTCGGGGAAAAGAGCAAGCGCGGCCTGGTGCGCGCGGCGAGCATCCTGCTGACGTGGGCGGTGGTATTCCTCGCGGTGTATGTCCTCGTCAGCATCCTGATCCCGCAGCTGTACCAGAGCGTCGCCACGCTGGTCGGCAACATGCAAAGCTACTACAACACAGTCTATGCCTGGGTGACCAAGCTGCTCGATGACAACCCGGAGATCGCGCCCCGCGTCTCCGCCGCCATCGACGAATATTGGGATGAAGTGCGCGGATGGTTCACCGATAAGTTCCTGCCGCAGGCGCAGCAGACCATCGGCATCGTCACCAGCGGCGTGCTGAGCGTGGTGCTGTTCTTCAAGGACTTTCTCGTGGGTGTGATCGTGTCGGTGTACCTGCTCGCGCTCAAGGAGGGCTTCGCCACCGGCGCGCGGCGCCTGCTCTACAGCACCGTGAGCGAGTCCCATTACCGCGGCACGCTCAGCGCCGCCGGCACGGCGAACAACATCTTCAGCGGATTCGTCCGCGGCAAGCTGCTGGATTCGCTCATCATCGGCATCCTGTGCTTCATCGGCTGCTCGTTCCTCAAAATGCCCTACACGCCTCTTGTCAGCGTCATCGTGGGCATTACGAACATCATCCCGTTCTTCGGTCCGTTCCTCGGCGCGATCCCCAGCGCGTTCCTCATCCTGCTGGTCAGCCCGGTCAAGTGCCTGTACTTCATCATCTTTGTACTGGTGCTCCAGCAGCTCGACGGCAACATCATCGGCCCGAAGATCCTCGGCAATTCCACCCAGCTGCCCAGCTTCTGGGTCATTGTGGCGATCCTCATCGGCGGCGGGTTCTTCGGCGTGCTGGGTATGTTCCTCGGCGTGCCGGTGTTTGCCTGCTTCTACGCCGCGGTCAACCACTTCAGCGGCAAGCGCCTCGCGGCGAAGGGGATCACCTCCGACGAACCGTTCCACAGCAACAACGGCATCGACCAACTGAACGCCCTCCCGGACAACAAAAACTCCGAAGCGTAAGCTTCGGAGTTTTTATTCAGCCCTTGTTCATCTTGTAGATCACGTTCAGCCCCCGCAGCAGCAGGTCGCGCTCCAGCACGATCTTGTGCCGGCACAGCGGGATGATATAGGGCGCGACGCCGCCGGTGGCGACGATGGTAGACGAATGGCCCAGCTCCTCCTCCATGCGGTCGATGACGCCGTCGAGCATGGCGGCGGTGCCGTACATGATGCCGCTGCGCATGGAATCAACGGTGTTCTTGGCAATGATCTTGCCCGGGCGGTCAAGATTGATGCCGGGCAGCTGCGCGGTGGAGTTGGTCAGCGCGTCCAGCGACACCCGCGCACCGGGCATGATCACGCCGCCGAGGTACTTGTTCTTCGGCTCGATGACTTCCACGGTGGTGGCGGTGCCCATGTCGATGAGGATCAGCGGCGGCTCGCGCTTGGCCAGCGCCGCGACAGCGATGACGATGCGGTCGCTGCCCACCTGGGCCGGGTTGTCCATGCGGATGTCGAGCCCGGTCTTGAGTCCGTGACCCACGACCATGGGCTTGCGTTCGGTGATCTTGTACACACCGCTGCGCACCGCGTTGAATACCGGCGGCACGACGGAGGAGATGATGCAGTCCTCCACGTCGTCGATGCGGCAGCCGAAGGCCTCGATCATAGACTTGATCTCCACGCCGTACTGGTCGGAGGTGCGGGTCTTATCTGTGGCGATGCGGGCCTCGCAGACGATCTTGTCGTTCTCGATGCAGCCGATCACGATATGGGTGTTGCCGATATCAATGGCAAGGAGCATAAACCGGTCTCCCCTCTTATGGTTTCTCTAAGGGCAGGATCTTCGCCTGATAGAGCGCCGTGCCGACGAAGCCCGCAATGAGCGTCGAGGAGATCATCTCCACCACGGCGTTGACGCCGACAAAGCCCACGATGAACGCAAGCACGTCCCGCCCGTTCATCAGATTTTGCACATACTCGGTGGCGCCGAAGAGCAGCACCAGCGCGGACATAAAGAACGCGGTGTTCAAAAACGCCGTGCAGAAGCCCGCAATGAAGCACGCCCACTTGCCCAGCTTTTTCTCGCAGGCGCGGAAAATGATGCCCACCAGAAACCCGTCTAACGCGCGGGGCACAAAGCGCTGCACAAACGCGAGGAACGGCGAGATGCTGAAGAGCATCGCGCCCATGCCGCTCGGCACGCCGATGCCGAGGCACTGCAGAAAGCTCAAAAATCCGAACACGCTGCCCATGATAAGGCCGCCCTTCGGCCCCAGCGCGATCGCCGCGATGGCGACGGGGATGGTGTTGAGCGTGATGACCAGCGGCCCGATGGGGATGCTGCCGATGGGCGTGAAGGAGAAGATGACCACCAGCGCGGTCATCAGCGCGAGGATCGTCAGCGCGCGTACATTCGTCTTGTTGTTCATATTCAGTTACCTCCTGCTGCCGCGCAAAAGCTGCGGCGCGTTTTTGGACGGCTCGCCGATTGCGGGACGTGCTGCAGCTGCCGTTCGGTCAGATACGGCGCTTTTGTCCCACGTTCGGAAGCCGAGTGCATTATAGCGATAAAGCAACCTGATTGCAAGACTTTTTTCGTGGTTTGCTGCGCTTTACAAATGAATCGAACCATAATATAATAAAAAGTTGTATCTCAATTTACGGGAGGTGCCCCATGCTGACAGGAAAAACCGTCTTGCTCGGCGTCACCGGCGGCATTGCCGCCTATAAGGCCGCGGCGCTCGCGTCCGCCCTGGTGAAGCAGCACGCGTCCGTGGAGGTCGTGATGACCGAGCACGCGACGAAGTTCATCGCGCCGCTCACGTTCGAGCAGCTCACCGGCAACCGTGTGTCGGTGGATACCTTCGACCGCAATTTCGTGCATCAGGTGGAGCACATCTCCCTCGCCCGCCGCAGCGACCTTGTGATCATCGCCCCCGCCACGGCGAACATCTGCGCGAAGCTCGCCCACGGCCTCGCGGACGATATGCTCACCACCACGGTGCTCGCCTGCCGCTGCCCGAAGCTCATCGCGCCGGCGATGAACACCAATATGTTTGAAAATCCCGTCACGCAGGATAACCTTGCCACGCTGCGGCACTACGGCTGGGAGGTCATCTCCCCCGCGTCGGGGCGCCTCGCCTGCGGCGACGTGGGCGCCGGCAAGCTGCCGGAGCCGGAGACGCTGCTTTGGCATATTCTCCGCGTGCTGGCGAAGCCTCATGACCTCGCGGGCAAGCGCGTGCTCGTCACTGCCGGCCCCACGCAGGAACCGCTCGACCCCGTGCGCTATCTCACCAACCACTCCACCGGCAAGATGGGCTGCGCCATCGCGAAGCAGGCGATGCTCCGCGGCGCGGCGGTGACGCTGGTCGCCGGGCCGCTGGCGGTGGAGCCGCCGCCCTTTGTGGAGGTTGTGCCCGTCACCACGGCGCAGGATATGTTCGACGCGGTGACAAGCCGGGCGGGCGACGCGGATTTCCTCTTCAAGGCCGCCGCTGTGGCGGACTACACCCCTGCGGAGGTGGCCTCGGACAAGGTGAAAAAGTCCGACGGCGCGCTGTCCATCCCTCTCAAGCGCACACAGGATATTCTGCAATACCTCGGCGACCATCGCCGCGCCGGGCAGGTGCTCTGCGGCTTCTCCATGGAGACGCGCGATCTGCTGGAGAACAGCCGCGCAAAGCTGGAGAAAAAGCACCTCGACATGATCTGCGCCAACAACCTGAAGGTCGCGGGCGCTGGCTTCGGCACAGACACCAACGTCATCACCGTCATCACCCGCGACGGCACGACCGAGCTGCCGCTCCAATCCAAGGACGACGACGCGAACGCGATCCTCGACATCGCACTCGGTCTCGCCGGAAAGGCATAAGCCATGCGGAACTTTCTTCGCTATTTTAAGCGGCTGCACCTCTGGCTGCTGATCGACCTCGCGCTGCTGGGTCTCTTCTTCCTGCTGCGCCCGATGCGCGGCGTAATGAACGCGCTCGCCGAGCGCTTCTCCATGCCCGTGGAGCGGGCGTTGGGACGGGCGTGGGCGCTTGTCCCGTTTTCCGGTGCGGAGCTGTGCTACGCCGTTGCCGTAATCTTTCTCCTTGTCTGGTTCCTTTCAACCATCGTGGTCGTCGCCCGAGCGGAGTATAAGCGTGAGGCGGCCTATCGCCGCTTTCTGTTCCTGCTGGATCTGCTGCTGAGCCTCTATGCGGCGTTTTGCCTGCTCTGGGGCGTCAACTTCTACGCCGACGACTTCTGCGACCGCAGCGGCCTGCATCCCCAGCCGGTTTCCACCGAGGATCTGATCGCGGTCACGCGCCGGTTTGCCGAGGAGGCCTCCGCCCGCGCGGACGCCGTTGCGCGCAATGACGACGGTACCTATGCCGTACCCCGTGCGGAGTCCATGGCGCTGGCATCCACCCTCTACGAATCCCTGTACGAGGAATTCCCTTTTCTGACCATCCCCGTCGATCCCACACCGAAGCCCATTTTCTTCTCCCGCGTCATGAGTGCCATGAACGTGACGGGGCTCTACTTCCCCTTTACCGGTGAGTCCAACCTCAACATGGACTTCCCCGCCGCCACGTTCCCCTTCACCGTCGCCCATGAGCTGGCACACCGCCGCGGCATCGCCAGCGAGCAGCAGTGCAACTTCCTCGGCGCGCTGGCCGCGATCCGCTCCGACGATCCGGCGTACCAGTATTCCGGCTGGCTGACGGGCTACATCCATCTCTCCAACGCACTCTATCTCGCCTCGCCGGAGGATTGGTACGAGATCCGCGCCAACCTGAATCCCGGTGTGGAGGCAGACCTCCGTGCCGCAAACGATTACTGGGCGCGATACGAGGGCAAGGTCGCAGACGCCAGCGGCAAGGCCTACGACGCCATGCTCAAGAGCTACGGAGACGAGCTGGGCATGCGCAGCTACGGCGCAGTGGTGGATCTGCTGGTGCTCTATTTCAAATAATCGCGGGAACTTTTCTGCTCCCGCAGCCATCTAAAAACCGAAAACACAGCAAGGGATATTGATTGTGAGCAAAACAAAGAAAAAACTGAGGTATTCGCGCGGCGAGCGGACGTTCCGCTCGCTGCTCATTCTGACCATCGTCTGCGCTTCGCTCTGGGGGATGTGGCACATTCTTGTGCCCAAGCCCTCCACAGCGGATCATTCCATTCCCGGTAAGCCTGCCGAAGCAGACCACGCGACTTCCCCTGCGTCCACGCAGGAGCCTTCGGAGCCGGACGGCCCCTATACCCGGCGCGAAAACTGCTGGACGTTCCTGCTCGTCGGCATGGATTACGGCGGGGGCAATACCGACAGCCTGCTGCTCGCCACCTACGACGCGGACAAGCAGAGCATCGGCGTCGCGTCTATTGCCCGTGATACCCGCGTGGACGTGCAGCGCAAGCTGAAAAAGATCAACGCCGCCTACGCCATAAGCGGCGGCATCGACGGTCTGATCGAGGAGGTCAGCATGACCTTCGGCGTGCCGGTGGACTACTATCTGCGCGTGAACATTCGCGGCTTTGTGCGGCTGGTGGACGCGGTGGACGGTGTGGATTTCAACGTCCCCTGCTACATGAATTACGACGATCCGGTGCAGAATCTTTCCATCCACTACTCCAAAGGCATGCGGCACCTGACCGGGCAGCAGGCGCTGGAGGTCTGCCGCTTCCGTCAGAACAACGACGGCAGCGGCTACGGCGACGAGGGGCGGCAGGAGACGCAGCGCGGCGTACTGACCGAGGTGTTCAAAAAGGTTTTGGCAAACCCCGGCAAGGTGGATGAATACATCCGCATCGCCCAGGAGAATCTGGACACCAACCTCACCGCGTCCAACATGGCGTGGTTCGCCACCAAAGCGATCGGCTTCAACACGGAAAACCTGCACACCATGTCGATGCCCTGCGAGTGGCACAACCCGTACATGTATCTCGACCCTGACGCGACGCTGGAGATGGTCAACGAATATCTGAACCCCTACGTCCTCCCCCGCACCGCGGAGCAGCTGGACATTGTGACTCGGAAATAAAAAGAATCCCGAAAGCAGAACGCTTTCGGGATTCTTTCTGTTGGCTCTTTCAGAAATCGACGCGGCCGGCGAACTTCTCGTTCACGACATAGTAGGCAGCGCGCTCCTCGGGCTTGATATAGAGCTTGAGGTCGGCGACCTTGGTGCGGGCATGCTCAGCAGCAAACGCGGCCTTCGCGGCGGCAACCAGATCCTCGATCTTCTCTTCCTCGCCCTGATACTGCACGTAGACAACCGGGGAAACCTCGGCGCCGACGGTCTTGGCAGCGGCCTTCTTGACCTTCTCGGTCGCCTTGACAGCGGTCTTGCGGGTGGCCTTGACAGCCTTCTCCGCGCTCTTCTTCGCCTTCTCGACGGTGGGCTTGACCTCGGCCTTGACTTCCTCGACAGCCTTCGCGGTCTCGGCCTTGACTTCCTCAACGGCCTTCTTCATTTTATCAGCCATGTTTGTTACCTCCAAATGATTTTCATCAAACTATGCAAAATGCAGTATTTTTACGGGATTTAGCGTTATTGTAGCTTGACGCCCCCTGAAAATCAAGTGCCAAGCTGCACAATTTCCGAAAAACGCGCTGGTCTTTTTGGCTATTTTGCACAAATAGCCGTCAGTCTTTTTGCGAACTCTCGTCATCCGCCGGCGCGGTATTCTCCGTTTTGTCCATATCAAGCGCCAGCTGCTCCGGCGCGCTGGCCTCCCCGGCATCGGCGGGAGTCGCCTCTGCCGCCGCGGCCT
Source organism: uncultured Clostridia bacterium (assembly GCA_947170435.1). Classification (GTDB taxonomy): domain Bacteria; phylum Bacillota; class Clostridia; order Oscillospirales; family Oscillospiraceae; genus Hominicoprocola. The sequence continues at coordinate 129,131 of CAMVTO010000001.1, read as the reverse complement.
GCTCGTCGGCGTCGGCAGGGATTGTCACGTCCACATGGGATACCGGCTCCTTCGCCTTGGGCGGCTCGATCTTCTCGCTGGTCATGGAGATGCGTTGCGCAGGCGGCTCCACCGTGTCGGGGATCGACGGACGGAAGCCCTGCTCCTCCAGCTTGCGGGTGGAGGCATACGCCTCCTCCACGCTCTCGGGATCGCGGCCCTCGATGATCGCCACCATCTCGCCGCCGGTAATGGTCTCCTTTTCCAGCAGGTACGCGACAACCTTATCCATGTCCGCACGATTTTCCTCGATGACCTTCACGGCCTCCTGATAGCACTGCTCGAGAATGCGCTTGACCTCGCGGTCCATGACCGCGGCGGTGTCCTGCGCGCAGTCGAGACCGTAGCCGCCGTCAAGGTACTGGTTGCGGAGGCTGCCGAGCGCCATCATACCGATTTCGTCGCTCATGCCGTACATGGCGACCATGTTGCGGGCGATGCCCGTGGCCTCCTGAATGTCCTGCGACGCGCCGTTGGTCATCGTGTGCATGACGACCTCCTCCGCCGCGCGGCCGCCCATGGAGACGGCGATCTTGGCGAGCAGCTCCTCGCGGGTGCGAAGGTTGGTCTTGTCCTCCTCCGGCATCAGCAGCGTGTAGCCCAGACTGCCCTCGGTGTGCGGCACAATGGTGATCTTCTGCACCGGCTCGGCGTTCTTCTGCTTATAGGCGACCATCGCGTGGCCGACCTCGTGATAGGCGACCAGCTTCTTCTCCATCTCGGTGAGCACGCTGTTCTTTTTCTCGCTGCCCGCGATGACGAACTCGAATGCCGCGAGCATATCCTCCTGCGTCACGAGCTTGCGGCCCTTGCGCACGGCGCGCAACGCCGCCTCGTTGGCGAGGTTGGCAAGATCCGCGCCGACCGTGCCCGCGGTGGCGAGGGCGACCTTCTTGAGGTCCACGTCCTCGGCGAGCTTGATGTTGCGGGTGTGCACCTTGAGCGTTTCGAGACGCCCGGCGAGATTCGGCTTGTCGATGGTAATGCGCCGGTCAAAGCGGCCGGGGCGCAGCAGCGCCTTATCCAGCACCTCGGGACGGTTGGTGGCGGCGAGGACGATGACGCCCTTGGTGGGGTCGAAGCCGTCCATTTCGGCGAGGAGCTGGTTGAGCGTCTGCTCGCGCTCGTCGTTGCCGCCGCTGTAGCGCCCGCCGTCGCGGGATTTGCCGATGGTGTCGATCTCGTCGATGAAGATGATGCACGGCGCGACCTTCGCCGCCTCGGAGAACAGGTCGCGGACGCGGCTTGCGCCCACGCCGACGAACATCTCCACAAAGTCGGAGCCGGAGATGGAGAAGAACGGCACGTTCGCCTCACCGGCGACGGCTTTCGCCAGCAGCGTCTTGCCGGTACCGGGCGAGCCGACCAGCAGCGCGCCCTTGGGGATCTTCGCGCCGATGGCGGTGTACTTTTCGGGATTGTGCAAAAAGTCGATGATCTCGACCAGCGACTCCTTCGCCTCGTCCTGGCCTGCCACGTCCGCGAAGGTGACGCCGGTCTTGCGCTCCATGTAGACCTTGGCGTTCGCCTTGCCCACGGAGCCGATGCCGCCGATGCCGCCAAAGCCGCCCCTGCGGGTCATGAGCCGCATCATCAGCATGAACAGCGCCACCATCAGCACCGTCGGCACGATATAGGTGATCATCACCTGCGTGAACATCGACACCGGCGGCTCATAGGGCGCGGTGTGGCTCACGCCGTACTCGTCGAACAGCCGGAGCATATCCGCCTCGCCCTCCACGATGATCGTGGTGAAGAGCGTATAGTTCTCGTCGTACGCCTTGCCGTCGGCGTCGGTGTAGACGTAGCCCTCTGCCGGCGTGATGGTGTAGACGCCGTTTTTGATCTCCACGGAGTCGATCTTCCCGCTGCGCACCAGCTCCTGCAGCTCGCTGTAGGCGATCTCGTGGGAGGTCGCCGCCTCGCGCTGTTGATTCATCATGGAACTGATGTAGTTGAAGCCGAACGTCAGCACCAGCGCCCAGATCACCAGCGAGATCACGCCTCGGGTCGAACTGCCGCGGTTTTTGTCGTTGCGGTTCTGATTGTTGTTATCCACAGGTTTTGCCCACCTTTCGCGCCATAGCGCTATTGATTCACATTGACGCCTATCTTAACACAATGATTTTGCTTTCACAAGGGAGCGGCTATGAATTTTCGGTGAATTTTTGCGGCATTTTCCCCTTTATCTTCCCCGGATTTTATGCTAGACTATAAATGTAGAATTTTGTCCGAAAGGAATCACGATATGCCATACAATAAGAAATCCCGCCGCGAATCCGACGAGCGCCGGGAATCCGCCGGATACGAGGACGCCGATGGTCTGATCGAGGGCCGCAACGCGGTCATCGAGGCGCTGCGCGCCGGAACTGCCATTGACAAGATCTATCTCGCCAAGGGCGAGACCGACAAGACGCTGGGCCATATCGCGTCCACCGCCCGCGCCGCGGGCGTGGTGGTCGTCGAGGCCGACCGCCGCAAGCTGGACTTCATGAGCCGCACAAAGGCGCATCAGGGTGTGATCGCCCTCTCCGCCGTGCGGGAGTACGCCACGGTGGCAGACATTCTCGCCGCCGCGCAGGAAAAGGGCGAGCCGCCGCTGCTGATCGTCTGCGATGAAATCAGCGACCCCCACAACCTCGGCGCGATCATCCGCACCGCAGAGTGCGCGGGAGCGCACGGCGTCATCATCCCCAAGCGCCGCAGCGCGGGGCTGACCGCCATCGTGGGCAAGACCAGCGCGGGCGCGGCAAGCTGGATGCCGGTGGCGCGTGTGGCGAACCTGCCCGCGACCCTCAAGGAGCTGCAAAAGGCCGGCGTGTGGATCTTCGGCACCGCCGCCGACGGCGACAAGACGCTCTACGACGCCGATCTCAAAGGCCCTGCCGCCATCGTCATCGGCAGCGAGGGAGACGGCATGGGCCGTCTTGTGAGAAGCTGCTGCGATTTCCTTGTGAGCATCCCGCTCAAGGGGCGCATCCAGTCGCTCAACGCCAGCAACGCCGCGGCAATCTTATTATATGAGGCTGTTCGGCAGCGGAAATGAACGAAGCGCCGCCTGTGGCGGATCAAGCGAGCGAATCAGCGTCCCGACGGGCGCAACCAGCAGGAAGCGGGCGTCGGCTGACGCAACGGTGGATGCGGCCAAATTACATCTGAAGGAATCATCATCTATGGATCAACATAACCTGAATTTTGAACAAACGCTGGACGAGAGCAAGATGCTGCTCGATGACGCCTCCCGCGTCGCGGATGAGGACTACGAGTTCACGCTCGAGAGCATCCTCGCCGAGTTCGGCGGCGAGCAGCGTGTGCCGGACGTGGATTTCTCCGCGCCGAAGCCCGCTGTATCCATTGTGCCGGAGCTTGGCGATCTGGTGCAGGACGACGAGGGCGAAGCGCCGGAGGAGCCGGACTCCGGGAACGGTATGCCGGACGGCATTGTTCCCGCTCTCGACACGCCTCAGAGCTACAGCCTCCAGCAGGTACTGGAGCGCACGGTGCAGGAGGTCCTGGAGGAGCAAAAGTCCGAACCGGTGCTGCCGGAGCAGCCCAAGCGCCACGGCCTGTTCTCCCGAAAAAAGCTCGTGGAGACGGAGAAGCTGTACGACATACCGCCGGCAAAGCCCCGACAGGAAGAGGAAACCGAGGAAGCAGACGAGCCGGAACCGCCCATCACCGATACGCTTGCGGACTACCGCGCGGCAATGCAGAACGCCAAGCAGGTCACGCGCTTCTCCGCGCTCATTACCATCGTGATGTGGCTTCCGCAGGCGCTCGCGCACTTCGGCTGGATGCCGGAGCTGTACGGCGAGGAGCGGCTGCTGAACACATTTCCCTATTTTGTCGCGCTGGCGCTGGTCTGCGTGCTGGGACGCGAGGTGTTCTTCTACGCGGTGGAAAAGCTGGCCTCCCTCAAGATCACTTACGAGCTGCTGACGGCGCTGTTGTGCCTCGCCGCGCTGGGCGACACCGCCGTCGCGTTTCTCTCGGATGAGCGCGCCGCTTCCCTCGCGCTGCCGCTGCACTCCATTGCGGCGCTGTCCATGACCTGTGCGCTCTACGGGCGCTCGCTGCTCTTTAAGGCGCTCTACGACTCCTTCCGCGTCGCCGCCATCGGCGACCCGCCCTACATCGTCACCACCACCGCCGGCGGCGCGGCAAAGCGCCGGGGCAGCGTGGACGGCTTTACCGTCACCGCCCAGCGCGAGGACATCGCCGGCCGCTGGCAGACCATCGTGCTGCCGGTGATCCTCATCGGCGTGCTGGTGTTCTCGATCCTCTCCACTGTGGAGATCAAGCAGGGCCTGCTCTACTTCTGGAATCTTTCGGCAGTGCTCGCAGGCGCAAACGCGCTGGCGTTCCCCCTGATCTATCCCCTGCCCCTGCGCCGGCTGACGAGCCGATTCACCAAGTGCGGCAGCGCGCTGGCAGGCTGGCGCGGTGCGGACGTGATGCGCCGCAGCAACTGTCTGATCCTGACCGACAGCGACCTGTTTCCGCCGGGAACGGTGACGCTGGGTGGCCTCAAGATTTTCGGCGAGGAAAGCGGCAAGGTCATCTCCTACGCCGCCACCATGGCCCACGCCTCGGAAACCGGCATCTCCCGCTTGTTCGACAACCTGCTCGAGCAGGAGGGTGGGCATCCTGAGCCGCTGTCCGACCTTAATTTCTATGAAGAGGGCGGCGTCGGCGGCACGATCCACGGCGAGTCCGTGCTCTTCGGTACGGCGAGCTTCTGCCGCAAGATGGGCGTCTCGCTCCCCCACGGCATGAAGCTGCAAACCGGCATGTTCCTCGTGGTCGACAACGTGCTCATCGCGGTGTTCGCGGTCAAGTATATGGCGGCGGAGAACGTGGACTGGGCGCTCCATGCCCTGCACCGCGCACACATTACGCCGGTGCTGGCGGTGCGCGATGGCAATATTACCCCGGCGCTTCTCAAGCGCAAATTCGGCACCGATGCGCACGCGGTCTATCCCCAGCTCTCCACGCGCCTCGCGCTCTCCGAAAAGGACGGCTCCCAGCCCTGCGCGCTGATCTATCGCGAGGGGCTGATGCCTTACGCGGAGCTGGCGGTGGGCAGCAAGCGCCTCTGCCGCGCGGTGCGCATCGGCAACGTACTGTCGCTCCTCGCGTCCGTCAGCGGCGCGCTGCTGGGCTTCTACCTGAGCTTCGTGGCGGCGTACACGCAGTTTACCCCATTTTCACTGCTCGCCTTCCTCGGCCTCTGGACGCTGGCTTCGCTGATCGACGGACTGTTTGTGGATAAGTATTGAGACAAAAAATTCCCGCTCTTGTGAGCGGGAATTTTTTCCATTGTTCTTACTCCGCGATGACCTTCTTGAGCTTGGCGAAGCGCGGGAGGGAATCCTCCTTGACCATCTTCGTCTCGCCTTGGATCAGGGGCAGCGCATAGTCGACGAACTCATGCTTGATGCCGTTGTGCTCGTCGTTGATCCACTCCAGCGGCACCTTCTTCTCGAAGTTCGCCACATCGGTGAGGTTGAGCAGCTTGGTCTTGCAGACATAGTGACCGTTCTCGGTGGCGCGCTCGAAGGCGACCATCTTGTCGGTGATGCCCGCAACGGCATTCTCCACCGCCGCCTTGCCGGCCATGAAACTCTCCTCAATGTCGGTCTGAGAGGCGAGGTGCGCGCCGCAGCGCTGGAGCAGGCTCAGCTCAATGCCGCGCACCTTGGCGCCGGTGCGCTCCTTGACCACGTTCGCCAGAAGCGCCGCGAGCCCGCCCAGCTGCGCGTGGCCGAAGCCGTCGGTGGCGCTGGTCTTGGCCTCGGACACGAAGCTGCCGTCGGCGTAGTGGATGCCCTCGGAGACGGCGACCATGACGTTGCCCTTCTCCTTGTAGATGCGCTCCACGTCGGCGAGGAACTTGTCCATGTCGAAGTCGACCTCGGGGACATAGATGAGGTCGGGACCCGCGCCGTACTCACAGGCGAGGACGGAGGCGGCGGTCAGCCAGCCGGCGTGACGGCCCATGATCTCGATGATGCAGACCATGCCCTTGTCGTACACACGCGCGTCGTGCCAGACTTCCATGCAGCTCGTCGCGATGTACTTTGCGGCGGAGGCAAAGCCCGGGCAGTGGTCGGTGCCGAACAGGTCGTTGTCGATGGTCTTGGGCACGCCCATGACACGGCAGTCATAGCCGACCTTCTGCATATACTTGGAGATCTTGTTGCAGGTGTCCATGGAGTCGTTGCCGCCGTTGTAGAAGAAATAGCGGACGTCGTGCTTTTTGAACACCTCAAGGATGCGCTTGTAGTCGGTGTCGTCCACATCCGGGTCCTTCATCTTGTAGCGGCAGGAGCCGAGGGCGGAGGACGGGGTGTACTTGAGCAGCTCCAGTTCCTTGGGATCCTCCTTGCTCATGTCAAAGAGGCGATCGTTCAGCACGCCGACGATGCCGTGCTCGGCGCCGTAGACGCCGGTGATGTTGGGGTTATCGAGCGCGGTGCGGATGACGCCGTACGCGCTGGCGTTGATGACGGAGGTCGGGCCGCCGGACTGCCCGATGATGCATGCGCCTTTCAGTTCAGCCATTGTTGTCTCTCCTTATCAGGCCTTATTATCGCAGCCCAGCACGTCCTTGATCTTGTGCTCGACCATGGCCTTGATGGCCTCGCGGCCGGGCTTGAGGTACTGGCGCGGGTCGAAGTGATCGGGATGCTCGGCGAAGTGCTCGCGGATGCAAGCCGTCAGCGCGAGGCGCAGGTCGGAGTCGATGTTGATCTTGCACACCGCCATCTCAGCCGCCTTGCGGAGCTGCTCTTCGGGGATACCGACGGCGTCGGGCATCTTGCCGCCGTACTTGTTGATCTTGTCGACGAACTCCTGCGGGACGCTGGAAGAGCCGTGGAGCACGATGGGGAAGCCGGGCAGGCGCTTGGCGACCTCTTCGAGAATGTCGAAGCGCAGCGGGGGCGGAACCAGCTTGCCGTTGGCATCGCGGGTGCACTGGGCAGCCGTGAACTTGTAAGCGCCGTGGCTGGTGCCGATGGCGATGGCGAGGGAGTCGCAGCCGGTCTCCTCAACGAAGTGCTGCACGTCCTCGGGCTTGGTGTAGGAGGAATCCTCAGCGGAAACATTGACCTCGTCCTCGACGCCGGCCAGCGTGCCCAGCTCGGCCTCGACAACGACGCCGTGGTCATGGGCATACTCGACGACCTGACGGGTGATCTTGATGTTCTCCTCGATGGGCAGACCGCTCTTGTCGATCATAACGGAGGTGAAGCCGCCGTCGATGCAGCTCTTGCACAGCTCGAAGCTGTCGCCGTGGTCGAGATGGACTGCGATGGGCAGATCAAAGCCCGCGGTCTGCTCGGCATCCTGCACCGCCGCCTCAATGAGCTTCATGAGGTAGACGTGCTTGGCATAGCTGCGCGCGCCCTTGGAAACCTGAAGGATCAGGGGGGCCTTGAGGTCGATGGCGGCCTCGGTGATGCCCTGGATGATCTCCATGTTGTTGACGTTGAACGCGCCGATGGCGTAACCGCCGTTGTACGCCTTCTTGAACATTTCGGTTGTCGTTACGATAGCCATGATTCTTCTCCTTTACAGTTAAAATGTTTGGAACGATTGGTATATCTCAGACTGGAATATTGTATCACAAGTTTGCTCGATTGCAAGGGAAAAAGAGGCTCAAAGAGCCTCTTTCCTTTTCTGAATTACGCGAGAGACGCCGTGATGATCGCCATGGAGTAGACCTCCTGGCCGTTGCAGCCGCGGGAAAGGTCGTTGATCGGCGCGTTGAGGCCGAGCAGGATCGGGCCGTAGGCATCGAAGCCGCCGAGACGCTGCGCGATCTTGTAGCCGATGTTGCCGGCGTTGATGTCGGGGAACACGAACACGTTCGCCTTACCGCCGACGCCGCCGTCGAGGTGCTTGGTGCGGGCGACAACCGGAGAGGTCGCGGCGTCAAACTGCATTTCGCCGTCCACCGGCACGTCGGGCATGGCGGCCTGGGCCTTGGCGCAGGCGTTGCGCATCTTGTCCACGGTCTCGCCCTTGCCGCTGCCCTTGGTGGAGTAGCTCAGGAACGCAACGCGCGGATCAATGCCGAACACGCGACCGCACTTGACGGTCTCGGTGGCGATCTCCACGAGGTCGTCCTCGGTGGGATCGATGTTGATGGCGCAGTCCGCCATGGCGAGGACTTCGTTCTCGCCGGTAGCGCGCTCACGAACCATAATGAAGCAGGAGGAGACGATCTTGTTGCCCGGCTTGGTCTTGACCAGCTGGAGCGCGGGACGCACGGTGTCCGCGGTGGAGTAGGTGGCGCCGCCGAGCAGGCAGTCCGCCTCGCCCATAGCGACGAGCATGGTGCCGAAGTAGTTGGCGTGGCTCAGCGCCTCACGGCACTGCTCCTCGGTCATCTTGCCCTTGCGCAGCTCGACCATCTTCTTGACCATTTCATCCATCTTGGGATAGCTGGCGGGATCGACGATCTCCGCGCCGCGGATGTTGAAGCCGGCCTCTTCCGCCGCCTCAAAGACCTCGTTCTCCTTGCCGATGAGGATGGGCTTGAGGAAGGTACCGGACAGCAGACGGGCGCTCGCTTCCAGAATGCGGGCGTCGGTACCCTCGGTGAAGACGATGCTCTTGGGGTTGGCCTTCAGGCCCTTGATCATTTCGCCAAAACCAAACATAATGCGTTTTCCTCCTAAATGCCGTGAATCGCGGCAAGATTTTGCGCATATATGATACATGATTTTTCCTCTATGCTCAACCGTCCGAACCAAATTTTTTCATTTTCTACCTTTTGTGCAAAAGCGGAACATGTGGTGGTTCCCTCAGCCTCTTTTCCCAAAATCTGGGAAAAGGCTTGAAATAATTCACATTTTGTTCACGTTTAGCCATATTTTTGGCTTGACGGGGACAGGAAAAAAATGTATCATGACATATGTTACAATTTGTAACCATTTTGGGAAATCCTATGATTGAGGTTATGGTTCATGTCAACACCCGATCATCGTAATAAAAAAAAGAGCAAGAATCGAAACGCGAAGGTCCGCAAGCAGCAATCCGGCAAGAAACCCATCAAGCAGCCGATCACGCTTGCTGAGCTTCTCGCAGAAATTCTCGCCTGGATTGGCGCGCTGCCGGATCTGTGCTGGGCGCGGCTGCGGCGCATCGGCCCGCGGCTGCGCACGCTGCGCCGCGAACACAAGGCGGGCAATTTCCCGGAGTCCGACCGCCGCCTGATCCAGCTGTTGCTGCTGATCCCGGGGCTGATTCCCATGTGGCGCTCGATGCTCCGGGAGACGTTCATCCGCCGCCGCGGCAAGCACATCCGCGTTGCCACAGTACACGCCACGCGGCGCACTCGCCTGCGTCCGCTGGCCTTTGTCGCCGTGGCGCTGGTGTTTGCCTCTGTGGCCGCCTTTTTCTCGCTTTACACCACCGGCACCGCTGTGAGCTACAACGGTGAGACGCTGGAGGTCGTGGGCGACGCCGCACAGGCGCGGCGCATCGCCGCGAGCGTGGAGGAGCTGACCACCGAGACGCTGGGCAGCGCCTTCGCCTTTTCCGACGACGCGCTCCAGTACACCAGCAGCCTTGTGCGCCGCAGCGAGCTGGGTGAGGTCGCGAATCTGGAGAAGGAGCTGACGGACGAGGTTGGCCTCGTCACCTACGGTTACTCGCTCTATATCGACGACGAGCTGGTGGGCTCCACGCCCTACAAGGGCGCGCTGGAGGCGTTGATTGATCAGGTCAAGCAGATCGGCGTATCCAACGACACGCTGTCCGTGGACTTTGTGGAGGACGTTCGCATCAGCGAGGGCTACGTCCCCACCGACAGTCTGGTGAACCTCGGCTACATTGCCGAGAAGATCAACAGCACCAAGGTCGGCGAGACAACCTACACCGTTCAGAAGTATGACACCTGGGGCAAGATCGCCATGGAACACGGAATGTCCAACGACGAGCTGCTGGCCCTCAACCCCGGTTACAATATCAACCGCATCAACATCGGCGACGAGCTGGTGCTGAGCAAGGAAGTCCCCTACCTGACCGTCAAGATCACCGAGCGCCAGAACTACCGCGACGACGTGGACTACGACGTGAACTATGTGGACGATCCCAACATGTACCAGGGCGACACCCGTGTCATCAAAAAGGGCCAGTACGGCACGGCGGACATTGTGGCGGACGTGGTATACGTCAACGGCATTGAGACCGAGCGTACGATCATTTCCAAGGTCATGCTGACCACCCCTCTGACGGAAACCCGCGCGCGCGGCACCAAGGAACGTCCCAGCTGGATGCCCACGGGCAGCTTCCGCTGGCCCTGCTCCGGGCGCCTCACCTCGTACTTTGGCTACCGCAACACCGGCATCCGCGGCGCGTCCACCTACCATCAGGGCATCGACATCGCCTGCGCTTACGGCGCGACCATCGTCGCGGCCGACGGCGGCACCGTGGAGTTCACGGGCTACAAGGGCGCGATGGGCTACACCGTCATCATCAACCACGGCAACGGCTACCGCACCTTCTATGAGCATTGCAGTTCCTTTGCCTGCTCCGCGGGGCAGCACGTCTACAAGGGCCAGGCCATTGCTTATGTGGGAAGCTCCGGCGTCGCCAGCGGCGCGCACTGCCACTTCGGCGTGGAGCGGAACGGCACGCTCGTCAACCCGCTCAATTACCTGCCTTGATCTCTTTAAAAAGCCCTCCCGCGATGCGGGAGGGCTTTTTCTGTGATTCAGCGTGCGCGGCCGAGCGCAGCACAGGCGAGGAAGGCCGCGAGGTCGCAGACCACCACGGTCGCGCCAACGGGCGTGGAGAGCAGATACGAACCGATCAGTCCCACGCAGAAGCAGATCACCGCCAGCACACCCGCAAAGATCACCACGGAGCGGAACCGCTTGAACACGCGCATGGCGGAAAGCGCCGGAAAAATCACCAGCGACGAAATCAGCATCGCGCCCATCATGCGCATGCCGAGCACCACGGTCAGCGCTGTGAGCAGCGAGAGCAGGGTCTTGTACGTCCCCACCTTCATGCCGGTGGCGCGGGAAAAGCTCTCGTCGAACGTGACGGCGAACAGTGGATGATAGAACACCACGAACAGCACCAGCACCGCGATCGCCAGCGTGACGCTCAGCACCACATCGGAGCGGGACATGGCGAGGATGCTGCCGAACATATAGCTGTCGACATCGGTGGTCATGCCGGTGGTCAGCGACGTGATGATGACGCCGATGGCGAGCGCCGAGGCAGAGAGCACCGCGATCGCGGCGTCCGCGCTGACACGGGAGCTTTCGGCAATGCGCAGCAGGAAGAACGCCGCAAGCATCACCACCGGGATTGAGAACCACAGCGGCGCAAATCCGCAGGCCAGCGCCACGGCGAGCGCGCCGAAGCTGACGTGGGAGAGTCCGTCGCCGATCATGGAGTAGCGCTTGAGCACCAGCGGCACACCCAGCAGCGCCGCACACAGCGACACCAGCGCGCCGACCACGAACGCCCGCACGATAAACGGATAGGCCAGCATGGATAATAAAAGGCTCATCGCGTCCCGAACCTCCTTCCGCTCTCGTCCCGCAGATACTCCTCCGTCGTGCCGTAAAACCAGCGCTTTTGTCCGATGTGCAGGATCGTCTTCGCCTCACGGAGCGCAGCGGATACATCGTGGGTCACCATCAGGATCGCCATGTTCTCCCGCTCATGCAGGTAACGCAGCGTCTTGTAGAGATCCTGCGACGCGGCAGGATCCAGCCCCGTCACCGGCTCATCGAGGATGAGCAGCTCGTTGGCAGCGCACAGCGCGCGGCAGAGCAGCACCCGCTGCTGCTGCCCGCCGGAAAGCTCGCGGTAGCACTTGTCCTTCAGCTCCAGAACCCCCAGCTTGCCCATGTGCATCAGCGCCGCGGTGCGCTCCTTGCCGGTATAGGCAATGCGAAAACCCCGGCGGTTCAGGAAGCCCGACAGCACGACCTCCTCCGCCGTGGCGGGAAAGTCCCGCTGCGCGGGCGTCTGCTGCGGGAGATACCCCAGCTGCCCCGCCTTCTGCGCACTGCGGTCGATGCGTCCCGCCAGCGGCGGCGTCAGCCCCAGCAGGCTCTTTAAAAGCGTGGACTTGCCGGAGCCGTTCTCGCCCAGCACCGCCACATAGTCCCCGCGATACACCGTAAAATCCAAGTGCTCCAGCAGCGGCTTGCGCTCGTAGCCCAGGCTCACGTCATGACAGGCCAGCAAAATCTTCTCTTCCATCACGTCAGCCCCCTTTCCAATGCTTTCAGGTTACGCTCCATCATGGTCACATAGGTCTCTCCCGCGTCGAAGTCCGCCCGGGAGACAGTTTGCAGCGAGTATAGCGTCTCGATCCCCGCGCCGGTAGTTTCCGCCACCACCTCGGCGATCTTTCGGCTGTCGAGGTCGACGGTATATACCACCGGAATGCGCTCCTCCGCCACCTTGTCAATGAGATACTTGAGCGTCGCAAGGCTTGGCTCAGTATCAGTGGAGCAGCCGTGGAACGCCGCGCGATACCGCAGGTCGTATGCTTCGCAGAAGTACAGCAGCGGCATCCGGTCAGCAAACACGATCAGGTCCCGCACCGCGCTTGCCCGCAGCGCCCGGAACCGCGCGTCCAGCTCGTTCAACCGCGCCGTGTACGCGGCACAATTCTCTTGGTAAACCAAACTGTTTTCTTTGTCAACCTTGCACAGAGCATCGCAAATTGCCCCGCAGAGGGTCGCTGCGTTGACGGGTGACGTCCAAATGTGCTCGTCATACTCGATTTCGTCGCCGTCCGCGTCATCGCTGTGTTCCTGCGGGTTTGCGCCGTGCTCATGGTCGTGTTCTCCGGCCTCCGCGCCCTGCATGCCCTCCACAAATTCCTCTTCCAGCGCGTCAATATATTCCATCATGTTTAAGATCGTTCCAATATGTTCTCCCGCCGCGTCAAGCATATCATCGACCCATTCCTCGCTCTCGCCGCCGTTGTAGATCAACACATCGGCACGGGAGATGGTCACCGCGTCCAGCGGCGTAGGCTCAAAGCTGTGGGCCTCCCGCCCCGGGGACAGCAGCAGCGTCACCTCCGCCCGATCGCCCACGATGGCGCGGGCAAAGTCGTAGTACGGAAACAGCGTGGTGACGATCCGCAGCCGTCCATCCTCCGGCTCTGTCGCAACGGGCGCAGCACAGCCAGTCAGCAGCGCCGCGCACAGCAGGGCGCACAGCAATCGCTTATGCCATGATTTCACGCTCGTCCCACCGCCTTTCAAACCGAATTTGCAAATCGTTTGCAAATTGTACCATCCCTTTCCAAATTTGTAAAGAGTTTTCTTTTGGAATCTGAAAAAGAACTTGTACAAGCGTTTGATAAATGGTAAAATAAAGTGTTATTTCCGCCGGAGAGGAGGTCGCGCCATGGCGATACACGACGGACACCGCGCCCGGAAAAAGGAACAGTTCCGCGTTCACGGGCTGGACGCCTTTGCCGATCACGAGGTGCTGGAGCTGCTGCTCTTTTACGCCATCCCCCGCGTGGACACCAATCGCATCGCCCATTTGCTGCTCGATCGCTTCGGCTCGCTGGACGGCGTGCTCTCCGCGCCGCCGGAGGATCTGGAAACGGTAGAGGGCGTGGGCGAAAACGCGGCGACGCTTTTGAGCCTCATCCTCCCGCTGGTACGCCGCTCCCGCACCACAGCGTCAAAGACGCCGGTTATCATCGGCACGACCCGGGCCGCCGGCGAATACTTTGTGGATTTCTTCTTTGGCATGCGCGAGGAGCGGCTCTACGAGGCGTGTCTCGACGCCAAGGGCAAGCTGCTGCGCTGCGCCAAAGTCGCCGACGGCAGCGTGGATGCGGTGAGCGTCAACATCCGCGTCATTGTGGAAAACGCGCTCAAGTGCGGCGCCAGCGCCGTGGTGCTCTCCCACAACCATCCCAGCGGCGTCGCCTTGCCCTCGCCGGATGATAACGCGACGACACTGGCGGTTTACGATGCGCTTCGTACGGTTGACATTAAGCTGCTGGATCATATTATTGTGGCCGACGGTGACTTTGTGTCCATCCGCGAAAACGGACTACTTCCCCCTATCTAGGAGGCTTTCATGGATTTCAAACTGCACGCGCCATTCCAGCCCACCGGCGACCAGCCGGAGGCCATTGAAAAGCTGGTAAACGGCGTCAATATGGGGCTTGACGAGCAGGTGCTGCTCGGCGTTACCGGCTCCGGCAAAACGTTCACGATGGCGAGCGTTATCGAGAAGATCAACCGTCCCACGCTGGTGCTGGCGCACAACAAGACGCTGGCGGCGCAGCTGTGCGCCGAGTTCAAGGAGTTCTTCCCAGAAAACGCGGTGGAGTACTTCGTCTCCTACTATGATTATTATCAGCCCGAGGCGTACATTCCCCACACCGACACCTATATCGCCAAGGACGCCTCGACCAACGATGAGATCGACCGGCTGCGGCTCTCCGCCACCTGCGCGCTGCTGGAGCGGCGGGACGTGATCGTGGTATCGTCGGTGAGCTGCATCTACGGTCTCGGCGAGCCGGACGACTTCGCCAAGCTGATGATCTCCATGCGCCCGGGACAGACGCTGGATCGGGACGAGCTGCTGCGGCGGTTGATCGAGGATCGCTACGAGCGCAATGACGTTGCGTTTGAGCGCAACCGCTTCCGCGTGCGCGGTGACACGGTGGAGATCTACCCCGCCTACTACCGCGACCGCGCGGTGCGGGTGGAGTTCTTCGGCGATGAGATCGACCGCATTTCCGAGTTCCAGCCTACCACGGGTCAGCAGCTGCGGCTGCTGAACCACACGGTCATCTATCCCGCGTCCCACTACGTCACGACGAAGGACAAGATGGAGCGCGCCATCGTCGAGATCGAGGCGGAGCTGCAGGAGCGCGAAGCGTACTTCCGCGACTGCGGCAAGGCGATCGAGGAGCAGCGCATCCACCAACGCACGCGCTACGACATCGAGATGATGCGCGAGCTGGGCTACTGCACCGGCATCGAAAACTACTCCCGCGTCATCGGCGGCCGCCCGGTCGGCTCTCCGCCCATGACGCTGATCGACTATTTCCCCAAAGACTTTTTGCTGTTCGTGGATGAGAGCCACGTCACACTGCCGCAGGTACACGCCATGTACAATGGCGACCGCGCGCGCAAAAACAGCCTCGTCGAGTACGGCTTCCGCCTGCCCTGCGCGTTCGACAACCGCCCGCTCAAGTTCGAGGAGTTTGAGCAGCGCGTCCACCAGCGCATCTACGTCTCCGCCACGCCCGGCGACTACGAGCGCGACCGCGCGGGGCAGGTCGTAGAACAGGTGATCCGCCCCACCGGACTGCTCGACCCCCGTGTGGAGGTGCGTCCCGTAGAGGGACAGATCGACGACCTGCTCGCGGAGATCAACGCCCGTGCTGAGCGGGACGAGCGCGTATTGGTGACAACGCTCACGAAGAAGATGGCGGAAGATCTGACCGAATACCTCAAGGGCGTCGGCGTCAAGGTGCGCTACATGCACGCGGACGTGGAGACCATCGAGCGCATGGAGCTGATCCGCGACCTGCGCCTCGGCGAATTCGACGTGCTTGTGGGCATCAACCTGCTGCGCGAGGGTCTTGACCTGCCGGAAGTCTCAATGGTCGCGATCCTTGACGCGGACAAGGAGGGTTTTTTGCGCTCCGAAACCAGTCTCATTCAGACCATCGGCCGCGCGGCGCGCAACGCCGACGGGCTGGTGGTTCTCTACGGCGACACCATTACGCCCTCCATGCGGCACGCCATCGACGAGACGGAGCGCCGCCGCGAGATTCAGGACGCCTACAACAAGGCGCACGGCATTGTGCCGCAGACCATCCGCAAGGACATCCGCGAAGTGCTGGAGATCTCCAAAAAGGAGGAGGAGTCCGCCCGCCGCCGCGGCAAGAAGAAGCTCTCGGAGCGCGAGCGCGACGAGCAGATTCGCAAGCTCGAAAAGGAAATGCAGGAGGCAAGCCGCATGCTGGAGTTCGAGTACGCGGCGATCCTCCGCGACCGTATCATCGAGCTGCGGAAGGGGGAATGATCGCGGCGCTCACCCTATGGGCAACCGCGCCGCATGATCGAATGATATGAAAAAATATCTCTCCTACGCCTTTGTGATCCTCGGTGCGGTGTGCTGGGGCTACATCGGCGTGTTCAACCGGCTGCTGGCGTCCGCCGGCGCGGACATGAACAACCGTGTGTTCGTGCGCAACTTCTTCAGCTTCGTGCTGCTGACGCTGGTATTCGCGGTGTTTCGCCGCGACGTGTTCCGCGTGAAGCCCCGCGATCTGCCCATCTTTATGGGCAGCGGGCTTTTGAGCATTCTGACGCTCTCATGGGTTTACTTCAACTGCCAGATGGAGTGCTCGCTCGCGGTGGCGGCGATTTTGCTCTATCTCGCACCGTCGATGGTGGTGCTGATGAGCGCGGCGCTGTGGCACTCTCCCATCACGCGCCGCAAGGTGGCGGCACTGCTGCTGGCGCTGCTGGGCTGCGCGCTGGTCAGCGGCATCGTCGGCGGCGAGCTGACAGGTTCGCCCCAGGGGCTTCTGTTCGGCGTGGCGTCGGCGTTCTGCTACGCGACCTATACGATCTTTGCCCACTACGGCCTCGCGCGGTATGGCACCTACACGATGATCTATTGGACGTTCTTTTTCGCGGGGCTCGGCTCGCTGCTGTTCCTCGATCTGCCCGCGCTGCTCCCCGTCCTCGCCACGCCCAGCGGTGTCGCCGGTGCAACGGGGCTGGTGCTGGTGGCAACGGTGCTGCCGTACCTCTTTTACACCAAGGGTCTGGAGGGTGTGGAGGGCGGCAAGGCCTCCATCATCGCGAACGTGGAGCCGGTGGTGGCCGCGCTCAACGGCGTGATACTGTTCCACGAGAAGCTGAGCGTCTGGGTGCTGCTCGGCATCGTCTGCGTGCTCGGCGGCGTCGTAATTCTTTCTCCACCCGCTTCGCAAGCGGAGAAGGAATCACAGTGATCACCATTTTGCTCGCCGCTTATGCGGCAACCGCGAAATATGGCTGAAGGAGGACAACCATGGCGAAGCATAAGGAAGAAAAGACCAACGTCATGCGCATATTGGAGCAGAAAAAGATCCCCTACACGGCGCATGCGTACAAGGAAACGGAAAGCCCGCTGGGCGATCGCGAGTACGGCCTGCACATCGCGCAGACGCTGGGCCAGAACGTCGAACGCGTCTACAAGACCCTCGTTGCCCGTGGCGCGAGCAAGCAGCTCTACGTATTCTGCATCCCCGTGGCGGAATCACTGGATCTGAAAAAAGCGGCAAGGGCCGTGGGCGAGAAATCCATCGAGCTGATCGCGGTCAAGGAACTGCTGGGGCTGACCGGTTACGTCCGCGGCGGCTGCTCGCCGGTGGGCATGAAGAAGCAGTACCCCACGGTGTTCCACAACGCGGTGGAACGCTGCGAAACCGTGTTCGTCAGCGCCGGAAAGATCGGCGCGCAGATCGAAGTCGCGCCGCAGGCACTGATCGGTCTTCTCGGCGCAGACATTGCAGATATTATTTCAGAGTAAGGAAATACGCTCATGAACAGTAAAATTTACGTCAAAGGCGCCCGCGAGAACAACCTCAAGAACATCGACGTCGAGATCCCGCGCGACTCGCTGACCGTCGTCACCGGGCTTTCCGGCTCCGGCAAGTCCTCGCTCGCGTTCGATACCATTTACGCCGAGGGCCAGCGGCGGTACGTTGAGAGCCTCAGCTCCTATGCGCGCATGTTCCTCGGTCAGAAGGACAAGCCTGACGTGGACTATATCGACGGCTTGTCCCCCGCCATCTCCATCGACCAGAAAACCACCTCCCAGAACCCGCGCTCGACCGTCGGCACCGTGACGGAGATCTATGACTACCTGCGCCTTCTCTGGGCGCGGATCGGTACGCCCCACTGCCCCAACTGCGGCAAGGAGATCCAGCAGCAATCCATCGACCAGATCATCGACCAGCTCATGGCGATGCCCGAGGGCACGCGCATCCAGGTCATGGCGCCGGTGATCCGCGGGCGCAAGGGCGAGTATACGAAAATCTTTGAGGACGCTCGCAAGTCCGGCTATGTCCGCGTGCGCGTGGACGGCAGTATGTACGAGCTGGATGAGGAAATCAAGCTCAATAAGAACCAAAAACACAACATTGAGATCGTTGTCGATCGACTTATCTTACGGCCTGACGTGGTGCATCGCCTCACCGACTCCGCCGAGACCGCGGCGGGGCTCTCCGGCGGCCTGGTGCTGGTGAACGTCATTCAGGAGCAGCGGGACATCTTATTCTCCCAGAACTACGCCTGCGAGGACTGCGGCACCTCCATTGAGGAGTTGGCGCCGCGCATGTTCTCTTTCAACAACCCCTTCGGCGCCTGCCCGGAGTGTACCGGCCTCGGTTTCCAGCTCCGCGTCGACCCCGACCTTGTGATCCCGAACCCTTCTCTCTCCATCCTTGACGGCGCGATTGCCGCCTCCGGCTGGAACAACGTCCGCGGCGACGGCATTTCCCGCATGTACTTCGACGCGCTCGCCAAAAAGTACAAGTTCAGCCTCCGTGACCCCATCGAAAGCCTGTCCGATGAGGTCATGGACGTGGTGCTCTACGGCACGAAGGGCGAGAAGCTGGAGCTGCAATACGACCAACCCCGCGGCAAGGGCACGCTGTATCAACCCTTCGAGGGCGTCATCAACAACCTGGAGCGCCGCTACAAGGAGACCCAGAGCGAAGGCGTCCGCGCCGAGCTGGAGGAGGTCATGAGTCAGTGCCCCTGCCCCGCCTGTCAGGGCAAGCGACTGCGCAAAGAAGCCCTCGCGGTCACTGTTGGCGGACTCAATGTTTCGGACTATACCGATAAATCGGTCACAGATGCTTTAAAATTTATAGAAAATCTGTCTCTAAGTCGACAGCAAGAACTGATCGGAGAGCGGATTTTAAAGGAAATTAAGAGTCGATTGGGATTTTTACAATCAGTCGGGCTGGAATATTTGACACTCTCCCGCGCCAGCGCGTCGCTTTCAGGCGGCGAAGCGCAGCGCATCCGGCTCGCCACGCAGATTGGCTCCAGCCTCATGGGCGTGCTGTATATTTTGGACGAGCCGAGCATTGGACTGCACCAGCGGGACAACGACAAGCTGCTCGCGACGCTTCGCCGCCTCCGCGACCTCGGCAACACGCTGATCGTTGTGGAGCACGACGAGGACACCATGCGCGCCGCCGATTATATCATTGACGTCGGCCCCGGCGCGGGCGTCCACGGCGGCAACATCGTGGCCGCGGGCACACCGGAGGAGGTCATGGCGAACCCCCACTCGTTGACGGGGCAGTATCTCAGCGGCAAGATGAAGATCGCCGTGCCCTCGGAGCGGCGCACCGGCAGCGGCAAGACGCTGACCGTCCGCGGTGCGCGGGAGAACAACCTGCGGGAGATCGACGTGACCATTCCGCTGGGGACGTTCACCTGCGTCACCGGCGTATCGGGCAGCGGCAAATCCTCGCTGGTAAACGAGATCATCTACAAAAAGCTGGGTGCGGACTTAAACCGCATGAAGGTCCATGCCGGACGGCATCGCGCCATCGAGGGCGAGGAGCACCTCGACAAGGTCATCTGCATCGACCAGACGCCCATCGGCCGCACGCCGCGCTCCAACCCCGCGACGTATACCAACCTGTTCAACGATATCCGCGACCTGTTCGCCTCCACGCCCGACGCCAAGGCGCGCGGCTACAACAACGGGCGTTTCAGCTTCAACGTGCGCGGCGGGCGCTGCGAAGCCTGCTCCGGCGACGGACAGCTCAAGATCGAGATGCACTTCCTGCCCGATATCTACGTTCCCTGCGAGGTCTGCCACGGCAAGCGCTACAACCGCGAGACGCTGGAGGTGCGCTACAAGGGCAAGAACATCGCGGACGTGCTGGACATGACCGTGGAGGAAGCGCTGGACTTCTTCCGCGATCTGCCGAAGCTGGAAAACAAGCTGCGCACGCTCTACGACGTGGGCCTCGGTTACATCAAGCTGGGCCAGTCGTCCACGACACTCTCCGGCGGCGAGGCGCAGCGCGTCAAACTGGCGACGGAGCTGAGCAAGCGCGCCACCGGCCGCACCATCTATATCCTCGACGAGCCGACGACGGGCCTCCACGCCGATGACGTGCGGCGGCTGCTGGGCGTGCTGCAGCGCCTCGTGGACGCGGGCAACACGGTGCTTGTCATTGAGCACAACCTCGATGTCATCAAGTGCGCCGACCACATCATCGACCTCGGCCCCGAGGGCGGCAGCGGCGGCGGCACCATCGTTGCGCAGGGCACGCCGGAGGAGGTCGCCAAGGTCAAGGGCTCCTACACCGGGCAATACCTCAAAAAGATGCTGAAATAGCACGAAACCGCACCGTTTCCGGTGCGGTTTCCTTATATCTGTTCATTTTTTCGCGCCGAGCTTTGCGAAGTACGGGAAGGTCAGCGGCCAAATGCAGCCAGCGAACACCACCATGAAGAAGTAGCGCACGGCGTTCGCCCACAGCGCGCCGCCGGTGACAGCGTTGAGCACCGGCTTGACCCCCGCGCGGATGCCGACGAGAAACGCCAGCCCCAGCAGCAGCTTGCAGGCCTGCCCCACCAGAGGCGCTTTTGTGTCGAAGTGCAGCTTCTTCTCGTCCACATAGTACGACACGATCAGCCCCAGCACGCAGCCGAGCAGCGTCCAGCCGTTCTTCATGCCGTGCTCCAGATTTTCCGCGTCCACGTCCGCAGGGAACGCGGTCACGTTCACCCACACCGCGAAGCAAACGGAGAGGATCAGCAGGGCGCAGAGCACCGCCTTGACCGTTTTGCCAAACTGTTCGTCATCCCGAAAGCACGGCCACAGCGCGATGACCAGCGCCACGGCGCACGCAAAGGACACGCCCACGTCCAGCGGGGTGTGCACGCCCAGGTACATGCGGGAAAACGGCACGAGGAGGATGAACACACAGCAAACGACGCGCAGCCACTTCTGTTTGTTGGCGACCGCGATGCAGCCCAGCGTGCCGACAATGTTCTGCGTGTGGCCCGATGGGAACGAGTACCCCGTTGCCGCGGCGCGCGCGGATTCGACGATGGTAAAGCTCGGGTCGAGTACCCACGGCCGCGGGACACGGAAGATCAGCTTGAGCCACTGGTTCATGACCGTACCGCCGAGGCCGACGGCAAACACATAGTAACCCTGACGCTTGCTGACGCACCAGAACACGGTGATGGCGAGCAGCATGAACACCGTCTCGTCACCCAGATAGGTGATCGCCGCCAGAAACGCCGTGACAGCCGGCGTGCGGGCAGCTTCCAAAATACGCAGAAACTCCATTTTTCTTCCCTCTGTGGATAAAAGATGATGGTTCAGTGTACCATATTTGACAGGAAACGGCAAGCCGTTTATACTGCTTGTCGGGAAAGGTTGTGACACGATATGCGGCTGCAAAGCGCGATATTCTCCATTGAGGACACCCTCTTAAACCACGAGGGCGTCGACAAGGTGCTGTCCATCTTGAAGATGGAGGGCGTCTGGATGTACGCCGTCACCGCGCTCCCCCGCACGGAGGCGGAGCGTGCGCTCCATGACGCGGGGCTGTCCGACTACTTCCGCGGCATCCTGACCGCACAGGAGGCAAGCTGCGCCGCATCCGACGCGAAGATGTACGAAAAGGCGATGCGCCGCCTGCGCTCCTCGCTGCGGGACACCGTGGTCTTTCTCGGACATTCTGACGCGCTCCGAAACGCCAAGGCCGCCGGATTTCGCACGGCGGCGGTCAAGGGCGTCGCAGCGCCGGAGGAGTGGGCGGTGATGTGCATGGAGGCCGAGGAGATCGTGGAGCAGTACGCCGATTTTCTGGCGTAATTTGATTTTACAGTAGCTTTTTTGCAAATTTGTGGTAAAATAACCACGCTACTAATGACGAAGGAAGATTTGATATGGATTTTACCGCCAACGACAAGAAAAACGTCACCATTGACACCGGCACCGGCAGCTACGACCGCTGCGCAATCCAGACCCACTTCATCGAGATCGGCGA
The DNA here is from genome assembly GCA_947170435.1 of uncultured Clostridia bacterium. GTDB lineage: Bacteria > Bacillota > Clostridia > Oscillospirales > Oscillospiraceae > Hominicoprocola. The sequence continues at coordinate 107,029 of CAMVTO010000001.1, read as the reverse complement.
GGACTACAACGAGCTGGTGGAGCGCTACGTCAAGCCCCTGTGGCAGGAGGGCGACCTGCTCGCCATCAGCGAAAAGATCGTCTCCCTCTGCCAGAAGAACGTAGTCTATCGCAAGGATATGAAGATCAGCTGGCTCGCAAAGTTTTTGAGCCGCTTCGCTACCCAGCACAACAGCGCGGGCATCGGCGTGGGCGACGTGTACAAGATGCAGTTCGCCATTGACCGCTGCGGTGCGTTCAAGGTCTTTTGGGCGGCGGTGTGCGCGGGCTTCGGCAAGCTCATCGGCAAGAAAGGCATCTTTTACGACATGGTCGGCGACGAGGTGCGCGGGCTGGACGGCTTCTACCCCGACGTGTTCCCGGTCTACGGTGAGTTCGGCATCCCGCTGCCGAAGAATCCCAATGGCGTCTGCAACGAGATTCGGGAAAAGACCGGCGTCTCCACCATGATCATCGACGCCAATGATTTCACCCGCGATATCCTCGGCAAGAGCGACGATGTGACGCTCACGGACGAGCAGCTCTGCGAGATCATCCGCGACAATCCTGCGGGACAAGACGATCAATGTACGCCGTTTATTTTGATTCGGAAACAGGCGTAAGAACGTTTCTTGAAACCGTTTCTTCTTTCGTCTTGCCGAAAGAAGAAATGGTTTCAAACTTCCGTAGAAGAGAAAGGGCTTTTGGGGAAGGTTTCTTGGGATTTGAAGATACCTGCCGTAGTACGGGACGCTGTTTTCGTAAGCTGAATTGACGGTGCAACGCGCCGGCTGCCCGCCGGCACGACCTTTCTTCGCGCAGTGGTGCCTGCCACGGGGCTTGGGATGGAATTTACGTTTTCAGCGCGATCAACGTCTCGTTGAGCTGACTGTATTGTGTTTCAATCTCGCTGAGATGGTCATAAAGAACCGTCAGCGCGTTTGCAAATGCCTTATGATCGAGGTCGTCGCTTTTTGCCGCTTCGCTCATCGCGTACAGCATGTCCAGCGCGTTGTGCAGCGCGAGGTTTTGCTCGTCAAAGTCCATCCATAACTCGTCCACCGTTTTCATACCCGTCCCCCAAAATAAAAAATGGCGTGACACGAAGTCACGCCACGAAAAACGCGACCCCATGCGTCGCCAAACACAAGTGAATAACGCTACCAGAGTGCGCTAATATTAAGGGGTGCGTTTTTACCGAAATAAAAACTCACTCTAGTAACGATATTTCACTTGTGTTTGGCGTCAAAAACGTACCATATTCTCCGCGCACTGTCAAGTCTTTGCCGTCGAACGACGGACTCACCCTCCTCGCACACGGCGGGGCTCGCCCGGTGGAAATGAGCGAAGCGCCGCCTGTGGCGGATGAAGCGAGCGAATTTCGAGGCAGCGCCCCGCTTGTCGCGACCATCGGGAAGCGAGAAGCGGCTGGCGCAACGGTGACCAGGCAATCGAGGGAAGTCAATTCGACATAAGGAAAACAGCGCATCGTACCACGCAGAAAAAAAGACGCTCACGCGGCAGTCGCGTCAGCGTCTTTCTCTTTTGGGGAAGTCTGAAACCGTGTTTTCTCTTTCCGCAAGAGGAAAGAGAAAAGGCGGTGTCAGGACGGGTTCGCACCCTCGGCGGCAGCCTTCTCCTCCGCGGCCTTCTTCGCGGCGGCGGCGCGCTCGGCGGCAGCCTTCTGCGCGGCCTTGAACTTCTCCTTCTCCTCCGGGGTCGGGATCGGCTCGATGGCGTTCTTCGGGCACGCCTTGGCGCACAGGCCGCAGTTGACGCACTTCGCGTAGTCAATCACCGCGACGTTGTTCACGACGTGGATCGCGTCCTTCTTGCAGGTGCGCTCGCACATACCGCAGGCGATGCAGGAGTTGGCACAGACCTTGGTCACGGCCGGGCCGCGATCCTTGTTTGCGCAGTTGACGAACACCTTCTGCTTGTAGGGCACCTCAACGATGATGTGGCGCGGGCACGCCTCGCGGCAGGCGCCGCAGTTGGTGCACTTTTCCTTGTCGACCTCGGCAACGCCGTGATCGTTGATGTGGATGGCGTCGAACTGGCAGGCAGCCACGCACTCGCCAAAGCCGAGGCAACCGAACTGGCACGCGGTCGGGCCGGCGGCAACCTTCGTCGCGGCGAGGCAGCTGGGCGTGCCGACGTAGTCATAGCGCTTGACGCAGTTGTCGCCGCCGTTGCAGATGACGTGCGCGACCTGCTTCTCGCCCGCATCGGCCTCGACGCCCATGATGGCGGCGATCTTCGCCGCGCCCTCCGCGCCCGCGGGGGCGCAGGCGGTGACGGGCGCCTTGCCGTTCAAAATCGCCTCGGCGCAGCCGGCGCAGCCGGGATAGCCGCAGCCGCCGCAGTTCGCGCCGGCAAGGGCGCTTTGGATCTGTGGGAGCCTCGGGTCGACCTCCACCTCGAACACCTTCGCGGCAAACGCGAGGACAAGGCCGAAGATGACGGCGATGACGCCGAGGATCAAAACAGCATATACGATAGTCATATTCGTTACCCTCCCTTACATCGGCCAGACCTGAAGGCCGGAGAAGCCCATGAAGGCAAGCGCCAGCAGGCCGGAGGTGATCAGCGCGATGGGGAAGCCTTCAAAGGATTCGGGATAGTCCGCGAACTCCGTGCGCTCACGCACCGTTGCGAACAGGTAGATCGCCAGCAGGAAGCCGAGGCCGCCGGTGACGCCGTAGACCACGGACTCGATAAAGTTGTATTCGTTCTGCACGTTCAGCAGCGCGACGCCCAGCACCGCGCAGTTGGTGGTGATCAGCGGCAGGTAGACGCCCAGCGCCGTATACAGCGACGGCATGGACTTCTTGAGGAACATCTCGATGAACTGCACCAGCGACGCGATGACGAGGATGAACGCCACGGTCTGCATGAACTCTAGGCCGAGCGCCACGAGGAGCAGATTCACCGCGTAGGTGATGGCGGAGGCAAGGCCCATGACGAAAGTCACCGCCAACCCCATGCCGATGGCGGTATCCGACTTCTTGGACACGCCGAGGAACGGGCAGATGCCGAGGAATTGCGCGAAGATGAAGTTGTTGGTCAGGATCGCGCCGAGGGAGATGGCGAGCAATGTTGTGATCTTCATGCCTGTTCACCCTCCTTCTTCGCGTTCTTCTTTTCCGCCTTCTTGAGACCCCACTGCATCGCGGCAATCAGCGCGCCGAGGCAGAGGAAGCCGCCCACCGGCAGCACCAGGATGCCCGCCGGAACGTAGCTCTTGGGCATGATCTGCACGCCGAACAGCGTGCCCGCGCCCAGCAGCTCGCGGAAGAAGCACAGCACCAGCAGCACGGCGGTGTAGCCGATGCCCTGGCAGATGCCGTCCACCGCCGAGGCGAGGACGGTGTTCTTGCTGGCGAATGCCTCGGCACGGCCGAGGATGATGCAGTTGACGACGATCAGCGGGATAAACACGCCGAGCGACTTCGCAATCGCCGGGAAGAACGCCTGCAGGCTCAGGTCAACCATAGTGACGAAGCCGGCGATCACAACGATGAAGCACGCGATGCGCACCTCGTCGGGGATGACCTTGCGCAGCAGCGCGATGAAGATATTTGCCAGTGTCAGGATAATGGTAACGGAGAGGCCCATGCCAATACCGTTCGCCATCGAGGTGGTGATGGCCAGCGTCGAGCACATGCCCAGCAACTGCACGGTAACGGGGTTGTTGGTCAGAAGGCCTTCCTTGAATTGTTTGCCGAAATTCATATCTGTTCCTTCCTCCCTTCTCAAGCCAGCGCTTCCGCGACGGCCAGCGCCGCGTTCACGCCCTTGGTCACGCCCTTGGAGGAGACCGTCGCGCCGGAGATGGCGTCAACCGTCTTGCCCACGGTCAGCGTGCCCGCGCCGGACATGCCGATGAACTGATCCAGCACGCCGGTACCAGAGGGCAGCGCGTTGTTTTCCATGACCTTGGAACCGATGCCCGCGGTCTCTTTGTTATTGACGATGGACACGCCGGTCACGGCGTTGTCCGCGTCCACGCCGACGATCATCTCGATGTTGCCCTGGGAGCCGGAGGCCACAACCTTGAAGGCATAGCCGACGGCCTCACCCGCGGACTTGACCGTGTACGCCTCGGTCAGCTTCGCGCCCGCGGCGGACGCGGTGGCGGTCATGGCATCGGTCAGCGCAATGGGAGCGAACTCGTCCGCACCCGCGGAAACCGCGTTGAGGGAGGCTTCGGTGTTGGCCTGATTGATGGCCGCGATCTTATCCGCCGTAATCGCGTTCACGCCGCCGAGCAACGCCGCGACCACAAGGCAAATGGCGGTCAGGGTGCCGGCAACCTTGATGATAAACTTGCTGTTGATCTTCATTTCTTCGCCGCCTCCTTTACCACACCAAACCGGGTGGGCTTGACGTGCTTGTCGATGATCCACACGGTGCAGTTCATCAGCAGGATGGAGTAGCACACGCCCTCCGGGAAGGAGCCAAACGTGCGGATGAACACGGTGATGAGACCGCAGCCCACGCCAAAGATGAGCTGGCCCTTCTTGGTCACGGGGCTCGTAACATAGTCCGTCGCCATAAAGAACGCGCCGAGCATCAATCCGCCGCCGAACAAGCTGTAGAGCATGTACTGCACGGGGTCGTTGCCATGGGGGAAGATCAGGGCGAGCAGCGCCACGCTGCCGATGTACGCCACAGGAATGTGCCAGGAGATAACCTTGCGGAAGATGAGATACAGCCCGCCGATGAGCAGCATCATCGAGGAGATCTCACCGGCAGAGCCGCCGACGAAGCCGATGAACATGTCGCTCACGCTGTAGGTGGCGGTAAGACCGGCAAAGTCTTCGCCGATCATCGCCATCGGAGTCGCCGCCGTCACCACGTCTGCGCCGTGGAGATTCAGGGGCGCCCAGCCGGCGTTCGGGTCGATCCAACTGGTCATCTGGGAGGCATAGCACGCCACCAGCGCCGCACGGCCCGCGAGAGCCGGGTTCATAAAGTTCTTGCCGAGGCCGCCGTAGAGCTGCTTGACGACCACGATCGCAAAGAAGTTGCCCAGCACCAGCATCCAGTACGGGAGCGTCACGGGGCAAACCATCGAGAGCAGCAGACCCGTGACGGCGGCACTGAGATCACCGAGCGTCTGGGGCTTTTTGAGCGCCTTGCGATACAGCCACTCCCAGCACATCGCGGAGCCGACGGACACAGCCGCGGCGAGCAGCGCGCGGAAGCCGAAGCGGTAAATCGACCACGCCAGCGCGGGACACAGGGCAATGATCACGTCGAGCATGATCGAGCGGGTGTCCTCGTTGTTGCGGATATGCGGGTTCGAGGAAGCGATGAGCTTTAACGCCTTATAATCCATGTTCGCTCACGCTCCTTTCTTCTCTGCGGCAGCCTTCTCGGCCTCCGCGGCGGCTTTTTTCTTCATGGCGTCGTCCTTGACCATCTGCTTGCCCGCCTTAAACGACTGGGTCAGATGCAGTCGGCCCGGACAGATGTACGCGCAGGCGCCGCACTCCATGCAGTCCATGATGTTGGCGGCATTGAGTTCGTCGATGCGCTTCTTCTGCACATACATATATAAATAGAGAGGCTCAAGGTGCATCGGGCAGGCCTCGACGCAGCGGCCGCAGCGGATGCAGGTCGGATTGTCGGAGGTCTTGTTTTCGTCACCGGCAAATGCCAGCAGCGCGCCCATGCCCTTGGTCACGGAGATGTCCGTCGTATACTGCGCCATGCCCATCATCGGACCGCCGGCGATGAGCTTGAACGTGCCGTCCTTCAGACCGCCGCAGGCGTCCAGCACGACGCTGACGGGAGTGCCGATGGGACACTCGATGTTCTTCGGCTCGACCACGCCGGAGCCGGAGACGGTCACGACCTTGCGCACCACGGGCATTCCGGTGGTCATGGCCTTATAGATCGAACATACCGAGTTGATGTTGAACACCGCGCAGCCGATGGCGCTGGGAAGTCCTCCCGGCGGAACCTGCTTGCCGGTGATGGCCTGGCAGAGCTGCTTCTCGCCGCCCTGGGGATAGCGGGTGTGCAGCGGCTGCACCACGACGGGGGCCTTCCTCTCGGCAATGGTCCTGTTGAGGGAATCAATGCCGTTCTGTTTGTTCATCTCAACGCCGATGATGACCTTGTCCACGCCAAACATCTTTGCGAGATAGCAGCAGCCGCCGACGATCTGCTCGGGACGCTCAAGCATGGCGCGATGGTCGCCGGTGATGTACGGCTCACACTCTGCGCCGTTGATGATCACCGTGTCCACCTGTCCGATGCCGCCGGCGATCTTGACGTGGGTCGGGAAGGTTGCGCCGCCCATACCGACGATACCGGCATTTTTGACGATCTCGATCATTTCCTCCACGCTGAGCATATCCGGGTTTGCCGGGGCCACGACCTCTTCGCTGATTTCGTCCTGGAAATCGTTGTCGATCACCACGGACATCACATTGCCGCCCATCGAGTATGGCCGCGGCTCCACCGCGACGACCGTGCCGGAAACCGACGCGTGGATGGGAGCGCCAAGGCCCTTGAACTCACCGATCTTCTGGCCGATCTTGACATGATCGCCCTTTTGCACGGTCGGTGTGCAGGGTGCGCCAAAGTGCTGGGACATCGGGATGATGACCTGCTTCGGCGGCGCAAGCTGCTCGATGGCCTTTTCATTGGTTGCGGCCTTCATGTCATTGGGATGAACGCCGCCAAAGAACGCTTTTGCCATTGTCTCACCTCATCTTTTTTCCACAGGCAGTCCGGCGAACGCCGACTTTGCCCCATAGTCGGATAGATTATATCGCACTTTGTGCGCCTTGTCCAGTTGATTATCTTGTATGACAGCTATTTTTCGCCACTATATCTGTTTTCTTTGCCGGGTTTGCGTTTTTTCGATTTTTGTGCTATGGTACGGTATAGCTTATGATGGGAGGTATGCCCATGCCCGAATCCTTTGACCTGCGCACGCTCAAGGAGCAGTCGTGGAACCTGATGCGCACCGCGCGCGTGCTGCCGCTGCGTATGACGGCGCTGCTGCTTATCCTCACCCTCGGCCTCAACCTCATCGGCACCGTCGCCGGGCGGCTGATGCCCGCGGCGTCGGTGAACGGTCTGCCGATGGCGTTCTCGTTCTTCGACGTGCTGATCGTGCTGATCTCCGCCGTGCTCAACGCAGGGTTCCTGCTCTACTGCCTGCGCCTCCGCCGCGGCGAATCGCTGCCATACGACAGCCTGTTTGACGCTTTCCCCTTCGCGGGCAAGGTCGTGCTGCTGGATGTGCTGATGTGGTCGCTGGTAGGCCTGGGCCTTTCGCTGTTTATCCTGCCGGGTGTGGTCATGCTCTTCTCCTACTCCATGGCGCTGTTCCATCTGGTGGACGACCCTGAGATCAACGTGCTGGAGGCGCTGCGCCGCAGCCGCGCGGAGATGCGCGGCCACAAGTGGCAGCTCCTCGGTCTGTATGTGAGCTTCTGGCCGCTGCTGCTGGGCGAGTTCGCAGTGTTCTCCGTCTGCCAGTTCGCGCTCGGCCCCGTCCTGCCGGACACCGCGGCGGGCGATATCCTCTACATCCTGATCAGCGGCATCCTGCTGGCGCTCGTCGAGATCTTTCTCACGCCGTACCTGCGGCTCTCGCAGGCCGGCTTCTACGAGCAGGTGAAGCAGCCCGCGCCTGAAGCCCCGGCGCAAGACCTGTAAGAGCGACAAAAACCTCCCGCCGTGCGGCGGGAGGTTTTTGTCAGTTGTTCCGCTCCAGCCAGATCATCAATGCCGCGATGTCCGCGGGGCTGACGCCCGAAATGCGGCTTGCCTGCCCCAGACTGCGGGGTCGGATGGCGTCCAGCTTCTCCCGCGCCTCCAGTCGCAGACCGTCTATCGCGCTATAGTCAACCGTCTCCGGCAGCGCCTTGCGCTCCAGCCGCGCGAACTCCGCGACCTCCGCCCTCTGGCGCTTGATATAGCCCTCGTACTTGACCGCGATCTCCACACTTTCGGCGAGCGCAGCAGGGAACGTCGCGCAGCCTGCGTCGAACGCGCGCAGATCGTCGTAGGACAGCTGCGGGCGGCGCAGCAGGTTCAGCAGCGTCGCGCCGTCGTGGACTTCGGCGGTACCGCGCGCGGTCAGCAGGGCGTTGAGCGCGTCCGAGGACGGGATGCCCGTATGCTCGAGACGCTTGATTTCCCTCTCGATGGCAGCATATTTATCCTCCACGGCGGCAAGCCGCTCGTCGCTCACGAGGCCGATCCGGTGGCCGATTGCCGTGAGCCGTTCGTCGGCGTTGTCCTGCCGCAGCAGCAATCGGTACTCGCTCCGCGAGGTCATCATGCGGTACGGCTCGTTGGTGCCCTTGGTGACGAGGTCGTCGATCAGCGTGCCGATGTAGCTCTGCTCGCGGCCAAGAATCAGCGGCTCCTCGCCCTTGCGCTTGAGCGCCGCGTTGACGCCCGCCACGAAGCCTTGCACCGCCGCTTCCTCATAGCCCGATGAGCCGTTGAACTGCCCCGCGCCGTAGAGACCGCGGATGGCTTTCGTCTCCAGCGTCGGCAACAGCGCCACAGGGTCGATGCAGTCGTACTCAATGGCGTAGGCGGGGCGGGTCATCTCCGCGTGCTCGAGGCCGGGGAGCGTGTGGAGCATCGCGACCTGCACCTCCTCCGGCATGGAGGATGAAAAGCCTTGAATATACAGTTCCTCGGTGTTCAGCCCCATCGGCTCAATAAAGAGTTGGTGCCGCGCCTTGTCGGGAAAGCGCACGATCTTCGTCTCGATGGACGGGCAGTACCGCGGGCCGATGCCCTCGATGACGCCGGAGTAGATCGGGCTGCGGTCGAGGTTTTCGTGGATGATGCGGTGGGTCTCGGCGTTGGTGTAGGTCAAATAGCAGACCGCCTGATTATTCGGTGCGTCCGTCGTCTCAAACGAGAACGGCACCGGCACGGCGTCGCCGTCCTGCCGCTCCAGCTTGGAAAAGTCCACGCTCCGGGCATTGACGCGGGGCGGCGTACCGGTCTTGAACCGGCGCATCGGGAGACCGAGTTCGCTCAGCCGCCGCGCCAGCGTCGTCGCGGCGTGCATCCCGTCAGGGCCGCTGTCCTCAATACACTCGCCGATGATCGTGCGTCCCGCGAGATACGTCCCCGTGGACAGCACCACCGCCTTCACCTCATACACGCCGCCGGTGGCGGTGACGACGCTCCTGACCGCGCCGTGTTCCACACGGAGGTCGACGATCTCCGCCTGACGCACCAGCAGGTTCTCCTGCTTTTCCAGCGTGTGCTTCATGACCTCCTGATAGCGGCGGCGATCCGCCTGCGCGCGCAGCGACCACACCGCGGGGCCTTTGCCGCGGTTGAGCAGCCGATATTGGATACACGCCTTGTCCGCCGCCTTCGCCATCTCGCCGCCGAGAGCGTCCAGCTCGCGCACGAGGTGCCCCTTGCCCGTGCCGCCGATGGCGGGATTGCAGGGCATATTGCCCACTGCGTCCAGGTTGATGGTAAAGCACACGGTCTTCATGCCGAGGCGCGCGGCGGCAAGCGCGGCCTCGATGCCCGCGTGTCCTGCGCCGATCACGGCTACGTCGTATGCTCCTGCCGAAAATTCCTTCATGTCTTGTCCTCTGCCAGCCGCCAGCGCAGGCCGCTGTATCTTCTCTGTCGTTTGTCGTTTTCGGTCATGCGCCGCACGGTGCTGTCGTCGCCCACAACGATCAGCAGCTCCCGGGCGCGGGTAATGGCGGTATACAGCACGCCCCGCACCTCCAGCGCTGCGGGACAGCCCGCGGCAGCGAACACCACGCCGCGGTACTCACTGCCCTGCGCCTTATGTACGGTGATGGCGTAGGCGATGTCCAGCTCCGCGAGCATATCCGCGGTATATGTCGCCACGCGGTCGTCAAAGGCGACGGTCAGCAGCTCGCCGCTGGGTTCGATTTGCAGGATCTGCCCCACGTCGCCGTTGAAGACGCCCGTACCGGCGGTGCCGTCCTCCCGCTCCCAGATCACGTCGTAATCGTTGCGCGTCTGCATGACGCGGTCGCCCTCGCGGAACACCGTATCGCCGAACAGACGCTCCCGCTTCTCCGGGGACGCCGGGTTCAGCGCCGCCTGTAAGGCTCGGTTGAGAGCAACGGTGCCCGCCGCTCCCTTGTGGGTGGGGGTCAGCACTTGGATCTCCGCCGCGGGGATGCCCATTTTTTCGGGCAGTCTCGTTTTGCACAGCTCCACCACCGTGTCCGCCAGCCGCACCGGGTCACGGCGAGGCAGGAAAAAGAAATCGCTCTCCGCCGTGTTGGTCAGCTCCGGCACGTTGCCTTCGTTGACAGCATGGGCATTGCGGATGATGGCGGACTGCTGTGCCTGCCGGAACACCTCGGTCAGCGCGACGGTTTCCACCCGCCCGCTGCGGATGAGGTCTGAGAACACGTTTCCCGCGCCCACGCTGGGCAACTGGTCGGGATCACCCACCAGCACCAGCCGGCACCCCGGCCGCAGCGCCGCGAGCAGCGCCCGCATCAGTGCCAGATCGACCATCGAGGTCTCGTCCACAATCACCGCGTCAGCCTTCAAGGGGTCTTTCTCGTTCTTCGTGAATTGGATCTTGCCGGTATGCTCGTCCCAGCTCATGCCCAGCATGCGGTGGATAGTCTGGGCGTCGCGGCCGCAGACCTCGCCCATGCGCTTCGCGGCGCGGCCCGTGGGCGCGGCGAGCAGCACGTCCAGCCCCATGCGCGCAAAGAGCGTCAAAATCGCCCGCACCGAGGTGGTTTTTCCCGTACCGGGGCCGCCGGTGAGGATCAGCAGCTCCTGCTCCGCCGCCAGCTCCACGGCGCGGCGCTGGAGCGGCGCGTACTCAATGCCCTGCTCCCGCTCGATCTCGTCGATGGCGCGCTTCGCGCCCTTCAGCTTGTCAGGCTTGTCCGAGAGCATGGCGCGAATGCGCAGCGCGACGTAGCGCTCGGCCTCCAGGCTGCGGGCAAGATAGCACGCGGTGACGTTCGCCACCGGCTCCTGCACCACCCGGTTTGTGTCGATCAGATTGTCCAGCGCTTTTTCGATCTCCTCCTCCGGCGCGTCCAGCAGCTGCGCCGTGGCGGCGATCAGCTTCACGCGGGGCAGGAAGATGTGCCCGCCATTGCTCTCGTTGTGGGAAAGCTCAAATAAGATCCCCGCCTCGGTACGGCAGGAGGTGTCTCCGCCCAGTGAGAGCGCGATCTCGTCCGCCAGCGCGAAGTCGAGCGAAAACGGCTCGTCCACCAGTAAGTACGGATTGCGGCGCAGCATCTCCATGGCGGCGCTGCCAAAGCGCCGGTAGAGCGGCACGGACAGGCTCACCGGCAGCTCAAAACGCAGCAGAAACTCCATCAGCCGCCGCAGCCCCATCTGCTCGCGAAAGCTCTCGGTGATCTCGCGCACGCGCTTGTCTGTAAAGCCCTTTACCTTGCGCAGCTCTTCAGGCGCGTTCTCCAGCACCTCCAGCGTATCGAGGCCGAAGCGCTCCACCAGCTTCTGCGCGGTGGCGGGACCGATGCCCCGGACGACCCCGGAGGCGAGATAGTCCAGAATCGCGCTCTCGGTGGCCGGCATCTGCCGCTCTACCTCGGTCGCAGAGAACTGCTCACCGTGCTGCGGATGGGTGACAAATGCCCCGGTGGCGGCGATCTGCTCACCGGGCGCCGCGCAGGGTATGCAGCCGACGACGGTGATCAGCTCGCCATCGTCGGTAACGATGCGCACCACGGCATAGCCGTTCTCCTCGTTCTGGAAAACGACCGCCGCAACGGTTCCGATGAGCGTCTGTTGTTCGTCCATGATCTACTCCGATTCGTTGAATTTCGACAAATTATTACAAATAGTAACGTCAAAGCTGTCGTGACACAGCAGCGCTGCCACCTTCCGCGCCTCCTCGTCCATTCCCCGGTCGAGGATCACGATGCGGCAGAACCCACCGCAGTCATAGCGGGCGCGCTCCAGCGTGCGCACGGTGCGCTCCAGCTTCGCGCCCTCCCCGGCGCGGCAGGGAACAACGGCGAACGCGTCCTCCGCAGTGCAGCCGCGTGGGCGCAGCAGTGCCGAGAGCAGCGCGAAGAGCAGCGTCACCAGCCCGATCGCCGCCAGCGCGGCAATGATCCCATCCTCCAGCAGTTGCATGCCATCACCTCAAACCAGTGTATGAGGGACAGCCCGGGCGCGTTACTCGCCCCGCGTCAGCGTAATGACCGCCACCTGCGGCGGGTTCAGCAGCCGCGGGACGCCGCGGGGTGAGTTCCCCAGCCCGCGCGAGACAAACACGGTCGCGCGCTCGTGCCCGCCGTCGGTACAGGTGTAGAACCCGCTGGTATACGACGGGAAGAGTGTCTTCGTGGCGTCGATGAGCCCGTCGGTGAAGGGCAGGCGCCAGATGCCCCCATGGGCATGACCGCAGAGCGTCAGGTTCGCCCCCAGACGGCAATAACGCCCGTTGAACAGGTTGTTGCGGTGCGCCAGCAGCAGCCAGAAGGGATCATCCTCCGCGGCATAGATCTCCCGCGCCAGCTCCTCCGGCGTCTTCTGGTCGGCGAAGCCGTTGGGGTCGTGAATGCCGGCCAAAAGGATGTGCTCGCCGCCACGTTCCAGGATTGTAAACTCATTTTCCAGACAGTAAACCCCAAGCGCCCGTAGCGTATGCATCACGGTTTGCGCCTGCCCGCTGCCCCACTCGTGGTTGCCGGTGACGTAGTACACCGGCGCGATGGCCGTCAGGCCGTCTACGAGCGGGATGATATCGGCAACGTTGCTGTGTCCGTCCACAAAGTCTCCGGTGAGCGCGATGAGATCGGGCTTTGCCCGCTCCACCGCGGCGATGAGCCGCGCGTTCCCCTCGCCGAACTGTCGGGCGTGAAGGTCTGAGAGCTGCACGACGCGCAAGCCCTCAAACGCTTCCGGCAGCGCGGCGTCGGCGTAAGTAAACGTCTCGGTGACAAGGCGCATATTGTCCCACCACACGCCAAGGAGCAGCGCGGCAAGGACAGCGATCGCAATTTTTCTCCGTTTTTGTTTCATACTGCCCTAGTATATGAGACAAAACCGGGAAACACAAGCCTTTTTCGCGGCTTTCCCTTGCTTTTTTTATATGTGTATGGTAGAATCCCACAGTTAACGCAAAAAAGGAACACCCCTCAGCCGCCCGCGGCGGCAGCTCCCCTTAAAACGGGGTGCCACAAGAGGAAGAAGGGATTATCATTATGGCAGTGATCGAATACGACAGCTACAAGCAGAAGCTGCACGGCATGGATGAAACCATAGACAACCTCTACAAGGCGCTGGAGATCGAGAGCGCGAAGCACGAGATCGAGCGCCTGCTGGCCGAGGCCGAGGAGGAGGGCTTCTGGAACGACGTGGAGCGCAGCCAGAAGAACCAGACGCAGCTCAAGCAGCTGCAAAGCAAGGTGCAGCGCTACGAAAAGCTCGTCTCCGAGCGGGACGACCTGCTGGCACTGGTCGACATGGGCACGGAGATGGACGACGACAGCCTGTTGCCGGAGCTGGAGGCGGGCTACGCCGAGCTGGAGCAAAAGCTGGACGCCGCGCGGCTCACCACGCTGCTCTCCGGTGAGTACGACCACTGTAACGCCATTTTGGAGTTCCACCCCGGCGCGGGCGGCACCGAGGCGCAGGACTGGGCGGAAATGCTCTACCGCATGTACATGCAGTGGGCGAACAAGCACGGCTTTGAGTTCGAGATGCTCGACTATCTCGACGGCGACGAGGCGGGCTTAAAGAGCGCGACGGTGATGATCCGCGGCGAGAACGCCTACGGCTATCTCAAGGGCGAGCACGGCGTACATCGCCTCGTGCGCGTGTCGCCGTTTGACGCCAACGCCCGCCGCCAGACGTCGTTCGCGGCGCTGGAGGTCATGCCGGAGCTGCCGCAGGACATCGAGGTGGAGATCCGGCCCGAGGACATTGAGATGCAGGTCTACCGCTCCAGCGGTGCGGGCGGCCAGCACATCAACAAGACCAGCTCCGCGGTGCGCCTGATCCACAAGCCCACGGGCATCGTGACCGCGTGTCAGACCCAGCGCTCGCAGTTCCAGAACCGCGACTATGCCATGGAGATGCTCAAGGCGAAGCTGGTGCAGCTCAAATTGCAGCAGCACGCGGAGAAGATCAGCGACCTCAAGGGCGTGCAGCTCAAGATCGAGTGGGGCAGCCAGATCCGCTCCTATGTGTTCATGCCCTATCAGCTGGTGAAGGACAACCGCACGGACTATGAAACCGGCAACATTCAGTCGGTCATGGACGGCGAGCTGGACGGTTTCATCAACGCGTACCTGACCAAGGCCGCCAACGGCGAACTCAAGAAATAAGGGGACTTGCCGTCCAGGCAAATCCGAGTCTTAGCCTTTCTTTCAGCAATAACGGAGTCGCCCCCGACCAGAGGCGGCCCCGTATTTTTCAGATCAAGAGGATAATTATGGAAACCAAAGAAAACAAAATGGGCACCATGGCGGAGGGGAAGCTCCTTGCGGCCATGGCGGTCCCCATGATGATATCCATGCTGCTCCAGGCGCTGTACAACGTGGTGGACAGCTACTTCGTCTCACGCGTGAGTCAGGACGCGTTCAACGCGCTGTCGCTGGCGTTTCCGCTCCAGGCGCTGATGATCGGTCTCGGCGCGGGCACAGGGCTTGGCGTCAACGCGCTGATCTCCCGCTCGCTGGGCGAAAAGCGGCAGGACATGGCAAACCGCGTGGCAAATACCGGCGTGATTCTCTTTGCGCTGTGCGCGGCGCTCTTTGCGGGAATCGGCTTCACCTGCTCCGGGCCGTTTTTTCGGACGCAGACCGACGTCTCCGCCATTGTCGAGGCCGGCACCGTGTACTGCACGATCTGCCTTGGCCTTTCGTTCGGCATCTTCTTCCAGTTCTGCTTTGAGCGCTTTTTGCAGGCCACCGGCCGCACGTCGCTCTCGATGATCACCCAGATCACCGGCGCGGTCATCAACATCATCCTGGATCCGATCCTGATCTTCGGCTACCTCGGCTTCCCTGCCATGGGCGTCAAGGGCGCGGCGATCGCAACCGTGCTGGGGCAGATCGTTTCTGCATTCATTGGCTTGTTCATAAACGTATGGTACAATAAGGACATTTCGCTGGATATCCACGAGATGCGCTTCAGGGTTGACATTGCAAAAGAGGTTTACAAGATTGGATTTCCGTCGATTTTGATGCAATGTGTCGGCTCTTTCCTCGTGTTTGGTATGAACCAGATCCTGCTGACCTTCTCCACGGTGGCAACGGCGGTATATGGCGCGTACTTCAAATTGCAGAGCTTCATCTTCATGCCGGTGTTCGGTCTGAACAACGCCATGGTGCCGATCATCTCCTACAACTACGGCGCGCGGCGCGCCGACCGCGTGAAAAAGACCATCCGACTGAGCGTCCTCACCGCTGTCGGCATCATGCTCCTCGGCGTGTTCATGTTCGAGGTGTTTCCCTCGCAGCTGCTGCGCATCTTCGACGCGGACGCGGCGATGCTCCGCGACGGCGTTCCGGCGTTTCGCATCATCGCCACAAGCTACCTGTTCGCGGGCTTCTGCATCATTGCCGGCTCGGTCTTTCAGGCCATCGGCAACCCGATGCACTCTCTTGTCGTGTCCATCTGCCGTCAGCTGCTGGTGCTGCTGCCCGCGGCGTATCTGCTTTCCCTGACGCGGCGGCTGGAGCTGGTATGGCTCAGCTACCCCATTGCGGAGGTGTTCTCGCTGCTTTTGTCGGTGTACTTCCTGAAAAAAACGATGAAAGCCATGCACGAACAATTCGGAGATTGAAAAAAGGCTCCCGCCGTTGGCGGGAGCCTTTTTCGCTTTGATCAGATCTTCGGAAGGTTCGCGCGGAACTTCGCCAGCTCCTCATCGGTGGGGATGTAGTCGCTCATCTCGCCGTTGTGGAACTTCTCATACGCCACCATGTCGAAGTAACCGGTGCCGGTGAGTCCGAAGACGATGGTCTTTTCCTCGCCGGTCTCCTTGCACCTCATCGCCTCGTCGATGGCGACGCGGATGGCATGGCTGCTCTCCGGCGCGGGGAGAATGCCCTCCACGCGGGCAAACTGCTCCGCCGCCTCGAACACGCGCGTCTGCTCCACGCTGACCGCCTCCAGAAAGCCGTCGTCGTAGAGCTGGGAGAGGATCGGGCTCATGCCGTGGTAGCGCAGGCCGCCGGCATGGTTGGCAGACGGGATGAAGTCGCTGCCGAGGGTATACATCTTCGCAAGGGGACATACCATGCCGGTATCGCAGAAATCGTAGGCGTACACGCCGCGGGTGAAGCTGGGGCAGGACGCTGGCTCGACGGCGATGATGCGGTAATCCGCCTCGCCGCGCAGCTTCTCGCCCATGAACGGAGAGATCAGTCCGCCGAGGTTGCTGCCGCCGCCCGCGCAGCCGATGACGATATCGGGCTTGATGCCGTACTTATCCAGCGCGATCTTGGTCTCCATGCCGATGACGCTCTGATGCAGCAGCACCTGGTTGAGCACGCTGCCGAGAACATAGCGGTAGCCCGGCGTGGAGGTCGCGACCTCCACTGCCTCGGAGATCGCGCAGCCCAGAGAGCCGGACGTCCCCGGATGAGCCGCCAGAATCTTGCGGCCGACTGCCGTGGTATCGGACGGCGAGGGCGTGACGGACGCGCCGTAGGTGCGCATGACCTCGCGGCGAAAGGGCTTCTGCTCATAGCTGACCTTGACCATGAACACCTTGCAGTCGAGGCCGAAGTACGAGCACGCCATGCTCAGCGCCGTGCCCCACTGTCCTGCGCCGGTCTCAGTGGTCACGCCGCGGAGCCCCTGCTTCTTGGCGTAGTACGCCTGCGCGATGGCGGAGTTTAATTTGTGGCTGCCGGAGGTGTTGTTGCCCTCGAACTTATAGTAGATTTTTGCAGGGGTTTGCAGCTTTTCCTCCAGACAGTATGCCCGCACCAGCGGGGATGGACGGTACATCTTGTAGAAATCCAGGATCTCCTGCGGAATGGGGTACTCGCGGGTGTCGTTGTCCAGCTCCTGCGCGATCAGCTCGTCGCAGAATACACCGGCAAGCTCCTCGGGCTTCATGGGCTGGTGGGTGCCTGGGTTCAACAGCGGCGCGGGCTTATTTTTCATGTCCGCGCGCACATTGTACCAATACTTCGGCATCTCCGCTTCTTCGAGATAGATCTTGTACGGGATATTCTGGTTTGCCATGGTGTTTTCCTACCTTTCTTTCGGGACAGGACCCCTCTGAAAACAGAAAATCCTGTCCCTGCAAAATTCTTTGCTGGGACAGGATCGTTTATCGTCCTGCGGTGCCACCCGGCTTGACGCTTGCGCGCCCACTTTACGCGTACTGCATACGCTGACCGTTGTTGACGGGGAGTCCTGCCCCGGCGCACATACTCGGCTGCTGCCTGACGCAGACGCTTCGCCGTCCGGTCATTCGCACCCTTTCCGCTTGCCCTCGGAAGTCCATTCGGTCCCGTGTTTTCCACCGCGCTTCCACCGTCCGCGGCTCGCTTTGGGAAAAGAGGCGTGACCTACTCACTCTTCCTCATCGGTTTACTGCGATAAAGTATAGCACCGGCTTTTTCTTTTGTCAACTCACGGAAGCAAACTTTTTGGGTCGATTGCTGCCGGTCTATCAAAATTCATTTCAAAAATTCCGAGGGATCGACATATTCCCCATCTTTTGTCACGGCGAAGTGCAGATGCGGCGGCTCCGCAGACTCGCCCAGAGCGGTTTTCCCCACCGAGCCGATGACCTGCCCGGCGGTGACATAGTCTCCGATCTCCACCGTTGGGATGGATTGCAGGTTGGCGTAAACCGTGTCATAGCCGCCGTCATGGGAGATGACAACCGTCGTGCCCATCCAGTCGTCGTCGCGCACGTCCAGCACCGTGCCGGAGCTGGCGGCGCAGACCTGCGTACCCGGGTCGGCGGCGATGTCCACACCGTCGTGGGTGCGCCAGTCGCCCATGGTGGCGCTGTATTGCAGCGCGTCCATAGAGAACGCCGCGACGGTCTCACCCACCAACGGATCGACGATCAGTACCGGCGGTGTCGGCGTCACCTCCTCATAGATATCGTCCATGACCTCGATCTCCACCGCGCTTTGCACCGGCGCGGCGGGTTCTGGCTCCGGGATGACCGGAGTCTTTACGACGGCCTCCGGGGTCACGGCAACCGGCTTGACCGGCGCGGGAGCCGGAAGCTCCTCGATGATCGGCTCGTCTACGGTGGAATGGGGAATCAGGGTCCAATAGCCCGCGACGGCCAAGGCCGTCACCACGAGGAACAGGGCTATGTAAGCCCCGGTCCCGTCAAAAAAGTGCCGCGTCCCGCGGCTTCCCGTATTGCTCATGTTGATTGTCCTTTCCGCCGCCTGCGCGGCACACAAAACAAAAGTGCTTCGACGGTATTGTGTACCGTCGAAGCACTTTTTAAACATGAGCGTATGAATTTTATCGCAGGATCAACGTTTTGCCGGTCATCTCCGGCGGCTGGATCAACCCCAGCACGTCGAGGATCGTCGGTGCGATATCCGCAAGCCGCCCGTCACGCAGCTCGGTGCCCGCGCCGCAGAGGATGAACGGAACCGGATTGGTCGTGTTGCGGCCTGTCGGCTTACCATCCGCGTCCAGCATCTCCTCCACGTTGCCGTGGCTGGCGGTCACCATGGCGATGCCGCCCATGCTCAGTGTCGCGTCCACGACCTTGCCCACCTGCGTGTCGGCCTCCTCCACGGCGCTCACCGCGCGCTCGAAGCTGCCGCTGTGGCCTGCCGCGGCACAGCCGGGCAGACGCAGGATCACCACGTCGTACTCGCCGCTGAGGATGCCCTCGACGCACTCGTCCGTGTCGCTGACGCGCAGCTGTTCCATGCCCATCTCCGTGAGGTAGGCACGCAGATCGTTCTTCGCCTCCGGCTGCGGAAACGCCACCAGAACGTTGGGCATGATGGCGTCATAGTCCGTGTTGCACACGAACGTGACCGGAAACCGCTCCCGCTGGAAGCCGCCAAAGCCGGCATCCACAAAGGCGCGGGTCAGCTGGCGCGCGCCATCGGCGCGGCAGTTGGTAAAGATCACGCTGTCGTGATCGCCGATCGTTCCGTCGCGGTCGCAGACGATAGGCTCAACGTCCTCGTCGTCCAGCCCGTCGCGGTAGGCGGCCTCAATGGCACGGATGGGGTTCTCGTCCTGCGCGCCCTCGCCGTAGACCAGCGCGTCATATGCGGCCTCGGTGCGATCCCAGCGCTTGGCGCGATCCATGGCGTAGCCGCGGCCCATGACGGTCGCGATCTTACCAACGCCGAACTCCGCACACTTTTTCTGCACCCGCTCCACAAAAGCCCTGCCTGTCCGGGGCGCGGTGTCGCGACCGTCGAGGAATCCGTGGATGTAGACCCGCGTCAGGCCCTTGATGCTCGCCATCTTCAGCAGCGCGAACAGGTGCTCAATCGAGGCGTGCACCATACCGTCGCTCAACAGGCCCATCAAATGCAGCGCCGTGCCGTTTTCGAGGCACGCGTCCATCGCCTTGTTGTAGGCCGGGTTCTCAAAGAACGTACCGTCGGCAATCGCGGCGTCGATCCGGGGCAGCGCCTGCGGCAGGATGCGCCCGCCGCCGATGTTGTTGCGCCCCGTGGCTCCGTTGCCGCACTGGCCTTCTCCCAGCCCTACGTCAGGGCCGGAGGCCGCGAGCGTGGTATGGGCATAGGTACTGCACAGGCGATCGAGCACCGGGGTCTTCGCCGCAAGCACAGCGTTGCCCTCGGGACGCGCACTAAGTCCGAGTCCGTCCAGAATAATTAAGGTTGTGGGAGCTTTTTTCATAAAAGATCTCCTCTATTTCGCGCCCGCTGGCGCGAAATGAATCAAATCGAAAAATCTGACGGCATGTACGTCAGATTTTTCTCTCTGCGCGGAGCGCCCATGCGCCAACGGCGTGCGGGAAGCGCAGCGAATCTCTTTCGGCTTTTGCGCGAAGCGCAAAAACGAGTTTATTAGTTCTGGTTCGCCGCGTGAACAATGGCCATCAGCTGGTCGGGCTTGAGCGCCGCACCGCCGATCAGGCCGCCGTCGATATCCTCGTGGCTGAGCAGCTCCGCCGCATTGCCGGGATTCATGCTGCCGCCATACTGGATGGTGACGCCGCGGGCGATGCGCGCACCGTAGAGACCGCGGATCGTGGCACGGATAAAGGAGCAGACTTCGGCGGCCTGCTCGCCGGTAGCGGTCTTGCCGGTGCCGATGGCCCAGATGGGCTCATAGGCGATGACGCACTTGCGCACCTGCTCCGGCGCGACGCCGGCGAGCGCGGACTTGACCTGGAGCGCGATGAGGTCCATCGTCACGCCCATCTCGCGCTGCTCAAGGGACTCACCCACACAGATGATGGGGTTCAGTCCGACGCCCAGCGCCGCGTGAACCTTCTTGTTCACGGTGATATCCGTCTCGCCGAAGTACTGGCGGCGCTCGCTGTGGCCAATGATGACGTAGCGCACGTCGAGATCGGCGAGCATGTCGGCGGAAACCTCGCCGGTGAACGCACCGGACTTCTCAAAGTACAGGTTCTCCGCGCCGACAGCCACGCGGCTGTCCTTGAACGCGCGCACAGCGGCGGGCACGTCGATAAACGGCACGCACACCACCACGTCGCACCACTTGGTCTTGGGCAGCAGCGCCTTGAACTCCTCGGCAAACGCCTTGGTCTCGGACGGGGTCTTGTTCATCTTCCAGTTGCCAGCAATGATCGTCTTACGGTATCTGCGGTTCATAATAATTCTCTCCTTCTATTATATACATTCACAGAGTCTTTGGTTCATCTGCAGGAACAAATATTTTGTATTCCGTCAAAAGTTCGATTGACTTACAGAATAATCGTTAGTTGTCTATCGACTTTTATCTTTTTAAAAATTCGGTCTATCGAGATTGACTTCCGGCAGTCTGTCGATTTTCTTGTCAAAGGGGCAGACTGTGCCGAATCGTGTCTTTACTTGTCGAGCAGGCAGGCAACACCGGGAAGCTCCTTGCCCTCAAGGAACTCAAGGCTCGCGCCGCCGCCGGTGGAGATGTGGGTGATCTTATCGGCAAAGCCCAGCTGCTCGGCTGCCGCCGCGCTGTCGCCGCCGCCGATGATCGTCACCGCGCCGGATTCGGCGAGCGCCTTCGCCATCGCCTTGGTGCCGACGGCGAAGGTCGGGAACTCAAACACGCCCATGGGGCCGTTCCAGACGATGGTGCCGGCATCCTTGACCGCGTCGCAGAACAGCTCCACGGTCTTGGGGCCGATGTCCATGCCCATCATGTCGGCAGGGATGTGACCCGCCTCAACGGTGAGAGGCTCGGCGTCGGCCTTGAACTCCTTGGCGCAGACACTGTCCACCGGGAGCAGGAGCTTAACGCCGTTCTTCTTCGCCTTTTCGATCATTTCCAGCGCATAGTCGAGCTTGTCGGCCTCCAGCAGAGAGGTGCCGATCTCGCCGCCCTGCGCCTTGGAGAATGTGTAGGCCATGCCGCCGCCGATGATGATGGTATCGGCCTTTTCGAGCAGGTTGTTGATGACGTTGATCTTGTCGCTGACCTTCGCGCCGCCGAGCACCGCGACAAACGGGCGCTTGGGATCGTCGAGCGCCTTGCCCATGACTTCAAGCTCCTTGGCGACCAGGAAGCCGGACACGGCGGGCAGATACTTGCTCACGCCCTCGGTAGAAGCATGGGCGCGGTGCACGGAGCCAAACGCGTCGGAAACGTAAACGCCCTCGGCTCCCGCCAGATCGGCCAGAGCCTTGGCGACGGCAGGATCGTTCTTGGTTTCGCCCTTTTCAAAGCGGGTGTTTTCCAGCAGCAGGATCTGGCCGGGCTTCAGCGCCTCGGCCTTGGCGCGCG
Source organism: uncultured Clostridia bacterium (assembly GCA_947170435.1). GTDB lineage: Bacteria > Bacillota > Clostridia > Oscillospirales > Oscillospiraceae > Hominicoprocola. The sequence continues at coordinate 85,160 of CAMVTO010000001.1, read as the reverse complement.
CATCGGGGCCGATCACGTCGGCGGCGAAGATGACCTCCTTGCCCAACAGCTCGCTCAGGCGCTGCGCCACGGGGGCGAGGGTCAGCTTTTTCAGGCTCTTCTTCCACGCGTCCTCGGTAATATCCTCCGCCTTCTTGCCCTTTTCGACCTGCTTTTTCACATAGGAGTCAAATGTGGCCACCGGCTTGCCCAGATGCGAGCAGGCAATCACAGCTGCGCCCTGCTCCAGCAGGTACCGGATCGTGGGCAGCGCCGCGACAATGCGCTTGTCGCTGGTAATGGCGCCGGTCTCCTTGTCCTGCGGCACATTGAAGTCGCAGCGCAGCAAGACCTTCTTGCCCTTGACGTCGATGTCCTTGACCGTCTTCTTGTTGTAGTTCATCCTATTTCAATCCTCCTGAAAATAGTGGGGAAATGCTGACAAGTTCTATAATGTATCCGGGATGGAGTCCACGGCACATCTTGTATCACAAAATGTGCCGCCATATTTCGCGGTTGCCGCAAAGCGGCGCGCGAAACGGCATCATGGCAATCAGGGTCAAATGCTTTTATCCTTTGACCCCATCTCGCCCGTCAGGGCAAGATGAGGGAACCCTAATTGCCGGAGCGCCTCAAACGTGACCACCGCCACCGAGTTGCTGAGGTTCAGGCTCCGCGCCTCCGCGCGGATCGGAAGCCGGATGCAGCGCTCGAAGTGCGCCATGCGGAAGTCTTCAGGCAGGCCCGCCGTTTCCTTGCCGAAAAAGAGCCAGCACTCGTCCCGAAACATCGCCTTCGTGTAGTCCTGCGGCGCCTTCGTCGTGGCGAGCCAGCAATCCTCCGCCGCCTCGGGGTGCTTTGCAAAGAGGTCATCGAGGCCTTTGTAGGTCGCAACCTCTACCAGATGCCAGTAGTCCAGCCCCGCGCGCTTGACCGCCTTGTCGCTGATATCGAATCCCAGCGGCTCCACCAGATGCAGCCGTGCGCCGGTGGCGGCGCAGGTGCGGGCGATGTTGCCGCAGTTCTGCGGGATCTCCGGTTCAACGAGGACGATGTTGAGCATAGCCTGCTTTGACTCCTTTGCGTTGGGCGCTGTAAGTGTGGGTTAACAAATTGTGAAATTGTACGCCCGCGCCTGAGGTTGCTCCATTATACCCTACAAAGTTCAAGAAAGCAACAAGAAAAACGAGTTTACTAAACATTGATTTGCAATTTGTCTGTCGCTGGGCAAACCGCAAAAAGAAATATGAAATTTTTCATGCAAAATGGTGGATTTTCCGGTCATCGTCTGTTATAATGTATTGACTATCGTAGTTAGAAAGGGGGAGTATCCGATGGACTGCAACAGCGCGATCCTGTTTCTTCCCGACGATATTGCCTTGACCAAAGAGAAAACGCCGCTGATGCTGCAAAGCGTCTGGTTTTGCCCCGTCCTTACCTGGACCTGCGCGGAGCTGACAAATTCTGGCATCGAGCGGCTTTTTATTGTATCTGACAAAAGTGTACACGAAACGATCAAGCCCTATCTGCCCGCCCACGCCGTGCTGATCGACGGCGCGCAGCACGCGAGTGAGCTGCTGGACGCACTCAAGGGCGAGGACGGCGGCGTGCTGGTACTCAACGGTGTGGTGCTGCCCGTGGGCGTATTCTCCGGCGGCGCGGTGTACCGCGCGAAGGCGGAGGCGGTGCGGGAGGTGCTGCGCGACCACGGCGCGTTCGCTGCGTTTCCCGATGGCGCGGAGATCGAAAAGGGCTTTCTGCCCGTAGGCGACGAGGAGGAGCTGCGCGCCGCGCTGCCCATGTGCCGCCAGAAGATCCTGCAAAAGCATCTGGACAACGGCGTGACGATCCTCGACTCCAACAACTGCTACATCGATCCGCGGGTGAAGATCGGCACGGGTACGGTGCTGCTCCCCGGCACGATTCTGCGGGGCGAGACGGTCATCGGCGAAAACTGCACCATCGGCCCCAACGCCATGCTCACGGACTGCACTGTGGGTCACGACACCGAGGTCAACGCCTCGCAGGCGACGGAAAGCCGCATTGGGAACCACACCAACGTCGGCCCGTTTGCCTACATGCGCCCGAACAGCGTCGTGGGCGACCATGTGAAGGTCGGCGACTTTGTGGAGATCAAGAACAGCGTCATCGGCAACGGCACCAAGATCTCGCACCTCACCTATGTGGGCGACAGCGACGTGGGCGAGCGCGTGAACTTCGGCTGCGGCACGGTGACGAGCAACTACGACGGCTTCAAAAAGTACCGCTGCACCATTGGCGACGACGTGTTCATCGGCTGCAACACCAACCTGGTCGCTCCGGTGGCGCTGGGCAGCGGCAGCTACACCGCGGCGGGCTCCACCATCACCAAGGACGTACCGGCGGACGCGCTGGGTGTCGCGCGCGAGCGTCAGAGCAATCTGGAGGGTTGGGCCGCGAAGAACCGCGAACTCAAAGGGAAGAAGTAAGCAACCGCATACAGACACATAGGAGGTTAACGCATGATTTCTCACGGGAAGGACATCAAGGTATTCACCGGCAACGCAAACCCCAAGCTGGCTGCTGACATCTGCAGGACCATCGGCATCAAGCTGGGCGAGAACGAGGTCAAGGGCTTTGCCGATGGCGAGGTTTCCTGCTCGCTGTACGAAACCGTCCGCGGCAGCGACGTGTTTCTGGTGCAGTCCACCTGCAAGCCGGTCAACGACAATCTGATGGAGCTGCTCATTATGATCGACGCCTGCCGCCGCGCCAGCGCGGGTCGTATCACGGCGGTGGTGCCGTACTTCGGCTACGCGCGTCAGGATCGCAAGGCAAAGTCCCGCGACCCCATCAGCGCCAAGCTGGTGGCGAACATGATTACCGCCGCCGGCGCTGACCGTGTGCTGACGATGGATCTGCACGCCGCGCAGATCCAGGGCTTCTTTGACATTCCCGTGGACAATCTGCTGGGCAACCCGATCTTCGTGGACTACTATGCCAAGAAGTTCGGCGAGCGCGCCAGCGAAATGGTCGTCGTCTCCCCGGACGTCGGCTCCGTGGCGCGTTCCCGCGCGTTCGCGCAGAAGCTGCACATGAACCTCGCGATTGTGGATAAGCGCCGGCCCAAGGCGAACCAAAGCGAGGTCATGCACGTCATCGGCGACGTGAAGGGCAAGGAGTGCATCCTCTTTGACGACATGGTGGACACCGCCGGCTCCCTCTGCGGCGCGGCGAAGGCCATCGTGGAGATCGGCGGCGCGACCAAGGTCTACGCCTGCGCGAGCCACGGCGTGCTCTCCGGTCCGGCCATCGACCGTCTGGAGAAGAGCAACATTGAGGAGCTGGCGCTGCTCGACACCATACCCGCGCATCCCGAAGCCGCGCGCGGCCGCATCAAGTACCTGACCGTGGCGCCCATGTTCGCCGAGGCGATTGAGCGCACCTATCAGGAAATTTCGATTGCAAAATTGTTCAATTAACCCTATGATATAGAGCGTTATCTGAAACCGCCTTTTCTCTTTTTCTTGGAAAGAGAAATCGCGGTTTCAGACTTCCCCAAAAGAGAACGACGCTTTTCGGTGGCGAAAAAGTCACCCCGCCCGCAGGCGGTACTTCCTATGAAAACCAATAAGGAATCCAACTATGCTCTTCAACAAATCCCCCTCCGCCGTGGACTGGCTGCTCGTCTGCCTCGGCAACTACGGCAAAAAATACGAAAATACCCGCCATAACATTGGCTTTCTGGCGGCGGAGCGGCTCATCGAGAAGCGCGATCTCAAGTGCAACCGCCTGCGATTCAAGGCGCTCACCGAGGTCATCGACTTCGGCGGCGCCAAGGTGCTGCTGATGATGCCGCAGACCTACATGAACCTCTCCGGCGAGGCGGCGGGCGAAGCCGCGCGCTTCTACAAGATCCCGCCGGAGCATGTGCTCGTCATCTCCGATGACGTGTCGCTCCCGCTGGGCAAGCTGCGTGTGCGCGGCAACGGTTCCGCCGGTGGGCACAACGGGCTCAAGAACATCATCGCCCACCTCGGCACCGATCAGTTTCCCCGCGTCAAGGTCGGCGTCGGCGCACCGGAACACCCGGAATTCGATATGGTCGACTGGGTGACTGGATCTTTCAGTAAAGATGAACGCAAGGTGGTGGATGCCGCCATCGACCGGGCGCTGGACGCTGCCGAGTGTGTGATCCAAAAGGGCGTCACCGAGGCGCAAAACCGATTCAACGGCTGACGCCGTTTTTCTCGTAAGGAACCATCCATGACGAATATGAACCCCCTTTCCCAAGCCGTCGGCGCGCTGCCGGAGCTGCGGGAGCTGCAAGGAGTGATCGAGGCGGGGCGCTGTCCCGCGTCGGTCTCCGGGCTCTCTCCCGTTCACCGCGCCATGGCCGTCGCAGCGCTGCGTCAGTCGATGCAGCGCCCCTTTGTCGTGCTCTGCGCCGACGAAGGCGAGGCACGGCGCATGGCGATCGACCTGCAAACGCTCACCGGTGTGGAGCCGGCGCTGCTGTTTGCCCGCGAATGGCAGCTGCGCGACCGGGTCTACGCCTCGCACAGCTTTGAGCAGCAGCGGCTCGGCACGCTCTGCTCGCTTGCCGCGGGCAAGGTAAGCGCGCTGATTGCCACCATCGACGGTGTGATGCAGCGCACGCTGCCGCCCGACGCGCTGCGCGATGCGGCGCTGACGCTCAAGCCCGGCGGCCGCCACGACTTAAACGGCCTCGCGCGGCAGCTGGACGCCTCCGGCTACGCCCGCGCGGAGCAGGTGGAGGGCGTGGGACAGTTCGCCGTCCGCGGCGGCATTCTCGATGTCTGGTCACCGCTCGCGGAGCCGGTGCGCATCGAGTTTTTTGACGATGAGATCGACGCCATGGGCGAGTTCGATGTCTCGACTCAGCGCCGCACGAAGAATATCAAAAAGCTGACCATCCTCCCCGCTGCGGAGGTGCTGCCTGACGCTGCCGAGGGCGGACGTGAGGGGCTGTACGCACGCGTGGAGCACGCAATGAAGCAGCTGGCGCGCAAAAAGGGTGCGGATAAGGCGGTCGAAACCCTCCGCGCCGATCTGGAACGCTTTCAGCAGCGGCTGCCCGTGGGCGGCATGGACCGCTACTTGCTCGCCTGCTACCCCACGGCGGTAACCGCGCTGGACTATCTGCCCAGCGACGCGCTGGTGTTCCTGAGCGACGGCGCACGGCTCGCCGAGCGTGTAAAGGGTTTCCTCTGGGAGCTGGAGCAGGACAGCCTGCCGCTTATCGAGACCGGCGAGCTGGCGGGTTCGTTCGCTGAGGTCGCGCTCACCGCCGACCGGCTGACGGCGAAGCTGGGTGAATTCCCGGCTGTGCAGCTCAACGCGCTGCCCACCTCCCGCGACCTGCTGCCGCCGCGCGCGTTGCTTTCCATGAACGTCAAGCAACTGCCCTCCTACGGCGGCAGCCTGGAGACGGCGGCGGCAGACATGCAGCACTATATCTCTGCCGGCAGCGGCGTGAACGTGCTCTGCGGCAACGAGACGCGCGCCAAAAATTTCCTGCGGCTGCTGGAGGAGCGCGGGATCCATGCGCGCCCCGATTTCAAAAACGAAACCCTGCCCCGGCTAGGGGAGATCACCATCGGTCTCGGCACCCTCTCCGCGGGCTGCGAGCTGCCGCAACTGAAGCTGGCGATCCTCACCGAGGGGCAGCTCACCGCGCCGGTGGCGGGCAAAAAGGCCAAGACCCGCCAGACGCGGGACGCGAATCGCCAAAAGCTGCAATCCTACACCGACCTCTCCCCCGGCGACCTCGTCGTTCACGTCCACCACGGCATCGGCCGCTTCGTGGGCATCGAGCGCATGCGCGTGGACGGTGTGGACAAAGACTATATCAAGATCGCCTACGCCGGCAGCGACAGCCTCTACGTCCCCGCGACACAGCTCGACCTCGTGTCAAAGTACATCGGCGGCGGCGAGGACGAGGAGGGGCACCCCACCACCCGGCTCAGCAAGCTGGGCGGCACGGACTGGACAAAGGCAAAAGCCAAAGCCAAGGCCGCGGCGAAGGATCTCGCCAAGGGGCTGATCGCGCTCTACGCCGAGCGGCAGCGCCGGCCGGGTTTTGCGTTCTCGCCGGATTCACCATGGCAGCGTGAATTTGAGGATTCATTCGATTATGCCGAAACCGACGATCAGATGCGCGCCATTGCCGAGATTAAGAGCGACATGGAGCACAAGACGCCCATGGATCGCCTGCTCTGCGGCGACGTGGGTTACGGCAAGACCGAGGTGGCGCTGCGCGCCGCGATGAAGTGCATTCTGGACGGCAAGCAGGTGGCGATCCTCGTGCCGACGACTGTGCTTGCGCAACAGCACTACGCTACGGCGATGGCGCGCTTCCGTTCCTTTCCGGTGCGGATCGAAGCGCTGAGCCGCTTCAAGACCCCGGCCGAGAAGAAAAAGATTTTGCAGGATACCGCCGAGGGTCACGTCGACCTTCTGATCGGCACTCACGCGTTGCTGCAAAAGAACATGCGCTTCCATGATCTTGGGCTGCTCATCATTGACGAGGAGCAGCGCTTCGGCGTGAGTCACAAGGAGCGCCTGCGCGAGCTGGCGCGGCAGGTGGACACGCTCACGCTGTCGGCGACGCCGATCCCGCGCACGCTGAACATGGCGCTCTCCGGTCTGCGTGACATGAGCACCATCGAGACTCCGCCGGAGGGCCGTCAGCCGGTGCAGACCTATGTGCTGGAGCACGACTGGGGCGTGATCGGCGATGCCATTCGGCGCGAGCTTGCCCGCGGCGGGCAGGTGTACTATCTCCACAACCGCGTGGAGACCATCGACCGCTGCGCCGCGCGGCTCCGGCAAATGCTCGGCGACGACGTTGGCGTTGCCATCGCCCACGGCAAGCTGGATGAGCGCGGGCTGTCCTCCGTCATGCAGGACATGGAGACCGGCGCGGTGCAGGTGCTGGTCTGCACCACGATCATCGAGACCGGTATTGACATACCGAATGTAAACACCCTTATCATCGAGGATGCCGATCGCATGGGACTTGCTCAGCTGCATCAGATCCGCGGACGCATCGGCCGCAGCGCGCGGCGCGCATACGCCTATATGACCTACCGCCCCGGCAAAATCCTCACCGAGGTCGCCAACAAGCGGCTCACCGCCATCCGCGAGTATGCGGAGTTCGGCTCGGGCTTCCGCATCGCCATGCGTGATCTGGAGATCCGCGGCGCGGGCAATCTGCTCGGCCCCGAGCAGTCGGGCTACATGATGTCCGTGGGCTACGATATGTATTTGCAGCTTTTGGAAGATGCTGTGCTTGAGGAAAGGGGCGGCAAAAGGTCCCGCCGCGAGGACTGCGCCGCCGATCTTACCGTGTCGGCCAATCTGCCGGAGAGCTACATTCCTTCTCCGGAACAGCGCATGGACGTGTACCGGCGTATTGCGGCGCTGCAAACACAGGAGGAGTCCCGCGACCTGCTCGACGAGCTGATGGACCGCTACGGCGATCCGCCCAAGAGCGTGCTGGCCCTGATGGATGTGGCGCTGCTGCGCACCGCCGCCGCGGAGGTCGGCGTGCGGGATATCACTCAGCGCGGCGAGACCGTGACCTTCACCTTCGGCGGCGATGGTTTCCCGGTGGAGGCCGTCATGCGTCTGTGCGCATCGCCCCGCAACCGACGGCGGCTGACGCTGTCGGCGGGCACGGAACCGAAGCTGGCGCTGAAGCTCGCCCGCGGCGAGGATGTGCTGGACAGCGCTTTGACCCTTGTCAACGAATTGCATGTGAATACGGAGGCTTGAATTATGCTGTGGAAAGATCGTCTGTTATCCGCTCTGCTGGCGGCAGCCATCTCGCTGGCGGCAGGCGCCGCCATTGTGCGCTTTACCCCCACCGCGCCGGAGTTTTCTCCCGCGCAGCTGGAGCAGGGCATCACCTTTGCCGCCATTGGCGTGCCCGGCGGCGCGACCGTCGCCACGGTGGACGGCAATACCGCGCCCGCGGAGCTGCTGACCTACCAGATCGGCTACAGCTGCGCGTACCTCGACTATGTGCTGCGTGCCTACAACGGCGCGGGCCTGGACTTCAGCCAGCCGCTCGCCAACGGCAACGACCCGAAGGAGACCGTCCTTTCAGAATCGTTGGAGCTGGTCAAGCAGCAGCTTGTGCTGGAAAATCTGGCAGAGCAGTACGGCATCACGCTCTCCGACGAGGCGCAAGCCGCGCTGGACGCGCAGCGTCAGGCGGACATCGAGCAGCTCGGCGAGGACGGCTACCGCGCGGAGATCTACAAGCTGGGCCTCACCGAGGAAAGCTTTGATCGCGTGAGCCGCGCCGGCGCGCTGTATCAGGCGTTCTACGACGCCTACGTCACCCCCGGCTCCGCCCTCTACGCCGATGATAACGTGCTCCACGCCTACGCCGCGGGTTCGGGCTATATCACCGCCGATCACATTCTGCTTGCCACCGTCGATCCCGAGACGCGCGAGCCGCTGGACGAAGCCGCCGCCGCGGAAAAGAAAGCGCTTGCCGAGGACATCCTCGCCCGGCTGCACGCCAGCAGCGATCCCGTGGCGGACTTTGCCGCGCTGGCGGACGAGTACAGCGAGGACCCCGGCCGTGCGCTGAACCCGGAGGGCTACACCTTCACTCACGGCGAGATGGCAGAAGCCTTTGATCTTGCTGCGCGGCTGCTGGGTGAGAACGAGATCAGCGACGTCGTGGAATCCGAGCACGGCTATCATATCATTCTCCGCCGCCCGCTTGGCATCCATGCCGCGGCGGAGGCGGTGCGCGATACCTACTTCGAGGTGTTTTTTACCGCGGAGGTGGATCGTGCCGAGATGGAGCTCAGCCCGATCGCAGACCGCTTTGACGCAGAGAAGGTCTACGCCGCGCTGCGCGCCGTGCAGGACGATTGATGCCGGTTTGCCTCCGCCTGCGCGACAACTGTGAAACACGGCGGCATAAGGCTTGATTTTTCCCTGTGGCTCAGTTATAATTTGTCTGTTGACAATGCGCGTAAGCGCCCAAAACTTTACAATTACGAAGGAGAAACGCCCATGAAAGACCTGTATGTAGTGAATTGCTGCCGTACCGCCGTCGGCTCCTATGGCGGAAGCCTGAAGAACACCCCGGCCGCTGACCTCGGCGCCATCGTCGTCAAGGAAGCGCTCAAGCGCGCGAACGTTGCCCCGGAGAACGTCGATGAGCTGATGTTCGGCTGCATCCTGACCGCCGGCCTCGGCCAGAACGTTGCGCGTCAGGTCGGCGTCAAGGCCGGTCTCCCCTATTCCGTCCCCGCCTACACCGTCGGCATGGTCTGCGGCTCCGGCATGAAGTCCGTCATCGAGGCGGCGCGCAGCATCCTCGCCGGTGACGCTGAGATCGTCGTCGCGGGCGGCACCGAGAACATGAGCGCGGCTCCTTACACCCTCCCCGACGAGCGCTGGGGCGCCCGCATGGGCGACAAGAAGGTCGTTGACGAGATGATTAAGGACGGCCTTTGGGATGCGTTCAACAACTACCACATGGGCACCACCGCCGAGAACATCAACGACGTGTGGGGCATCTCCCGCAAGGAGCAGGACGAGTTCGCGTTCTCCTCCCAGAGCAAGGCGAAGGCCGCCATCGAGTCCGGCCGCTTCGAAGACGAGATCGTTCCCGTCCCCGTGAAGGTCAAGAAGGAGACCGTCGAGTTCAAGGTCGATGAGTTCCCGCGCCTTTCCCCGCTCGACAAGCTCGCCACGTTGCGCGGCGCGTTCCCCGTCGGCCCCGAGTCCCCGGCGCCGCAGGTCACGCACACCTTTGAGCCCCACGGCATCCAGGACAGCGACGACAAGGGCCAGCAGCGCGTCACCGCGGGCAACGCCTCCGGCATCAATGACGGCGCGGCTGCCATCGTCCTCGCCAGCGGCGAAGCGGTCAAGAAGTACAACCTCAAGCCCATGGCGAAGCTGATCGGCTGGGGCCAGGGCGGCGTCGATCCGAAGATCATGGGCGTCGGCCCGGTCGTCGCGACCCGCCAGGCCATGAAGAAGGCCGGCTGCGAGGTCAAGGATATGGACCTCATCGAGGCCAACGAGGCGTTTGCGGCGCAGAGCATTGCCGTCGCGCGTGAGCTGGGCTTCGACATGAGCAAGGTCAACGTCAACGGCGGCGCGATCTCCATCGGCCACCCCGTCGGCGCGTCCGGCGCGCGTATCATCGTCACGCTGCTGCACGAGATGCAGAAGCGCCCCGAGGCGAAGAAGGGCCTCGCCACGCTGTGCATCGGCGGCGGCCAGGGCGTTGCGACGGTGTTTGAGAAGTGCTGATTGCTCTTAAGTAAATGAAAAGAGACCGACTTTCGTCGGTCTCTTTTTTTGTAAGAACGATCCGTGAAACCGTTTCTTATGCCAGCTCCAGCATCACCGGACAATGGTCGCTGCCCGTGACCTCCGGCAGGATGCTCGCCGTCTCAATGCGGTCACGCAGTCGCTCGGAGGCGATGAAATAGTCGATGCGCCACCCCACATTCCGCTCGCGGGACGCCGCACGGTAGCTCCACCACGAGTACGCGTCCACCGCGTCGGGATGCAGGGTGCGGAAGGTGTCGAGAAAGCCGCTGGCAAGCAGCTCGGTCATCTTGCCGCGCTCTTCGTCGGAGAAGCCGGGATTGAAGTGATTGGTCTTTGGATTTTTAAGGTCGATCTCCTCATGCGCCACGTTCAGATCGCCGCAGTAGACCACCGGCTTCACCAGATCCAGCTCGCACAGATACGCGCGCAGGTCGTCTTCCCACTGCATACGGTAATCCAGCCGGCGCAGTTCGTCCTGCGAGTTGGGCGTGTAGCAGCACACCAGGTAAAAGTCCGAATACTCCGCGGTAATGACCCGTCCCTCATGGCGGTGGATATCCTCGCCAAAGCCATAGGTCACGGACAGCGGCTCCGGCTTGGTGAACACCGCTGTGCCGGAGTATCCCTTTTTGTCCGCGTAGTTCCAAAACTGATGGTATCCCGGCAGCTCCAGCGCGATCTGCCCCGCCTGCACCTTGGTCTCCTGCAGGCAAATGACGTCGGCGTTGATGGTATGGACGAAGTCCATGAATCCCTTGTTCAGGCAGGCGCGCAGGCCGTTGACATTCCAGGAAATCAGGCGCATGGTGTCAAACCCTCTCTTTTTTATCAGGTACTATTTTGTATGGTTTATTCCGATACAATTAGGTATGTTCCATCCGCAGGCGGTTCTGTGACCATCGGCACCAGCTCTGCGCGGTATGGCTCCAATGCGGCTTGCAGCGGCTGCGGCTCCGTGGTGCGGACGTAGATGCGGTCAAAGATTGTGGCAAGCGTCGCAAGCTCCTGGCCGGATTTCTCATTGCCGCCATTGAGGACCGTCGCCTCGTCCAGGACAACGGAGAGGCGCACATTGTGCGCCGTTGCGGTTTCGCGAAGGTTCTCCGCCAGCGTGGCGAGCGCTTCCTGCATCGTCACCGTCCGCGCGCTGTCGTCAATGTTGCTGAGGCGGCCCGCCGCCGGATAGCCAAACTCGTCGAAGAGCAGCTCGTCGAAGCCCAGCTCCGCCACCTCCGCGGCGATCGCCGTGAGATATTCGCGGGTCAGCTCCTTCTCCGCCGCGAGGTAGAAGCTGCTGTCGGGCGCGTACCAGATGTTGTTTTTGTATGCCTTTTGCAGTACCGCCGCGTCGGTCATATGCGCGAAGGAAAACCGGCTGTCGTGCAGCGCGGAGAGCCGCGCGATGGTATAGCGGCCCGAAGCGGTCAGATCCTCGATGGCGCTGCGGGCGATGCTGCTGCCCTGCACCGCGCCCGCGTCGAGCGCCAGTTTCAGCGCCGACGGATAGAGCAGGTCGCCACTCACAGTCTTGACGCGGATGGCGACAGCGTTGATGGACTCGGGAAGTGCGGCGAGGTCGCGCTCCATGCTCCCGGAAAGCGCGGACGCATCCAGTTCCTGCGCACGCATTGGCTGTACAGCGCTCTGCTCCGGCTGTTTTTCTTCTTCGGCCGCTGCCTGTTCCTCCGGCTGTTCGATGACGATCTCCAGCTCCTGTCCGGTTTTCTGCGGCTCCGGCGCAGCCTCGGCATAGCGTGCCCAGGGCAGCTCAAAGTGATACGAGCCGTCCCCATGGAAAACCATATAGCGCTGCACCGCCAGAAAAGCCACCGCCGCCAACAGAATCAGCAGCAGCACGAGGATCAGCACGGGCTTGCCGCCGCGCCGTCCCCGGTAACCGGAATAGCCTCTTGTGCCGGTATTTCGCATCTCACATCAATCCTTTGCCTATTTCTTGAATTTGCCGAAAAACCCGCCCTTGTCTTCTTCGTAGTTTTTCTCGCCCAACAGCTCGCTGAACTTTTTGAGCGCAGCTTTCTGCTCCTTGTTGAGGTTGCGCGGGGTCTCGATGTACACGGTCACATACTGATCGCCGCGCGCGCGTCCGCCCATGCCGGGTACGCCCTTGCCCTTGAGCCGGAACGTTGTGCCGGACTGCGTCCCCTCCGGGATGGTATACTTCACCTTGCCGTCGATGGTGGGAATCTCCAGCTCCGCGCCCAGCGCCGCCTGTGCAAAGGTGATCGGCGCTTCGCAGAGAATGCTGGTGCCCTCGCGGCGGAAGATTTCGTGGGGCCGCACAGCGATGACGATGAGCAGGTCGCCCGCCGGACCGCCGTTCTTGCCGGCGTTGCCCTGAGAGCGCAGCGAGATGGTCTGGCCGTTGTCAATGCCCGCGGGAATGTTGACCTTGATGGTCTTGCGCTTGCGCACCTGACCCCGGCCGCCGCAGGTCTTGCAGGGCTTGTGAATGATCTTGCCCTTGCCGCCGCACTTGAGGCACGGCGCCGTGCTGGCCATGAAACCCAGCGGCGTCTGCTGGCGGCGCTGCACCACGCCGCGGCCGCCGCATTCCTGACAGACCTCCGCGGTGGTCCCCTTCTCGCAGCCGCTGCCGCGGCAATCATCGCACTGCTCCACGCGCTCGATGATGACCTCCTTCTCACAGCCGAAGCAGGCCTCCTCGAACGTGATATTCACGCTGGTACGCAGGCTTTCGCCGCGCTGCGGCGCGTTCGGATTCGCGCGGGAGCCACCGAAGCCGCCGCCAAAAAAGCTGCCGAAGATATCGCCCAAATCTCCGAAGTCAAAGTCCATGCCGCCGCCGTAGGCGCCGCCCGCGCCCGCGCCGTAGCTCGGGTCGACGCCGGCGAAGCCGAACTGGTCATAGCGCGCCTTCTTCTCCGGGTCAGAGAGCACTTCGTTGGCCTCGTTGACCTCCTTAAACTTCTCCTCGGCCTCTTTGTCGCCGGGGTTCATGTCAGGATGGTACTTTCGCGCCAGCTTTTTATACGCTTTTTTGATCTCTTCCTCCGAGGCGCCCTTTTGCAGGCCCAACACCTCGTAATAATCCCGTTTATGATCTGCCATGGATAACTCCCCTAAAACGCCACATTCGGGGGCGGCTCGGTTGAGCCGTCCCCGCTGTGGTATTTGATCTGATTTTACTTGTTCTGGTCGTCCTCGTCAACCACTTTGTAGTCAGCGTCGTAATACTGCTGACCGCCGTTCGGCTGACCGCCCATATTGCCCATGTCGGGGCCGGCGCCGTAAGCGCCCTGCGCGCCGCCCTGCGGATTCGTGCCCTGATAGAGCTTCTCGCTCATGGCATAGAACATCTGGGTCAGCTCATCCGTCGCGGCCTTGATCGCGGCGGTGTCATCGCCCTTGAGGGCCTCCTTGAGCTTGTCGACGCCCGCTTGCACCTTTGCCTTCTCGTCGGCAGGCAGCTTGTCGCCCACCTCGCCGAGGGTCTTTTCGCTCTGATAGACCATCTGGTCGGCGGCGTTGCGAATCTCGACCTTCTCTTTCGCCTTGGCGTCCTCGGCGGCGAACTGCTCCGCCTCCTTGACCGCCTTTTCGATGTCCTCCTTGCTCATGTTGGAGGACGCGGTGATGGTGATGTGCTGCTCCTGGCCGGTGCCGAGGTCCTTGGCGCTGACGTTCACGATGCCGTTGGCGTCGATGTCGAACGTGACCTCGATCTGCGGCACGCCGCGGCGCGCCGGAGCGATGCCGTCGAGGTGGAAGCGGCCGAGGCTCTTGTTCGCCGCCGCCATCTCGCGCTCGCCCTGGAGGACGTTGACCTCGACGGAGGTCTGGCCGTCCGCGGCGGTGGAGAAGATCTGGCTCTTCTTGACGGGGATGGTGGTGTTGCGCTCGATGAGCTTGGTGCAAACGCCGCCCATGGTCTCAATGCCGAGGCTCAGCGGGGTAACGTCGAGCAGCAGCAGGCCCTTGACGTCGCCGGTCAGCACGCCTGCCTGGAGCGCCGCGCCCATGGCGACGCACTCGTCGGGGTTGATGCCCTTGAACGGCTCCTTGCCGGTGAAGTTCTTCACCGCGTCCTGCACGGCGGGGATACGGCTGGAGCCGCCCACCATCAGCACCTTGGCGAGATCGCCCGCCTTGAGGCCGGCGTCGCTCATAGCCTGACGCACGGGACCCATGGTCGCCTCGACGAGGTGCGCGGTCAGCTCGTTGAACTTCGCGCGCGTGAGCGTCACGTCCAGATGCTTCGGGCCGGTGGCGTCCGCCGTGATATACGGCAGGTTGACGTTGGAGGTCGTGACGCCGGAGAGCTCGATCTTCGCCTTTTCGGCGGCCTCCTTCAAGCGCTGCATGGCGACCTTGTCGGTGGACAGGTCGATGCCCTCCGCCTTCTTGAACTCGTCCACGAGGTATTTCATGATGCACTCGTCGAAGTCGTCGCCGCCGAGACGGTTGTTGCCCGCGGTGGCCAGCACCTCGATCACGCCGTCGTCGATGTCGAGGATGGACACGTCGAACGTGCCGCCGCCGAGGTCGTAGACCATGATCTTCTGCGGCTGGCCCTCCTTGTCCACGCCGTAGGCGAGCGCCGCCGCCGTCGGCTCGTTGATGATGCGCTTGACGTCAAGGCCGGCGATCTTGCCGGCGTCCTTGGTGGCCTGACGCTGGGAGTCGGTGAAGTACGCGGGAACGGTGATAACCGCTTCGGTGACGGTGCCGCCCAGATAGCTCTCGGCGTCCGCCTTGAGCTTCTGGAGGATCATGGCGCTGATTTCCTGCGGGGTGAGCTTCTTGCCGTCGATCTCCACGCGGTGGTCGGTGCCCATCTCGCGCTTGATAGAGGAAATGGTGCGCTCCGGATTGGTGATCGCCTGACGCTTTGCGACCTGACCCACCATGCGCTCGCCGGTCTTGCTGAACGCGACGACGGACGGTGTGGTGCGGTTGCCCTCGGCGTTGGCAATAACGACGGCCTCGCCGCCCTCCATGACCGCCACGCAGCTGTTGGTAGTACCAAGGTCGATTCCGATTACTTTAGACATAATGTTTGCCTCCTAATATCTGTCAATTATTATAGACTGTTTTTATTGAATAACTTCTAATTCTATCAAAAATCGTTTCACGTGAAACAAAAGGCCGTTCAATTCGCGACCTTGACGATTGCGAACCGCAGCACCTTGTCGCCCAGCGTGAAGCCCTGCTGCAACACCTCGACCACGGTATTTTCGCCCACCGCGTCGTCTTCGATGTGCATCACGGCGTTGTGCTTTTCCGGATCGAAGGGCTGACCCACCGCGTCGATGGGGCTGACGCCCAGCCTGCTCAGGCTCTCCTTGAACTGGGTGAAGATCATCTCCACGCCCTTTCGGTGGGGCGAATCGTCGTCGCCGAATTGCGCCAGCGCCCGCTCCAGATTGTCGTATACCGGCAGCATCGCGGTGAGGGTCTCGATCTTCGCGTCGGCGTAGATGTTTTCTTTTTCCTTGGCGGTACGCTTGCGGTAGTTGTCGTACTCGGCGGCAAGGCGCAGGAATTTGTCCTGCTGTTCGGCAAGCTGCTTGGCCGCGACCTCCATCTTCTCCATCTGCTCTTTCGTGACGGTGAAGGTCTCCGGCTCGGCGGCTTCCGCGGCGTCCTTTGCTTCGGGAGCCTCGTCAGCAACGGGCGCCTGTTCTTCCTTCTTTTCTTCGTCTGCCATTTATCCTCATACTCCTTATGTGTTATCCTCGATTTGTCCGGGCGGCAAGCCCTTGCCGAACATCTTCGTCAGACTCTCGGCAAAGTACGAAAGCCGCGCGGTCACAGTGGCGTAGTCCATGCGCGTCGGCCCCACTACGCCGATCAGCCCGCGCATACCGTCGCCGATGTCATAGCTGGCAACCACCACGCTGGTATCCCGCAGCGCGTGATCCACGTTTTCCGGGCCGATCAGGATCTGCACCGGGCCGTCGCCCTCCGGGACGGGGAGCTGTTCCTTGTTGTCTGCCAGGAAGGTCATCAGCTCGTGGGCTTTGTCCACGTCTCGATATTCCGGCATTTTCAGGATCTCGCTCGCGCCGGTGGTAACGACATCGCGCCGCGACGCCGCGTCCAGAATCCCGGCGGCGTACTCCACCGTCTTGGAGAGCACGAGGAACAGCTCCGGCGGCAGCTGGTCGCTGACGCTCATCAGGTGCTCGCTCATCTCCGCCCGGGATTTGTGGGTAAAGTGGGTGTTGAGCAGATTCTTGAGGTCGCTCAGCCGCTCTGCGTCGAATTGCAGCGCGGAGCTTTGCAGCTGGCTCTTGACGTTCTTGTCGTCTGTCATCACCACGGTGATGAAGCCCGTGGCATCCACAGGGATCAGCTCGAAGCGTTCCACCGTCAGCCCCGCGTTGCCCGCGGTGACGGAGTAGGCCGGATAGTGAACAATGGACGACACCAGCTGTCCCGCGTTGGTGATCGCACCGCCCATCAGCTTGCTGCGGAGCGTTTCGTCGATGCCCTCCGCCTCCTCGGCGGAGACGCTGCGGTGCTCCATCAGCTCGTTGACATAGAGCCGGTAGCCCTGCGGCGACGGCACGCGCCCGGCGGACGTGTGGGGCTGCTCCAAATAACCCAAGTCGCACAGCTCCGCGAACTCGTTGCGCACCGTCGCGGACGAAACGCCCAACTCCTGCGCGAGCAGCTTGGAGCCGACCGGCTCCGCGCTGTCGATGTAATGCTCGACGACCGCTTTCAGTATTTGCTTTTTGCGCTCGCTCAATTCCATCGTCGTCTATCCTTTTAGCACTCTTTTCTTTCGAGTGCTAAACGCAGTGTAGCACTCGTACCAAACAATGTCAATACCTTCCTGTGTAAACGATTTATGAACGGCAGAAACAAGAAATCCCGCCTTTCGGCGGGATTTCGTTCGATTCAGTTGATCTGCTTTCTGCGGCTGAGGTTCATCGTGCCGTCCTGCATATCGCCGACGCTCTCGAGGCTCTTGCCCGTACCCTCGGCGACGCACTGGATGGCGTTATCCGCCACCACGGTGGGAATGCCTGTGCGGGCGGTAACAAGCTTGTCAAAGCCCTTGACGAGGCTGCCGCCGCCGGTCATCACGATGCCGTTGGTGGAGATATCCGCCACCAGCTCGGGCGGCGTGCGCTCGAGCACCTGATGCACGGCCTCCATGATGCGCTCCACCGGCTCCTCAAAGGCGTCCATCATCTCCGTGGAGGTGACGGTCACGAGCTGGGGCAGGCCCGTCAGCAGGCTGCGGCCCTTGACCTCCATGCTGGTCTCCTCCTCCGGCGGGAACACGCAACCAATCTGCATCTTCATCTCTTCCGCCGTGCGCTCACCGATGAGCAGGTTGTGCGTGCGGCGCATATACTTGATCACCGCTTCGTTGAACTGGTCGCCCGCGACCTTGATGGACGCGCTCTCGACCACGCCGGAGAGCGAGATGACCGCGATATCCGTGGTGCCGCCGCCGATGTCGATGACGAAGTTGCCGTCGGGCTGAGTGATGTCGATGCCCGCGCCGATGGCGGCGGCGACCGGCTCCTCGATCAGGTACACGCGGCGCGCGCCCGCCTGGATGCCGGCGTCGATGACCGCGCGCTCCTCGACCTCAGTGATGCCCGACGGCACGCAGATGATGATGCGCGGCTTGAAGAACTGGAAACCCGCGACCTTGTGGATGAACTCCTTGAGCATACGCTCGGTCACCTCGTAGTCGGAGATGACGCCCTCGCGCAGCGGACGGATGGCGATGATGTTGCCCGGCGTGCGGCCCAGCATGGCCTGCGCGTCCGCGCCGACCTTGAGCAGCTTGCCGGTGTTCTTGTCAATGGCGACGACCGACGGCTCGTTGAGCACGATGCCCTTGCCCTTTACATAGATCAGAACCGATGCGGTTCCGAGGTCAATGCCGATATCTTTCCCCAGTGCCATTTTGTTTACCTCTTATCTCAATACAATAGTATTTGCATTTTACCAAGTGCTACCATTATAACGACTCATATCGCAGTTTGCAATAGTATTTGTGGCTAAACCGTGCTTCTATGTATCCAGAGAATTCCGCCAAAAACTGTCAGTTTTTGTGCGTTTCCGTCGTTGCCGACGCTACGCACGCGCATACTGCGTCTGCCGCGCCCGCGTCCTTCAACACACGCGCGCACTCAGCAAGCGTCGAACCCGTCGTGATGATATCGTCGATGAGCAAAACACGCGCGTTTCGCACGCGCTCCACGTTCACCGCCTCGTACACCCCGATGACGTTGCCCCGGCGCTCCAGCGCGCCCAGCCCGGACTGCGGCGGGTTGTCCCGCGTTTTGCGCAGCAGCCGCACCGGCGTCGTGTCCCAGACCTTTGCCGCAGCCTCCGCGAGCAGCTGCGCCTGATCGTAGCCGCGCCGCCGCCGACGCTTGTCCGACACCGGCGCCCAGGTCACGAGATCGAACGCGCCGCCCAGCTCCTCTGCCGCGCATTGGGCGAGGATCGCCCCGAAAGCGTCCGCGACGCCCTGCGCGCCGTGGAACTTGAGCCGCAGCAGCGCCGTGCGCACTGTGCCCTCGTAGCGCAGCGGCACGGCGCACTTGCCAAACCCCGCGCCCTCGCGCAGGGTCTCGTCCATCCGCGGCAGCGCTTTTTCACACGCGGCACAGATACCGTGGACGCCGATCTTGCCGCAAACCGCGCACTTCGGCGGAAAGAACAGGTCCAGGAGGGTGGTTTGGATGGTCATGGCTGCTTTTTCCGCGGGTACGGCTTCGGGTCGTCCGTCAGGTCGGCAAGGTAGTCCATGCTGGTCTTGAGCGCCAGCGCGATCTGTCTGCACTGCTCAAAGCTCATGTTGCGCTTGCCCAGCTCCAGCTTTGAGTAAGCGCTTTGGTCAATCCCGGTCAGAAATTGCATTTTGATCTGCGTATAACCGAGTGCTTTTCGCAATTCCCGCATTTTCGTCACAATATCACCTCATGGATATTATGACTGTATGTCCTATTTTTATTAGGATTGAACCGTCCTATTTTGTTGACAGGTTGTCCTCACTATTATATAACAAATGTTGCAGAAGGGCGCTGACGAAGCGTTGGCGGTTTGGCTACACCTCGATAAGGAGGTGGAGCCATGTACTTTTTCTATCTGACGTTACATATCCACGGGTATGTTTTTTCGTTGCGGATAAAAAAGGACAACCGCCACCCGGCACGGTGACGGTTGTCTGGTCTTATGACCAACTAACCCACTAGCGATTGGGCCAAGCCGCTTGTCGCAGCCGCCCTTCTGCTTTTATATTACCCGCTCCGCTCCGCTTTGTCAAGCGGAGTTTTATTATTGTTCCTCTCCCACGCTCAGCGGCGCGTCGTAAATACACCGTTGCGCCTGCCGCTTCCCGCTTCCCTGTTCGGTCGCGGCAAGCGGGGCGCTGCCTCGATTACGGCGCCCCTTCCTCTGCCACCGGCATCGGCGCGTCGTAGTCCATACCGCGGGCATGGAACACATCCTCCGCCGTGATGGTCATTAAGTCCTCTTTTGTGAACTCGTCCAGCTTGGCGAGGCGGTTCGCCTGCTCAGTGAGGATCTGCTCGAAGATGTTGCGAACGCCGCGGGCGTTGCCGAATGTGACGCCGCCGGCGTCGTTCGCCTCGTCGATGAACTCGCGCACCTCGTCCTCCACGCCGTCCGCGAGCTGATAGCTGCCCTTCTTGCACTGGAGCTTGAAGATCTCCACCATCTCGTCGGTGGAGTAGTCGTCAAAGTGCAGGTAGCGGTTGAAGCGGGACTCCAGCCCCGGATTGGAGTGGATGAACCGCTCCATCAGCTCGTCGTAGCCCGCCACGATCACCACAATGTCGTCGCGAT
Organism: uncultured Clostridia bacterium; assembly: GCA_947170435.1. Classification (GTDB taxonomy): domain Bacteria; phylum Bacillota; class Clostridia; order Oscillospirales; family Oscillospiraceae; genus Hominicoprocola. The sequence continues at coordinate 65,039 of CAMVTO010000001.1, read as the reverse complement.
GATCCTCCATCGCCTTAAGCACCGTGTCGATGGCTTCCTGTCCGAAGTCGTTGTCGCTCTTGCCGTTGAGGGCGTAGGCTTCGTCGATGAACAGCACGCCGCCGAGCGCCTTCTGGATCTGCTGCTGGGTCTTGATGGCGGTCTGGCCGACGTAGCCCGCGACCAGCCCGCTGCGATCCACCTCGACGAGCTGTCCCTTCGACAGGATGCCCAGCGAGCGGTAAATGCGCGCCATGAGCCGCGCGATCATGGTCTTGCCGGTGCCGGGATTGCCCGTGAACACCATGTGCAGCGAGAAATCGGTCGTCGGCAGCCCCGCCTCCTGGCGGCGCTTGAACACCGTCGCCATGTTGATGAGGTTGTTGACCTCCTTCTTCACATCGGCAAGCCCAATGTAGCTGTCCAGCTCCGCTTTGAGGTCGGCGATGTCCTCCGGCGGCGGCAGCTCCTCTTCCTTGGTCCCGCCGCCCTCGCCGCCGCTGGCGGCGGTGGGGGGCGTCTTTTTGTCGTCCTTTGCCGCGGCGTCGCCTGACGCGGGCGCGGCGGGCGCGTTCGATTTGGGCGCGCCCCAGAAGTCCGTGCCCATGCGCTTGAGGTTGTTCTCCGACATACTGCGGATGACCTCTAATTGTTGGAGGATAATCTCGTCTTTTTTGTCCATCGTAAACTCCTTTCGGGGAACGAACCTGAAACCGTTTCTCTTTTGGTCTTACCCAAAAGAGAAATGGTTTCAAACTTCCGTAGAGAAAAAACGCCTTTGCGGCAGCGAAAAAGTCACTTCGCCCACAGGCGGAAAAGCCTCCGCCCCAGCAGCAGGCTGCACACAAACCCTGTCAGTGCGCCGCTGAACACCGCCACGATCAGCAAAACCGGCAAATATACAGCCGGCGTGGCGCTGCCCAGCGTCAGCATCGCCGCCGCGACTTGCCCCGCGTTGTGCGCTGCCGCGCCGCCGACGGATACGCCATAAACCGAGAGCTTATGAATGCGCGAAAGCCCGATCATCACCAGCATCGCGCAAAAGCCGCCCAGCAGCGAATAGATCAGCGCCGAGGCGTTGCCCGCGAACATCGCGCCCAGCAGCACCCGCACCAGCAGGATCGCCAGCGCCGGCGGCGCGCCGAGCGTATAGAGCGCGAACAGCGTCACGATGTTGGCAAGGCCCAGCTTGAATCCCGGCAGCGGCACGGGCAGCGGGAACATGCCCTCCACATACGAAAGCGCCAGCGCCAGCGCCGCCAATATCGCGCAGGTGGTGAGTTGTTTCGTCTTCATCCGCTCACCCCGCGATCGCGTCGTAGTCGGGCGCCGCCGCACCCTCAATGGTAAGGATGATCCGCGCCGGCAGGCACACGATGCTCTGCCCCGGTCGGGAAATTGCGCCGGTGCGCACACAGTCCTGCGTCGGGCAGTCCGCGTGATCGACCCGCACGCTGCCCGCGCGCACGGTCACATGTACGGTATAGCCGTTGTTGGTGTAATCGTATTCGGAATCGTCGAATGTCAGCCGCTCCGCTTCGACACCGCCGATGGAAACGATGATTTCCGCCGCCTCCCGCGCGGGCGCGAACCAGTACCTCGCACCCAGCGCGACGGCAAGTGCCAGCACGATCAGCACCACCAGCGCGTCGTATTTGGTTGGCACCAGCTTAGGCGACCCGCTCATAGGTATACCCCTCCGCCTGTGCCGTAAACCCATCGCAGGTGTACAGCACGCGCCCGTCGTCGGTAACGAGGATCGCGTCAAACGGCACCCATTCTGTCGCCGCCGTTTTCCACAGCTCCAGCGCACCGTCCGCGCCCAGCACGCAGCACGCTGTCGCCAGCGCGTCCGCCCAGATGCCGTCCTTGCAAATCACAGTAGCAGACAGCAGATCGCTGTCCGCGGGATAGCCCGTCTTGGGGTCGAGGATGTGGTGATAGCGCACGCCGTTTTCCTCAAAATAGCGTTCGTAAACCCCAGAAGTCATAATAAACCGGTCGCCTTCCGCCTCCAGCACACCGAGGTATGCGCTCTCGTCCGCCGGGTCTTTGATGGCGACGCGCCACGGCCCGTCCAATTTGCCGCCCCACAGCGCCACGTCGCCGCCGAGATCCAGCGCGGCGCCGGTGATGCCATTTTCCTTCATACAGGCGAACATCCGCTCCCCTGCCCAGCCTTTGGCGACGCCGCCGAGGTCAACTTGCGCGGGCAGATCCAGGATCACCTGTTCCCCATCGATATGCACATACTTTTCACCGACATGCGCGAGCGCCGCAGCGATTTCCTCCGGCAATGGGACGCGATGCTCTCCCGCCCCGCTGCCAAAGCCCCAAAGATCCAGCAGCTCCGCCACGGTGGGATCGAACGCGCCGTCGCTCGCCTGGGCAACGGAGCCGCTCGCGCGCAGCAGAGCGGCGGCCTCGCGGTCGATGACCGTGCCATCGTGGTTGAGGGCGTACACCACGCTGCCCGCCGTTCCCCGCGCCAAATGCGCGTCAAGGCGGTACAACTCCTGCTCCGCGGCGGAAAGCGCGGCTTCGCCGTTCCCGCCGTAGACAGTGAGGTTCATCACGGTGTCCATGGCGAACACGGTGCGCCGGTGCGGCGTACCGTCCGGCTGTCTTCCGCAGCCGGCGAGGGCAAGGCAGGCGATCAAAAACAAAGCAAATATATACTTCTTCATAACTGACAGTATATAGGCAAACCCTTGCATTTGCAAGGCAAAAAGAAAGACGGCTCGCGCCGTCTTTCTTTTTGCCTGTATGGATTTACTTGTACATCTCCACCAGCTTGAGCAGGTGCTCGTAGCGCTCCTTCGCGGCCTCCTCGTTGCGCGCGAACAGGGTCGTGGCGCGCTCGGGGAACTCGCGGGTGAGGCGGCTGTAACGGGCTTCGTTCATCAGGAACTCCTGATAACCGCCCGCGGGCGCCTTGGAGTCGAGGGTGAACTTCTGCTCGGCGTCGGGATTGAAGCGGAACAGGTTCCAGTAGCCGCAGTCGACGGCCTTCTTCATTTCCTTCTGGCAGTTGGTCATGCCGCCCTTGATGCTGTGCATCTCGCAGGGGCTGTAGCCGATGATGAGGGACGGGCCGTCGTAGGCCTCGGCCTCGGTGATGGCCTTGATGGTCTGGGCCGGGTTCGCGCCCATGGCGATCTGCGCCACATAGACGTAACCGTAGCTCATCGCGATCTCGGCGAGGCTCTTCTTCTTGACCTCCTTACCGGCAGCCGCGAACTGCGCGACCTGGCCGATGTTGGAGGCCTTGGACGCCTGACCGCCGGTGTTGGAGTAGACCTCGGTATCGAAGACAAACACGTTGACGTTCTTCTTGCTGGCGAGGACGTGATCCACGCCGCCGAAGCCGATGTCGTACGCCCAGCCGTCGCCGCCGAAGATCCAGATGGACTTCTTGACGAGGTAGTTCTTCTTGTCGAGGATCTGCTCGACCAGCTTGCAGGCGGAGCACTGGCAATGGACAGCGCCGGCAGCCTTGGCGGCCTTGTTCGCCTCAAGCGCCTGGGCGGCATACTCCGCGCCGCAGACTTCCTTGGCCTTGTCGCTGCTCATGAAGGCGATCGTGTCGTCGATGTCGCTGATGTTCTCCTCCATCGCCTTGATGTAGGCGGCGGTAGCAGCCTCGTTCTCGGTGCCGTTTTCATAGGTGTCGAGCCACTTCTGGGCGGCTTCCTTCAGCTCGGGAACGGTCTGGGGCTGAGCGATCAGTTCCACCGTCTTGGCCTTGAGATCCTCGCGGATCGCGTTCTGACCCATCCAGAGGCCGAGGCCGTGCTCGGCGTTGTCCTCGAACAGGGAGTTGATCCACGCGGGACCGCGGCCGTTCTTGTCCACGGTGTACGGGGACGTGGCGCCCGGGCCACCCCAAATGGACGAGCAGCCGGTGGCGTTGGTGATGTACATGCGGTCGCCGAAGAGCTGAGTGATGAGGCGGGCATAGCTCGTCTCAGCGCAGCCGGCGCAGGAGCCGGAGAACTCAAGCAGCGGGGTGCGGAACTGGGAGCCCTTGACGGTGTTGTCCTGCATGTCGGCCTTGGGCGCGACCTTCTCGACCATGTAGTCGAAGACTTCCTGCTGAGCGGCTTCCTGCTCCTGCGGGACCATGGCGAGCGCACCGGTCGGGCAGACGCCCACGCAAACCGCGCAGCCCATGCAGTCCAGCGGGGAGATGGCGATGCCGAACTTGTAGACGCCCTTGCCCTTGCCGGCCTTGACGTCGACGATCTTCGCCTGCGCGGGAGCGGCCTTGGCCTCCTCCTCGGTCATGGCAAACGGACGGATGGTGGCGTGCGGGCAGACGTAAGAGCACTGGTTGCACTGGATGCACTTCTCGGCGTCCCACGTCGGGACGGAGACGGCAACGCCGCGCTTCTCGTAGGCGGCGGCGCCCAGCTCGAACTGACCGTCGACGTGATCCATGAACGCGGAGACCGGCAGGCTGTCGCCGTCCATGCGGCCGATGGGTCCGAGCAGCTCGCGAACCTGCTTGACGAGGTCGGGACGGCCCTTGAGCTTGTGCTCGACGGGCTTATCCTCGGCGGTCGCCCAGCTCGCGGGCACGTCGATCTTGGTGTAGGCGGTGGCGCCGAGGTCGATCGCCTTGTGGTTCATGTCGACGATATCCTGGCCCTTCTTCAGGTAGGAGTGCGTCGCGGCGTCCTTCATGTACTGGATCGCCTCCGCCTCGGGCATGACCTTGGCGAGGGAGAAGAACGCGGACTGGAGGATGGTGTTGGTGCGCTTGCCCATGCCGATTTCGATCGCCTTGTCGATGGCGTTGATCGTGTAGACCTGAATGTTGTTCTTCGCGATGTAGCGCTTGGCAACGGCAGGCAGGTGCTGATCCAGCTCCTCCGGCGTCCACTGGCAGTTGATGAGGAACGTGCCGCCGGGCTTGACGTCGCGCACCATCGGGAACGCCTTGATGATGTAGCTGGGAACGTGGCAGGCCACGAAGTCGGCCTTATTGATGTAGTACGGGCTGCGGATGGGCTTGTCGCCGAAGCGCAGGTGGCTGACGGTCACGCCGCCGGTCTTCTTGGAGTCATACTGGAAGTACGCCTGAACATACTTGTCGGTATGGTCGCCGATGATCTTGATGGAGTTCTTGTTCGCGCCGACGGTACCGTCGCCGCCGAGGCCCCAGAACTTGCACTCGATGGTGCCTTCTGCGGCGGTGTTCGGGCAATCCTCGCGCTCGGGGAGCGACATGTTGGTCACGTCGTCCACGATGCCGATGGTGAACTGGCGCTTGGGCGCGTCCTTCTTCAGCTCATCATAGACAGCGAACACGCTGCTCGGCGGGGTATCCTTGGAGCCGAGACCGTAGCGGCCGCCGGTGACGACCTTATCGGTGATGCCGGCGTTGGCGAGAGCGGTCACGACGTCGAGGTAGAGCGGCTCGCCCTGCGCGCCGGGCTCCTTGGTACGGTCGAGGACAGCGATCTTCTTGGCGGTCGCCGGAATGGCCTCGATCAGGCGCTCAGCCTTGAACGGACGGTACAGGCGGACCTTGACAAGGCCGACCTTCTCGCCGTGGGCGTTAAGATAGTCGATGACTTCCTCCGCCACGTCGCAGATGGAGCCCATCGCGATGATGACGCGGTCGGCGTCGGGCGCGCCGTAGTAGTTGAACAGCTTGTAGTCGGTGCCGAGCTTGGCGTTGATCTTGTCCATGTACTTCTCAACGACCTCGGGGAGGGCGTCATAGTACTTGTTGCACGCCTCGCGGTGCTGGAAGAACGTATCGCCGTTCTCGTGAGAGCCGCGCATGTGCGGGTTGTTGGGGTTGAGGGCGTGCTCACGGAACGCCTTGACCGCGTCCATGTCGCACATCTCCTTGAGGTCCTCGTAATCCCAGACCGCGACCTTCTGGATCTCGTGGGAGGTACGGAAACCGTCAAAGAAGTTGATGAACGGCACCTTGCCGGTCAGCGCGGCGAGATGCGCCACCGGGGAGAGGTCCATGACCTCCTGCACGCTGCCCTCGCAGAGCATGGCGAAGCCGGTCTGGCGACATGCCATGACGTCGCTGTGATCGCCGAAGATGTTCAGCGCGTGGGTGGAGACGGTACGGGCGGAGACGTGGAAGACGCTGGGGAGCTGCTCGGCTGCGATCTTGTACATGTTCGGGATCATCAGCAGCAGACCCTGGGACGCCGTGTAGGTCGTGGTCAGCGCACCGGCGCCGAGGGAGCCGTGCACCGCGCCGGCCGCGCCGGCCTCGGACTGCATCTCGACGACCTTGACCTGCGTGCCGAAGATGTTCTTCAGGCCGTTCGCGGACCACTGGTCGACCAGGTCAGCCATCGGGGACGACGGGGTGATCGGGTAGATCGCCGCAACCTCACTGAACGCGTACGAAACGTGCGCGGCAGCGTTGTTGCCGTCCATGGACTTCATTTTTCTTGCCATAGTCAATGAAACCTCCTGTTTTTTCTGCCGCGTGTTGCGGCCGTACTTGCGTAAAAAATGCGTGCAAATGCCACGCATAGCATAGCGCATCCAATATATCACAAAAAATGCATCGTGTAAACGGCGAAAATATGTGTTTTTCGGATAAAAAATGCATAGCTTCCTTCATTTGTAATACAGGGTGGCGGCACGGATGAATTTTTTCGGTCGTTTCCGCAATTTGGGATTTTCTTCCCCGGTTTTTTGTGATAGTATAATAGATTAGAGAGAAAGGGGCTGATGTGGTGGTCACAACGGTGCGTTCCCTGGGCCTGCAGGGCATCGCCGGCTACGAGGTATCGGTAGAGTGCTTCTTATCCGGCGGGCTGCCGGCGTTCGACGTGGTGGGCCTCGGCGATACCGCGGTCAAGGAATCCCGCGAGCGCGTACGCGCGGCGGTGAAGAACTGCGGCGTGAAGTTCCCCGTCTCCCGCATCACCGTCAACCTCGCCCCGGCGTGTCAACGAAAGGAAGGTACGGTTTACGATCTGCCTATCCTGCTGGGCATCCTGCGCTGCGCCGAGGATATCCCCGATCTGCCCGCGGACGCGGCGTTCATCGGAGAGCTGTCGCTCACCGGCACGCTGCGCGGCGTCAACGGCGTGCTGCCGATGGCGATGGCGGCGGTGCGCGCGGGCATCAAAGACCTCTACGTCCCCGCGGTAAACGCCGCCGAGGCGACGCTTGCGGACGGCCTGACCGTCTATCCCGTACCCGATGTGGCGGCGCTGATGGCGCACCTGCGGGGCGAGACCCGTATCGCGCCCGCGCCGCGCTGGTCGGAGCCGGGCGAGCGCGCCGCGCGCGCCGACTTCTCCGACGTGATGGGACAGGAGAACGTGAAGCGGGCGCTGGAGATTGCCGCCGCGGGCGGACACAACATCCTGATGATCGGCTCGCCCGGCGCGGGCAAGTCCATGCTGGCGCGGCGGCTGCCGTCGATCCTGCCGGACATGACGCGAAAAGAGGCGCTGGAGGCGACGGAGATCTGGTCGGTGGCGGGCCTCACGGACGCGAAGCGCCCCCTGCTCGCGGAGCGGCCATTCCGCTCGCCGCACCACACGCTCTCGTCGGTAGCGATGACCGGCGGCGGGAGCTTCCCCCGCCCCGGTGAAATTTCGCTGGCGCACAACGGCGTGCTGTTTCTCGATGAGCTGCCGGAGTTTTCCCGCGACGTGCTGGAGGCTCTGCGCGCGCCGATCGAGGACGGCGAGGTGACCATCACCCGCGCCGCGGGCAGCATTACGCTGCCGAGCCGGTTCATGCTGGTGGGCGCGATGAACCCCTGCCGCTGCGGCTGGTACGGCCACCCCTCCGGGCGCTGCACCTGCACGGAGGCGCAGGTCAAAAAGTACGCCGAGCGCATCAGCGGACCGATGCTCGACCGCATGGACATCCATGTGAACGTCCCCAGCGTGGAATACGAGGCGATGCGCCGCCGCGAGACGGCGGAGAGCTCCGCCACGATCCGCGCGCGCGTCAACGCCGCCCGCGAAATACAGAAGCAGCGCTTCGCCGGCACGGAGATCCTCTGCAACGCGCAGATGGAGCCCGCGATGGTGGGCCGCTTCTGCAAGCTTGACACTGCGGGCGAAAAGCTGCTCAAAAGCGCCTTTGATCGCTTGGGTCTGACCGCCCGCAGCCATGACCGGCTGCTGCGCGTGGCGCGCACAATCGCCGACCTCGAGGGCGCGGAGAACATCGAGGCGAGCCACCTCGCCGAGGCGATCCAATACCGGAATACGGATACGTTGAAGGGAACCTGACACCATGAAAGAAATGATCCTCTGCAAGCTCGGCGAAGTCGTCCTCAAGGGCCTCAACCGCCGCAGCTTTGAAGATAAGCTGATTTCCAACCTGCGCCGCCGCACGGCGAAGTGCGGTTCCTGGCGCATTTACTCCAAACAATCCACCATCTACGTTGAGCCGGTGAATGATTCCTGCGACCTCGCCGCGGCGTTCGACGCCTGCCGGCAGGTGTTCGGCGTCATTGCTGTGTCCCGGGCGCTGCCCTGCGAGAAGAACGTGCAGGCGATCATCGAAACCGCCAGGACTTATTTGCGCGCGGAGTTATCCACAGCTCAGTCCTTTAAGGTGGAAAGCAAGCGCGCAGACAAGACCTTCCCCCTCACGTCCATCCAGCTTTCCCAGCAGGTGGGCGGCGCACTGCATCAGGCCTTCCCCAATCTGACGGTCAACGTCCACGACCCGGAGCTGACCGTGTTTCTCGAAATTCGCGACGACGCGGCATTTGTCCATGGCCCCGCCGTACCCGGTGCGGGCGGCTTGCCGCTGGGTATGGGCGGCACGGCGGTGACGCTGCTCTCCGGCGGCATCGACTCCCCTGTGTCCTCGTGGATGATGGCGAAGCGCGGCGTAACACTGGAGCCGGTGCATTTCTTCTCCCCGCCCTATACCTCGGAGGCGGCGAAGGAGAAGGTCATCGAGCTGGCGCAGAAGCTCACCCCGTGGTGTGGGCGGATGCGGCTGCAAATCGTGCCGTTTACCGAGATTCAGGAGGAGATCCGCCGCAAGTGCCCGGAGGATCACTTTACCCTCATCATGCGGCGCTTCATGATGCGCATTGCACAGCGCTGCGCCGACGAGGCGCACGCCAAGGCCATTATCACCGGGGAATGCCTCGGTCAGGTGGCGAGCCAGACCATGGAGGCGCTGCGCTGCACCGAGGATGCGGCGGATCTGCCCGTCCTGCGCCCGCTGATCGGCATGGACAAGGAGGAGATCGTGCGCATCTCCCGCAAGATCGGCACCTTTGACACCTCGATCCTGCCCTATGAGGACTGCTGCACGGTGTTTACCCCGCGGCATCCCAAGACCAAGCCCCATCTCGACGAGGTGCGGGACATCGAAGCCGCGCTGGACATGGACGGGCTCTGCCAACGTGCCATGGATGGGCGCGAATTTGTCCGCATCAAGCTGTAATTGGCATTGGTAAACCAATGTTTATTTTGTAAACTACTTTTCATTTCAGGAGGTACATCCCATGAAAAACGCGCAATTCTCTCTCGCCTGCACCCTGCTGTGCGTCGCTGCCGGCAACTTCGTCCTTGCGCTCATCGCGCTCATCCACGCCAACAAAGAAAATCGGTATTGATCCCATGGCACACAGAGCGGAACTGATCGCCGTCGGTACGGAGATTTTGCTGGGCAATATTGCCAATACCGACGCGCAGATCCTGTCTGAAAAGCTGGCGGAGCTGGGCATCAACGTGCTCTACCACACCGTCGTCGGGGACAATCCCCAGCGGCTGCGGGAGGCGCTGGAACTGGCGCGGACGCGGGTGGACATCATCATCACCACCGGCGGCCTCGGCCCGACCTACGACGACCTCACCAAGCAGACGATCTGCGACGCGTTCGGTAGGAAGAACGTGCTGTACCCCGAGCTGGAGACCTGGCTGCGGGAGCTGTTTGCCGCGCGCAAGCGCACCATGGCGCCCAACAACCTCCAACAAGCGTATTTGCCGGAGAACTGTACCATTTTCCACAATCACAACGGTACCGCCCCCGGCTGCGGCTTCTGCGAGGACGGCGTGCATGTGCTGATGCTTCCCGGACCGCCCCACGAGTGCGAGCTGATGTTCCGCACCGGCGCGGAGCCGTACCTGCGCGCGCTGAGCGAGGGCGTCATCGCGTCGCACACGCTGCGCATTTACGGCAAGGGCGAGAGCGACATGGAGATACTTCTGCGTGACAAGATCGAGAAGATGACCAATCCCACCGTCGCGCCCTACGCCAAAAGCGACGAATGCATGCTCCGCGTGACGGCGAAGGCTCCCACCGCCGCGGAGGCGGAGGCCATGCTCAAGCCCGCCGTGGACGAGGTGATGGACGTGGTTGGCGAATGGGTCTACGGCATCGACGTGGAAAATCTTGAATCCGTCTGCGTAGCGGCACTCAAAGCCCGCGGCAAAACGCTGACCGCGGCGGAGAGCTGCACCGGCGGCCTGATCGCAAAGCGGATCACCGACGTGCCCGGTGCCAGCGCGGTGTTTCTCGGCGGCATTGTAAGCTATACAAATAGTGTAAAAAGTAATGTTTTAAACGTTTCGCAATCACTATTAGACGAGCATGGCGCGGTATCGGAGCCGGTGGCGATTGCTATGGCAAACGGCGCGAGAGCGCTGACCGGCGCGGATTATGCGCTTTCCGTCACCGGCGTCGCCGGCCCGGACAGTGACGAGCGAGGCAATCCGGTGGGGCTGGTGTACATCGGTCTCGCGACGCCGGACGGCACGGTCTGCCGCAAGTGCGAGTTCGGCAAGCGCTCCCGCGACCACATCCGCATGCAGGCGGCAAACACGGCGCTGGATATGCTCAGGCGAGAGCTTCAATAAAGCCTTTGAAAACGAGGCTTTCTTGAAACCGTTTCTTCTTTCGTCTTGCCGAAGGGACGGCTCTTGAAACCGTTTCTTCTTTCGTCTTGCCGAAAGAAGAAATGGTTTCAAACTTCCGTAGAAGAAAGGCGCTTTGCGGCTGCCGCGTGAGCGTCTTTCTTTTCCGCGTGGTACGATACGCTGTTTATCCTCATGTCGAATTGACTTCCCTCGACCGCCGGAGACTGTCCGGCCCCGCCGTGTGCAAGGCGGCGGCTGGTACGTCGTTCGCTTTTCAAAAAATGACAGCCTGTTCAAAGGAGCAGGCTGTCATTCGTTTGTTTTCTTCTCTTTTACGCCGATGCGGCGGTAAAAATACTCCGGCACGTCCACGCCGTGCTGCGCCAGTTCGTCGAGATATTTCTTTCGGCTCAGGCGGCGCAGGGATTCCTTCACTCGCTCCGACTGTTCCCCGCCGCGGCCTTCCAGATAGTCGACTTGCTTTTGGTGGTATTCCTCCAAATTTCGTCTGATTCTTATCATCCGTACCCAGCCAATGTCATAAAGCATTGCCATTGCGAAACAAAAGATCAGCACAAACCACGCGGCGACCGGAATTTTTTCTGCCCGCAGCGTATCACTCAGCAACACGAGGAACAGCGCGTTGAATAGGATCGTACCCAGCACCGACCAGATATTTGGTTTACCGCCCCGATCCTCATAAATTGCCAGAGCCGGCTCGGTGACGTAGGAATTGTACACAATCTCCTGACAATACGGACAGCGGCTGAGCGGGCAGCCCAAATTGCTCGCCTGAAGATTGACACGCTCAACTCTGCGGCGGCACTTTGGACATCTGACCACTACGGAATGATATGCATACTGATGCAGCGTCATTAAAATCCCCCCATCCCTTTCACAGCATACACAAAAATGCGCCTCCGGTCAACGAGAAATAGAATGGCTCCCTTTTTCTGCAATTTTATCCCATGGCTGGATAAAGGGGTGCATTGTCAGTCTTAGAACGTCAAACAGCGTATCGTACCACGCGGAAAAAAGACGCTCACGCGGCACTCGCGTCAGCGTCTTTCTTCTACGGAAGTTTGAAACCATTTCTTCTTTCGACAAGACGAAAGAAGAAACGGTTTCAAGAAAACGTACTCCCTTTATTCCTCCCCCTGCGGGGTCTGCTTGTTGCGGTCGTAGGCCACCACCACGCGGCGGTTGGGCTCGGTGCCGATGGAGAACGTGCTGACGTCCTTCACGTCCTGCAGCGCGGTATGGATCACATGACGCTCATAGGCGTTCATCGACTCCAGCGTCACATTGCGGCGGTACTTGACAACCTTTGCCGCCACCTTTTCCGCCAGGCGCTCCAGACTCTGCTCACGCTTCTCGCGGTAGTTCTCCGCGTCTACCTGGATGCGGGCGCGGTTCTTCTCGCCGCTGCGGTTCACCGCATAGCTGGTGAGCTGCTGAATGGCATCCAGCGTTTCGCCGCGGCGACCAATCAGGCTGCCCAGCTTGTCACCCTCAAGGATGACTTTATAGCGGTTCTTCTCGATCTCGTAGACCTTGACTTCCGCCTCGCACTCCATGTGCGTGAGCAGGCCGCTGAGAAAGCTGCGGATCTGCTCGGACCTCTCGTCATGGACTTCCTCGCCCAGCATCACGGGCTTGGCGGGCTTCGCCTCACGCTTGTCCTCACGGGGCTTGCGCTCCTTGGGAGCGTTATTTTTCTTCTCGCTCTTGTTCTGAAGCACCTCGGGCTGGAAGTCCTTGGGCAGCTCCGGCTTGGGAGCGTTCTTGCGCGCCTCGGCGGCCTTGCGCTCGCGCTCTTCCTTCTCCGCCTTTCTGACGGCCTCCTCGCGCTCGCGCTCCTCCTTGGTCTTGCGCACCTCCGGCTGGAAGACGGGAGATTGTTCCTTTGGCTCCTCCTTGCCGTCGTCATAGCTGACGCGCACCTTCGCCGGCGTCGCGCCTAAGCCCAGAAAGCCGGACTTGGCGCGCTCAAGAATCTCAACCGAAACCTCGTCGCGATCCATCGAGAGCTGGGCAAGCGCCTTTTCGATGGCCTCCTCCTCGGTCTTGGCCGTTACGTCGATGTATTGTGTCATTTTTGCAATAACTCCTTATTTATTCACCGTAATGGTCAGGGCTGTACGCTCTGCCGCGGGCATAGGGGCGGTCGCCGACGCGGCCCGCCTCGCTGGTGGACGTGCCTTTCTTTTCCTTCTTTTCGGGCTGCTTTTTCTCCGGTTTCTTCTGCTTGGCCTTGTTCGCCTGCTGCTCCTGGAACTGGCGCTGCTGCTCGCGGGCCGCCATCATCTTGGCGACGCGGGCCTCGCGCTTGGCCTTTTCGCGCTCCGTCTCCTCCGCTTCCATCTGCGTGGAGAAGTACTTGTTCAGGATCACGTCCTGAATGATCTGGAACACGCTGTTCGCGATCCAGTATACACCCAGCGCCGCGGGGAGCGTAAAGCCGATCCACAGCGACATCAGCGGCATCATGTACATCATGGTGCGGCCGGAGCGCGCGGCGGGATCGTCCGCCTTCTGCTGGCCGTTGCCCGCCATCGCCACCTTGGACTGATAGAAGCTCAGCGCGGCGGAGACAATGGGAATGAGCACCAGACCGATGATCGGCCAGCCGCCGGTGAAGACCTGCTTCCACACGTCGCCGGGCATGACCGTCAGATCGACGCCGAGGAAGTTGTAGTTGACGCGCATGAGGCCCTTGATGCCGGAGAACGCGTCGAAGTTGTCATTGATGAACTGCGCGAGCTGGATCTCTTCATAGAACGCCGTGCGCCCCGCGGTCTCCGCGGCGGAGTAGCCGAGACCCTCCGCGATGCCGCGCACGGTTTCGATGGTCTCGGACGAGAGCATCATAAAGCGGCTGAGCGGCTGGCGGATGATGGAATACAGCGCGATGATGATCGGGAACGGCAGCAGCGACCAGAGACAGCCGCTCATGGGGTTGATGCCCTCCTGCGCGTACAGGAGCTGCAGCTCCTCATTCATCTTCTGCTGGTTGTTCGCGTACTTCTCCTGAATCTCCCGCATCTTGGGCTGGAACTGATTCATGCGAATCATGCTCTTCTTGCTCTTGAGCTGGAACGGAAGCAGCACCAGCTTGACGATCAGCGTGAAGAAAATCAGAGCCAGACCGTAGCTGTTGGTCAGGTTATAGAACAGGCGCAGAATCCACGCGAACGGGATACAAATGTAGTAGCCGAGTGTTGAAAACATATTGTTTTCCTCCAACTGATTTGCTGACGACCGGATTTTTGTCTGTCAAGGGCGAACCACGCAGACAGGCGGAAAATCCGCCGTCAGGGAACCGGATCATAGATTTTGTTGCCCCGATAGAACGGGTGACAGTGTGAAAGCCGCCTTGCCGCGAGAAAACCACCCTTGACCGCGCCGTATTTTTCCACAGCCTCCAGCGCGTACTGCGAGCAGGTTGGGATAAAGCGGCACTTTGGCGAACTCAGCGGGGAGATGTTTTTCTGATAGAAACGGATTGCTCCCAGCATAGCGCGCTTCACGGCTTATCCTCCCAAAGCTCCAGCTTTTCGCAGGTCTTGCGGAAGGAGCGCTCCAGATCCTGATAGGGCGCTGTCAGCGCGCGGCTGCGGCCGACAAGCACGATATCATAGCCTTGCTTCATCTCCGGCTGCGCGAGGCGATAAAGCTCACGAAGACGCCGGCGGATGCGGTTGCGTACCACGGCCTTGCCCAGCTTGGTGCTGACGGTGACGCCGAGGCGGTTGCGATCGCCACGGTTGGGCCTGGCATAGACGACGAAAAACGGCGAAACGCCGGATTGTCCCTTGTTGTAGACCCGGCGAAATTCGTAATTCATTTTCAGCGTCGTCGCTTTTTTCATACTAGCCATTGAGGGACGGCGCGAAAACTTCTTTTTGCGTCCGTCCCTGATTTCAGATCATGGTTCCCTGTTGTTGCCGCAAACAGGATTTCTGCGTTGCGGCACCGTGCGCATTCCGCCGATCAATAGGTCAGGCGGGCGCGGCCTCTGGCGCGGCGGCGGGCAAGGACCTTGCGGCCGTTCGCGGTCTTCATGCGCTTGCGGAAGCCGTGCTCCTTGGAGCGCTGCAGCTTTTTGGGCTGATACGTGCGTTTGGTTGCCATGTCATGTTCCTCCTTCTTTTATGTTCCGGCGGCGCCTTGCGGCGTCGCACCTACCCGACGCGAAGGGTCTCCCCTTCACGCAGTGAACGTTCCATGCGCCTGAAAATGCGGCGCAGCCGATATTATATAGGAAAGAACATATTCTGTCAACCAAAATTTCGCACCCTTTTTCACCGCTTTTTTATGGGTTCCTTATATTAGAATAGGAAGAAAAGCATTGCATTCTCCTCTGTTTTCTGATATACTTATTCAGTTAAATATGTACTTTTCAGAAAGGTGGGGCACTCCTTGAATTCTGTATCCGACGTTTGGACGCTGGTGATGAACAAGCTGCGCACAGAAATGTCAGAAACCAGCCTCAACACCTGGTTTGACGAGATTACAGCCGTCCACATGGTGGGGAGAACCTTTTATATCGACTGCCCGAACGAGTTCAAGCGCGAGATGATCGAGAGCATGTTTGGCGAGCGCATCGTCTCCACGCTCAACGATCTGTTCTCCGCGGAATTTAAGCTGCAGGTAAGGGACGGCAAGGGTCCTGACCCCACGCTGCCCAAGCAGCCGATCCTCCTCGTGAGTGACACCTTTACCTTTGACAACTTCGTTGTCGGCGAGTCCAACAAGCTGGCCTACGCCGCGGCACGCGCGGTGGCGGACGGCGCCAGCGCACACTATAATCCGCTGTTCATCTACGGCGACTCCGGTCTCGGCAAAACGCATTTGATCTACGCGATCCTGCATCAGTTCCGCAAGCGTCTGCCGCTGTCGAAGATCGTATACATCAAGGGTGATGACTTCTTAAACGAGTTCATCTCTCTGGTGCGTCAGAATCGCGGCGACGAGTTCCGCGCCAAGTACCGTGACGCCGATCTGCTGCTGGTGGACGACGTGCAGTTCGTCGCCGGCAAGGAACAGTCCCAAAACGAATTTTTTCACACCTTCAACACCCTCTATGAGGCAGGCCGCCAGATCGTGCTGACCTCGGATCGCATGCCGAGCGAAATGACGCTGCTGGACGACCGCCTTCGCACGCGCTTTGAATGGGGTCTGATGGTGGACGTGCAGCCACCTGATTACGAAACCCGCATTGCCATCATCAAAAATAAGGCAATCCAGCGCGGCTTCACCATCGACGACAAGAGCGCCGACTACATAGCCCGCAATGTCACCACCAACGTCCGCCGCATCGAAGGCGTGGTAAACAGGCTCATGGCGCACAGCCAGCTCGACCGTGACAATATGACCGACGCTGAAATGGAAGCTATGGTCCGCGAAGCGGTGCGCGAGAACAACGAGGCCGTGCCAACGCCCGACGTGATCATCAATGAGTCAGCACGCTACTTCGGTATCGAAGAAGCCGTACTCCGCGGCCCCAGCCGCAGCCGTCAGATCGTCGGCGCACGCAATATCGCGATGTACCTGATCCGCAACATCACCGGCCTTTCCACCATTGAAATCGGCAAGATCTTTGACCGCGATCACACGACCGCGCTCCACTCGCTGGATCAGGTGACGGAAAAGCTGGAGACCGATCCCTCCGTCTCTCAGGCCATCAAGGACATCACGCTGAACATCAATTCCAGAAGATAAGTTTTCCCCATAATTCCCATAATTCTTTCCACAGCCGCTGTGGAAAAGAAAACCTCCGTGCATAAGCGTGGAAAACCATTTCCTTTTTCCACAGTTTTTTCCATCGCCATTTCCCGCATGATTTCGCGATTTCCGTTGGTTTTCCACTTTTTCCCGCCCATCTACTACGACTACTAAAAAAATCTATTCTTTTCTCTTCAACAGAAAGGATCGTCACTATGAAATTCTCCTGTGAAAAGCTCGTTCTTCAGAACGCCATCGCCACTGCCAGCCGTGCTGTTGCCGGCAAAAGCTCTATTCCCGCACTGGAAGGCCTGTTATTGGTCTGTCAGGGAGAAAGCCTGACCGTCACCGGTTATAATATGCAGCTCGGCATTCGCACCCGTTTTTCCTGTGATATGGAAGAAGAGGGTTCGCTGGTGCTCAACGCGCGGCTGTTCGGCGACATTGTGCGCCGTATGCCGGACGATACGCTGACATTTCTGAGCGATGAGAAGCTCTCGGTCAAGCTGCACTGCGGCGATGCGGATTTCGACATCGTGGGACTTCCCGCGGCGGATTTCCCGGAGCTACCCGAAGTGGAGGAGAAGAACACGGTGGAGCTGCCGGAGAAAACGCTGCGCGCCATGATTCAGCAGACTTCCTTTGCCGTTTCCACCAACGAGGCGCGTCCGGTGCATATGGGTTCGCTGTTTGAAGTGAGTCCCACGGAATTGTCCGTTGTGTCTGTGGACGGCTTCCGCCTGGCGCTGCGCAAGGAGAAGCTGGAGCATCCCGCGGGCGGCGTGTTCTCGTTCGTTGCACCGGGCACGGCGCTCAACGAGGTGGAAAAGGTCTGCGAGGATATCGACGAGTGCGCGAAGATCACGCTGGGCGACCGTCATATTCTCTTTGAAATCGGCGAGACGGAACTGATCTGCCGCCGTCTGGAAGGTGAGTTTCTCGACTATAAGAACGCGATTCCGCGCAAAAACTCTGTCCGTCTGCTGGTGGATACCCGCACGATGATGGAGAGCCTCGACCGTGTGAGCGTGGTCATCAGCGAGAAGCTGAAAAGTCCGGTGCGCTGTCTGTTTGGCAATAACCGTGTTACCTTCTCTGCCCGCACCGCCAGCGGCGATGCCAAGGACGTGTGCAAGGTGGAGGGCAACGGCGGCGATCTGGAGATCGGTTTCAACAATCGCTATCTCTCCGAGGCGCTGCGGTATGCGCCGGCGGATACGGTGTACCTTGAAATGAATTCCGGCATCTCCCCCGCCATTGTCGTTCCCGTGGATGAGAACGACGACAGCTTCCTCTATATGGTGCTGCCGGTCAGACTGAAAGCGTAAGACTATGGAAACAATTATCATTACAACAGAATTCATCAAATTACAGGATCTCTTAAAGTTCGCGTCACTGGTTTCGACCGGCGGCGAGGCGAAAGTTGTCATTACCGAGGGTGACGTTACCGTCAATGGCGCCGTCTGCACCCAGCGGGGCAAAAAAATTCGTCCCGGCGACGTGGTTTCCTATCATGGCAAAGTGATCACAACGGCCTATGCGGATTGATAGACTGATATTACAGAACTTTCGCAACTATGTCGAGCAAACCGTCACCTTCGCCCCGGACAGCAACGTGATCGTGGGCGAAAACGCCCAAGGTAAGACCAATCTGCTGGAAGCGATCGTCTATCTCTCCTGTGCTCGCTCCAACCGCGCCCGTTCTGATCGGGAAATGATCCGATTCGGCGAAAAGGAAGCTCGCATCATCAGTGAAATAGACTCAAGAGACAGACAATTTTCGATTGAAATAAGTCTATATTCAGGCAGACGCCGCAAAATACAAATCAACAAAGTGCCCGCAAAGCGCGCAAGCGAATTGTCCGGTGTGTTGGGCACCGTCTTTTTCTGTCCCGAGGACCTGATGCTGATTCGGGATGGCGCGGCGGCACGACGACGGTTTATGGACCAATCCCTTGCCCAGCTGCGCCCGCGGTACGCGGCGGCACTGGCGGAGTATAACCGCCTCTATGAGCACAAGACCCGCATTCTCCGTGACAGTGAAGATCATCCCGCCCTGCGGGAGACGCTGCCGGAGTTCAACACAGGCATGGCGATTGCCGGCGCGGTGCTGATCCATTATCGCGCGCGCTTTTGTGCGCGGCTTGCGGAATACGCCGCGGCATCCCACCGGGAATGTTCCGGCGGCAGAGAAATATTGACTCTACAGTATGAAACTGTTAAGTCTATTGAGGATCCCTTTGCGGAGCAAGGCGTTCTGATCGAGCAGCTGCTCGAACACCAACGGGAGCACGAGCAGGCGGAGTTTGCTTCGCGGCTGTGTCTTTCCGGCCCGCACAAGGATGACATCGACGTGGAGATTGGCGGCGAGAGCGCGAGGCAGTATTCCTCCCAGGGGCAAACGCGGACGGCGGCGCTGTCGCTGAAGCTTGCGGAGCGGGATATCTATCAGGAGATCACCGGGCAATCCCCGATTCTGCTGCTGGACGACGTGCTCTCGGAGTTGGACCCCAGGCGCCAGGAATTCGTCTTGAACCGCATCGGCGGCGGGCAGGTGTTCATCACCTGCTGCGAGGAGGATCGTTTGGGCAGTCTGGTCGCCGGAAAGGTGCTGCACGTCAGCGATGGGGAGGTGCGTTGAATGTATCTCCACATCGGCAACCATCAGATGCTGGCCGAGCGGCGCATCATCGGCATTTTCGACCTTGAGATCACGTCTCAGTCGAAGATCACGGCGGCGTTTTTGAAAAACGCCGAGCAGGAAAGCGTCGTCATCGACGCCTGCGAGGACATTCCGAAGTCATTTTTGGTCTGCGACCATCCGTATCACAAGCAGATCGTCTATCTATCACAGTTAAACAGCCGCACCCTTTTGGGCAGAGCTGAGGAACAGGAGCACAACCCCTCAGTCCGCCGGACGGCGGGCAGCTCCCCTGCAGGCAGGGGCGCGAGAGCAGAAGGAGATATTTGATTTATGAGCGAAAACTTTGATCAGAGCATGGTAACCGCCGTCTCGGAGGAGTACAACGCCTCGGAGATTCAGGTGTTGGAGGGTCTTGAGGCCGTTCGGAAACGTCCGGGCATGTACATCGGCTCCACGTCGTCCAGCGGTCTGCACCATCTGGTGTATGAGATCGTGGACAACTCCATCGACGAGGCGCTGGCGGGTTATTGTACCGAAATCACCGTGACCATCAACGCCGACGGCACGATCACGGTTGTGGACAACGGACGCGGCATTCCCGTGGACGTACAGGCACAGACCGGCCGTCCCGCGCTGGAGGTCGTGTTCACTGTGCTGCACGCCGGCGGAAAATTCGGCGGCGGCGGATACAAGGTCTCCGGCGGATTGCACGGTGTGGGCGCGAGCGTGGTCAATGCGCTTTCTGAGTGGCTCACGGTGCAGGTACACAAGGACGGCAAAATTCACGAGATGAAGTTCTCCCGCGGGCACATCACGCAGGAGATGACCATTGTGGGCACGACTGACCATACCGGCACCACGGTCACCTTTAAGCCCGATCCTGAAATGTTTGAGGATACGGTCTACTCCTATGACGTTCTTCACACCCGTATGCGCGAGGAGGCGTTTCTCAACGCCGGTCTGAAAATCAAGACTGTCGACGCTCGCGAAGGACAGGAGCAGTCCGACGAGATGTGCTATGAGGGCGGTATCCGAGAGTTTGTCACCTACCTCAACAAGTCCAAGGACGCGCTCCACGACAAGGTGATCTATATGAGCGGGCTCAAGGGCGACAGCTTCGCGGAAATTGCCTTGCAGTATAACGACGGCTATCAGGAGAACATCATCTCCTTTGCCAATAACGTGCATACGCCGGAGGGCGGTATGCACGAAACCGGATTTAAGGCGGCGCTCACCCGCGTGCTCAATAACTACGGCATCAAGGCGGGCATCATCAAGGGCGACGACAAGGTATCCGGCGAGGACTGCCGCGAGGGTCTGACCGCAGTGATCTCCGTCAAGCTGACGGACGCGCAGTTTGAGGGTCAGACCAAGGCAAAGCTCGGCAACAGCGAGATGCGCACGCTGGTGGACAACGTGGTGAGCGACAAGCTGGATCAGTTCCTCGAAGAAAACCCCGCCGTGGCGCGTGCGATCCTCGACAAGGCGATGATGGCAAACCGCGCGCGGGAAGCGGCGCGCAAGGCGCGCGAGAGCATCCGCCGCAAGAGTGCCCTCGGCGGCGCCGCGATGCCGGACAAGCTGCGCGACTGCAACGAGAACAATCCCGAACTCACCGAAATCTATATCGTTGAGGGTGACAGCGCGGGCGGCTCCGCCACCGATGGCCGTGACTCCCGCTTCCAGGCGATCCTGCCGCTGTGGGGCAAGATGCTCAACGTCGAAAAGGTGCGCGCGGACAAAATCTACGGCAACGACAAGCTCCAGCCCGTCATCGTGGCGCTGGGCGCGGGTCTCGGCGAGGACTTTGACATCAATAAGCTTCGCTATCATAAGGTCATCATCATGGCGGATGCCGATGTGGACGGCAGCCATATCCGCACGCTGCTGCTGACGTTCTTCTTCCGCTATATGCAGCCGCTGATCAAAGAGGGCTACGTCTACGCGGCCGTTCCCCCGCTTTACAAGCTGACCCGCGGCAAGACCACCCGCGTCGCGTTCTCCGACGAGGAGCGTGACCGCGTCAGCAGTGAGATGCGCGGCGACAACGCCAACGCGAAGATCGACATTTCCCGTTTCAAGGGTCTCGGTGAGATGGACCCCCATGAGCTGTGGGAGACCACCATGGATCCGGAGCGCCGCACCCTCAAGCGCATCACTTTGGAGGATGCCCAGCGCGCGGACGAGACGTTCTCCGTCCTCATGGGCGAGAAGGTGGAACCGCGCAAGGAGTTTATCGAGAGAAAGGCAAAGTACGCCGTCAACCTGGATTTCTGAGAGTTTTTCGGAGGGAGAGACTATGATCTGCAAAAAATGCGGCGCGATCGTGACGGAAGGTACGAAGACCTGCCCCACCTGTGGCGCGTCCCTCGTGAGCGAGACGCCGGAATGCTCGGAAAAAAACCAGCTGATGGTGCGCGTGCCGGGCAAGGGACTCTATTTCATCGCCAACGACGAGCGCCTGTGCTTCTATAATGAAATCACTAAAAAAGCCTCGGCGCTGACCAAGTGGAACAGCACCGTGCGCATGTGCGGCCTCGGCTATCATGGAGGAAAGGTCTACTACTGGCAGGATTGCAGCGATAAGCGCTCCGACCAGTTCGGTATGCGGCTGATTGAGCGTGATCCCGGCAGCGGCGAGAGCCGCGTGCTGTGGGCGACCACCGAGGAGAACTTCACAAACTACAGCCTGAACGTGGGACCAAAGATGGCGCGCGCCATCCTCTACGGCGGGTCGTACTACCTGCTCGATCATGCCGATCAGTCCCTGATGCAGGTGGAGCTGCCCAGCGGCGAGCAGGACAACCTGGAGCTGCCGGATATGAAAAAGCAGCTCCCACTCTACGACTGGGTCAAGCCCAGGGGTATCGTGGATGTCCGCAATCCCGAGGATAACCTCGGCATTGACTTCACCGGTCTTGCGGTGGTGGAGGGCAAGCTGTATCTGTCACTGGACGGCTGTGAGCTGTGTACCCTGCGCTTCCCGTTCAACCATCCCGAGGAGGTCAACTACCTCTCCATGAACGCCTGCACCAGCGTGCAGGACATGGAGATGGGCGGCATGCTCACCAGTGTGAACGGGCGTGTGTTCTCCTGTCCCGGCTGGTCTCTGGGCAGCGCGGAGCTGTGCCTCTACGAGATCAAGCAAGACGGACACCTCATCAAGATGTTCAGCAGCACCGCGGCCGGCGTCAGCCTGATGAACAAGGCGGGCATGTGGTGGAAGCTGGACGACACCGTGTACATCGGGCAGGTGGCAATGAACCTTGCCGAGCGCAAGTGGCACAAGCTCTCCCCCATCCTCTTTGACAAGAAGGAGCACAGGGACAACGTCTTCGGCGAGGTGCGGGACTTCTTCCCCGTCCGCGGCGGCGTGTACCTGCTCAACGACTACGCCCTTTGCTTCGTGCCCTCCGACTGGGAGAGCAAGGCCAAGACCGTAAACGACCTTGCCCAGTTTGAGCTGGCGCGGCTGAAGAAGCTGTAATTTCAGAAAGGATCATTCATCCATGGCACATAAAAACGTAGATTACGATCCCGAATCTTTGCGCTACCCCGAACAGAAGATCGTCCAGAGCGAGCTTGTGAAGGAGATGGAAACCTCCTACATCGAGTACGCCATGTCGGTCATTGTCGGGCGCGCGCTGCCGGATGTGCGCGACGGCCTGAAGCCCGTCCACCGCCGCATTCTCTACACCATGCACGAGGATGGCCTGACCTTCGACAAGGCGTTCCGCAAGTCCGTCACCACCGTCGGCGACGTGCTGGGCCGGTACCATCCCCACGGTGACGCGAGCGTGTACGACGCGCTGGTGCGTCTCGCGCAGAGCTTCTCCATGCGCTATCCGCTCATCGACGGCCATGGCAACTTCGGTACCGTGGACGGCGACCCTCCGGCGGCTTACCGTTATACCGAGGCCCGCATGGCGAAGATGGCGAACGAGATGCTTCGCGACATCGAGAAGGACACCGTCGACTGGGACCCCAACTTCGACGAGACCCGCAAGGAGCCGCGCGTCCTCCCCGCCCGCTTCCCCAACCTGCTGGTCAACGGTTCGAGCGGCATCGCCGTCGGCATGGCGACCAACATCCCGCCGCATAACCTCACCGAGGTCATCAATGCCTGCATCTGCGTGCTGGATAACCCGGAGGCAACGCTCTACGACCTCATGCAGCACGTCACCGGCCCCGACTTTCCCACCAAGGGTATCATCATGGGCCGCAGCGGCATCCGCGCCGCCTACGCCACGGGCCGCGGCAAGATCATTCTGCGTGCCCGAACGGAGTTTGAGGAGCTTCCGCAAAACCGAACGCGCATCATTGTCACCGAGCTGCCGTATCAGGTCAACAAGCGCATGCTCATCAAGAACATGGCGGATCAGGTCAACGACAAGCGGCTTGAGGGCATCAGCAACATCACGGACCAGTCCGACCGCGGCGGTATGCGCATCGTCATCGACGTCAAGCGCGACGCGAACCCGCAGGTCGTGCTGAACCGGCTGTTCGCCCAGACTCAGATGCAGACCAGCTTTGCCATCAACATGCTCGCGCTGGTGGACAACCAGAAGCAGCCGAAGATCCTTTCGCTGCGCCACATCATCGACGAGTATCTGACGTTCCAGGAGGAGCTGATCGTCCGCCGCACGCGCTACGACCTCAAGAAGGCGCAGGAGCGCGCACATATCCTGGAAGGCTTGCTCATCGCACAGGATCACATCGACGAGGTCATCAAGACCATCCGCGAAAGTTATGATAACGCCAAAGAGAACCTGATGGCGAGATTTGATCTCTCCGACGTGCAGGCGCAGGCGATCTGCGACATGCGCCTCATTGCGCTGCAAGGGCTCAACCGTGAGAAATTGCAGGCGGAGTACGACGAGCTGGAAAAGAAGATCGCATACTACAACGAGCTGCTGGCGTCCGAGAGCATGATCCGCGGCGTCCTCAAGGATGAGCTGATCGAGATCCGCGACAAGTACGGCGACGAGCGCAAGACCGAGATCCAGGAGGTCGAGGACGAGATCGACATTGAGGATCTCATCGAGGAGGAGCAGTGCGTCTACACCCTCACCCACAACGGCTACATCAAGCGCACCGCGGCCGATGAGTACGCCGCGCAGCGCCGCGGCGGCAAGGGCGTGCGCGGCATGACGACGCGCGAGGAGGACTATGTGGAGGCGGTGTTCACCGCCAGCACCCACGACTTCATCCTGTTCTTCACGAACAAGGGCCGCGTGCACCGCAAGAAGGGCTATCTCATTCCCGAGGCCGGCCGCGCCGCCAAGGGTACGAGCATCGTCAATGTACTGCCGCTCGACGAGGACGAGCACGTCACCGCCGGCATCAGTGTCAAGACGCTGGACGTGGACGACCAGTACCTGTTCTTCGTCACGAAAAACGGCACCGTCAAGCGCACGCCGCTGCGCTCCATCAACACCCGCATGAAGGCGGGCATCCGTGCGCTGACGCTGGAGCAGGGTGACGAGCTGATCGAAGTCCGCCTCACCGACGGCAAGCAGAACATAATCCTCATGACCCACGACGGCATGAGCATCTGCTTCGACGAGAACGACGTGCGCGTCATGGGACGCGACGCGGTCGGCGTGCGCGGCATCCGCCTGCGCGACGATGACGACTATGTGGTCGGCGCCGCCCGCGCCCACGCCGGCAAGACGCTGCTGGCGGTCACGGAGAACGGCTACGGCAAGCGCACCGCCGTCGAGGAATACATGCGCGGCGATGAGCCGCAGAGCCGCGGCGGCAAGGGCCTCAAGGGCTATCAGGTCACAGAAAAGACCGGCCCCGTGGTGGCGGTCAAGGTCGTGGATGGCGACGAGGATCTGCTGCTGGTCAGCGACGACGGCAGCATCATCCGCACCGCGGTGAGCGACATCAGCACCTATTCCCGCGCGACGCAGGGCGTGCGCCTGATGCGCCTCGCCGAGGGTGTGAAGGTAATCTCCATTGCGAGAGCGGAGAAGGAAGAGGTCGAAGGCGAGAACTGATATTCTTCAAGAATAAGAGCGATTTCCTGAAACCGTTTCTTCCTTTTTCTTGAAAAGGAAGAAATGGTTTCAGACTTCCGTAGAAGGAAAAGCGCCTTTTGGGGCGGGTTTCTTGGGATTTGCAGATACCTTCTGTATTCTGATGCGCTGGTTTCCAACGTCGAATTGACGGTGCAAGCTGCCGCTCCCCGCGGCATGACCTTTCATCGTAAAGAAACTTGCGTCTACCGCTTAAAACGAACGACGGACCAAGCCTCTGCCTTGCACACAGCGGGGCGGCGGGGAGCCGCGTGCGGTGTCAGGTAGTACCCCGCTATATAGCGGGGAAGAAAGGAGTCCACCATGAAATTTGGCCAGACCCGCGTTTTACAGACCGCCAAGGGCAAGATCGCCGTAGGTATTGCGCTGATCTTCTTCGGTGCTGCTGCGATTCTCGCTGCGCCCACAACGACGGACAAGCTGATTTGCGGCCTCATTGTGCTGACCGGTGCGGTGTTGATCCTTCTCGGGATTCGGCAAGACCGAACAGAAAAAAGTTATTTTCGGAATAATGATAAGGAAGCGAAATAATCACCATGTACGATGAACTGACACAGGTCGATATCGACAAGATGAAAGCGGAGCTGGAGGACCGGAGGCTGAACATCCGGCCCAAGATCATGGAGGACGTCAAGACCGCCCGCGCCTTCGGCGACCTCAGCGAGAACTATGAATACAAGGCGGCGAAGGACGCCCAGCGCCGCAACGACAGCCGTATGCGGTATCTGGAGAAGATGATTGCCACGGCGAAGGTCGTGGACGTGAAGCAGAAGGCGGACGCGGTGAACCTGTTCAGTAAGGTGACCATGTTCAACGAGAAGCTGGGCAAGGAGCAGACCATCCGCATCGTCACTACCATCCGGCAGGACGCGCTCCGCGGCCTCATCAGCAAGGAGTCGCCGGTGGCAAAGGCGCTGATGGGGCACAAGGTGGGCGACCGCGTGGAGATCGTGGTCAGCCCCGAGATGAAGTACACGGTGGAGATCCGCGCCATCGAGCAGGGTGAGGACGACGCGTCGCTGGAAATCAGCAGATTTTAGCTTCAAAAAAGTGCAAGCACTTTTTTGAGTAGGATTCGCTGCGCTTCCCGCACGCCAAAGGCGCACGGGCGCTCCGCGTAAAGTGTTTTTCTGACGCGCATGTCGTCAGAAAAAACGAATTTGGATTCTTTGCCGCCTGCGGGCGGCAAACTCTGCGAGGCTTTTATGAAAACAGTCGAAATCTATACCGACGGCGAATATTGCTTCGCAAATTCGAGTGATGTCCTTTCGCTCGCCGCTGGCGCGGCAACCGCGAAAGATGACGGCAAGCGCCGTCGGAGGACAAAGGGATGAAAACCGTAGAGATTTACACCGACGGCGCGTGCTCCGGCAACCCCGGCCCGGGCGGCTGGGGCGCGGTGCTCAAGTACGGCGCCTACGAGAAGGAGCTTTCCGGCGGCGCGGCGGAGACCACCAACAACCGCATGGAGCTCATGGCGGTCATTGAGGCGCTGCGCCAGCTTAAGGAGCCGTGCATTGTCGAGCTGCACTCGGATTCAAAGTACGTCATCGACGCGCTCTCTTTGGGCTGGGTGTACGGCTGGCAGAAAAAGGGCTGGATCAAGAGCGACAAAAAGCCCGCGCTGAACGTCGACCTCTGGGAGACGCTGCTGACGCTCCTCGCGCCCCATGAGATGCGCTATCACTGGGTCAAGGGTCACGCGGACAACGACTACAACAACCGCTGCGACGCGCTGGCGGTGGCGGAAAGCCGGAAATATAAATGAACAGAAGAAGCACCGCCTTTCGGCGGTGCTTCTTCTGTGTGTTGTGTGTATTTTAGGAGGGAGAAAATCACATCGGGGAGTGTTCCCCTTTGCAAGTACTAAGATACCCTACAATTATGGCGGAATCTTGAATCGAATGTAAACAAATTATGAACAAATGACACGATTTTCACTCATTTGTAATAATCCGTTTCGTCCGCGATCGCCATGGGCAGGCCGTTGTGGTACACCGGCAGCGTGCGGAACTTGAACCGGCTGGCGCGGTGCTTGGCGTCGATCTGCTCCTTGATCTTCGGGTCCACGACGCCGCGGCGGACGTACTCGTTCACCGCGTGATAGGTAAAGCCCAGGTTGTCCTCGTCGGTGAGACCGGTCAGGCCGTCGGAGGGCGGCTTGATGAGGAATTTCTCCGGCAGACCCAGCTCCGCGCCGATGGCGATGACCTCCTCGGTGGTGTACATGCCGATGGGCGAAAACGCGCCCGCGCTGTCACCGTAGATGGTGCAGTAGCCCACCCAGTCCTCGGAGAGATTGGAGGTGTTGATCACGATGCCGCCCTCGACGCTCTGCGCGATGGCGTAGAGCGTGGACATGCGGATGCGGCTGGGCAGGTTCACGGTCGTCTGGCGCGTGGGCGGGAGATTCAGCCGCTCCATCTCGTCCAGCACGCCGCGCACGGCGGCGTGGATATTGACGGTGTAGTGCCGGATGCCGAGGAACTCGACAAGTCCGTTGGAGTAGTCGATGTCAGGCT
The DNA here is from genome assembly GCA_947170435.1 of uncultured Clostridia bacterium. GTDB lineage: Bacteria > Bacillota > Clostridia > Oscillospirales > Oscillospiraceae > Hominicoprocola. The sequence continues at coordinate 37,291 of CAMVTO010000001.1, read as the reverse complement.
GCACGCCGTCGGGCATCAGCACGCCCACCACGTTCTCCTTGCCGTAGGCGGCGCAGCACAGCGCTGCGATGACGCTGGAATCCTTGCCGCCGGAGATGCCGACGACGGCGGTCTTGCCATAGCACTCCTTCATCTGTGCGCGCATCCAGTCGAGAAGCCCGGGTAATTGTTGTTTGGCGTTGAAATCGTTCATGGTCATGCCCTCCCCTTGAATTTCCGCTTGACAGCGAGCGGAAAACCAATATAACAATAACAGTGAGCAAGAGGGGCGGCCCGCTCCCTCTTAGCCGCGAAAATTCTACCATATTCGCCGGTTTTTGACAATCCCCTACCCCATCAGCGCGCACAGCTCCGCGTAGGAGAGCGGCTGGAGCGCGAGGTCGATGCCGTAGCCCACGACGCGGCTCAGTTCCCGGATCTGCGCGTCGATGTCCCGCGGCGTGACCATCACGCCGCCATGCCCCTTGAGCGCCGCGGGGTCGACGCTCTCCGCGCCGGCCTCCTCTAAAATATCCAGCGCCAGCGTAGCGGCGTCCACCACGGTCGGTACGCCTACCGCAATGACCGGAATGCCCAGAGTCGCACGATTGAGCGCGCGGCGACGGTTGCCGACGCCGGAGCCGGGTACGATACCGGTATCGGAGAGCTGGACCGTGGTGCAGACCCGCTCCAGCGAGCGCGACGCGAGCGCGTCCACCGCGATGAGTACGTCGGGATGCACCATGCGCACCGCGCCGCGGATGGTCTCCGCCGCCTCCATGCCCGTGCGGCCCAGCACCCCCGGCACCAGCACGCTGACCGCGGTGAGCGACGCGAACGCTTCGTCGCGCATTAAATGCCGCGTGACCAGCACATGCTCCGCCACCTGCGGGCCGATGGCGTCCGGCGTCATGGCGTCGTTGCCAAGACCCACCACCAGCGCGGTTTTCGCGCCGGGGATCAGGGAGCGCAGCTCCGCGCCCACCGCCGTCGCCGCCCGCTCCAGCGCGTCCTCGGTATGCGACCAGTAAGGCTTGAGGTCAAGGGTGATATACGTTCCCATGGGTTTGCCCAGCGCGCGGGCCGCCGCGTTCTCGGATACCTCCACCACGGTTACGCCGTAGCCGAAGGCGTCCTGCTCGCGCGTGGTCACGCCGGGACGCTCGCCCACGTTCTGCCGCCATAATTCGTGCGCTTCCAGCGCGAGATCGGTCCGTCTTTGCCACATTTTTTCGACCTTCTTCCACAAAATCTTGTATCTCAGGAATAGTATCGCCGCCAAGTCTTGTTTGATTCAAAAAAAGCCACAGAAAAGCGAAAAAAATGCTTGCATTTCTGGACGATCTTTGCTAAAATACCTAACTGCACGATGGAAACTCATCGTAGAACGGATTCGGAGGAGGTGTTTGGTTTGCCGAATATCAAGTCTGCCAAGAAGCGTGTGCAGCTTACCGAGGTTCGCAACGCCCGTAACAAGGCGGAGCGCAGCGCTCTCAAGACCACGCTGAAGAAGTTTGACGCTGCTGTCGCGGAGGGCAATCGCACCGAGGCCGAGGGCGCTTACAAGGTCGCGGTCAAGTCCGTGGACAAGGCTGTGGCGAAGGGCATTCTGCACAAGAACAACGCCGCGCACAAGAAGAGCGCGCTGACGCTGAAGCTCAACGGCCTGAACTGATTGGCAAAAAGAAAAGCACCGCCGAAAGGCGGTGTTTTTTTCTTCCCTCGCATGAAAACCGGGGCTTTTTGCGACCCCATTTCTCTTTCTAGGAAAGAGAAACGGTGTCGCCCGCCAAAGAGAAAGTCGTGGGGGGATTTCGATTTCCCCCCACACCCCCTTGAAACGACCGAAAGGGAGAGCCGCGGCTCCCCCTTTGGAATCCCCCTTGGGGGTCAGGTCTCTGCGTTGTCGCTTTCTATATAAAACTCTTCCGCCTCGCGCTGGGTCTTGTTGAGCAGGTCTTTCGCTTCTGACACCTTTCCGGCTTCAAGGAGCTCTACCGCGTCGGCTAAGATGGCAAAGAGCTTATAATAGAGCTTTTTGTATAGATGTTCCACATAATCACCCCTTGCACAGCATAACATATTTCCAATATGAGGTCAACTGACCTCAATAAATTATCTTCTGATTGTTACCATACGGGCAAGGAGAGATGCTTGTATGTTGGATGCTGTGTCGGTTGGAGCGGTGTTTCGGAGATTCCGTCTGGAAAAGGGCTTGTCGCAGGAGGTATTGAGCGGCCTTGCGGGACTGGACAGGACGCATTACAGCAAAATCGAACGCGGCTTGCGCAGCCCGACGTTGGAAACGCTGTTCAAAATCGCGCACGCGCTGGATATTCCGCCGCATGAATTGATGATTGCGATTGAAAAGATTGAGACTTGAATCCCCCGGAGGGATTCCACAAGGGAGGGCAGCGGCCCTCCCTTTGGTCGTTTTAGGGGAGTCCAGAGGGGGAATCGAAACCCCCTCTGGTGTTCTCTCTTTTGGCGGGTACCACCGTTTTCTCTCTCCAAAGAGAGAAAATGGGGGTACAAACCCCTTGCAATTCCTTGACAAAGCCGCCCCACCTATCATAAAATACCCTTACTATGCATTTAGAAGAAAAAGGAGCGATTTCCATGGAACACAGCAAGAAGAATTTCGATTCCATCGTCAACCTCTGCAAGAGCCGCGGCTTCATCTTCCCCGGCAGCGAGATCTATGGCGGTCTCGCCAACAGCTGGGACTACGGCCCGCTGGGTGTGGAGTTCAAGAACAACGTCAAGAAGGCGTGGCTCAAGAAGTTTGTGCAGGAGTCCCCGTACAACGTCGGCCTCGATGCTGCCATCATCATGAACCCGCAGACCTGGGTCACCACCGGCCACGTCGCGAGCTTCTCCGATCCCCTGCTGGACTGCAAGGCGTGCAAGGCCCGCCACCGCGCGGACAAGCTCATCGGCGAGGAGTTCCCCGACGTCAACACCGACGCCATGACCTTCGACGAGATGGACGCGTTCATCGCGGAGCACGAGAACGTCGTCTGCCCGCAGTGCGGCAAGCATGACTTCACCCCCATCCGCAAGTTCAACCTGATGTTCAAGACCGCCATCGGCGTCACGGAGGACTCCAGCTCCACCGTGTATCTCCGCCCGGAGACCGCGCAGGGCATCTTCGTCAACTTCGCGAACATCGCCCGCACCACCCGCAAGAAGCTGCCGTTCGGCGTCTGCCAGGTCGGCAAGGCGTTCCGCAACGAGATCACCCCGGGCAACTTCACCTTCCGCACCCGCGAGTTCGAGCAGATGGAGTGCGAGTTCTTCTGCAAGCCCGGCACCGACCTCGAGTGGTTCGCGTACTGGAAAGACTACTGCACCAACTGGCTCACCAGCCTCGGCATTGACAAAGAGCACCTGCGCCTGCGCGACCATGAGCCGGCGGAGCTGGCGTTCTACTCCCGCGCCACCACGGATATCGAGTACGCGTTCCCGTTCACCGACTGGGGTGAGCTGTGGGGCATTGCCGACCGTACGGACTACGACCTTGGCCGTCATCAGGAGGCCAGCGGCAAGGATCTTACCTACTTCGATCCCGAGACCAACGAGCACTATATCCCCTACGTCATCGAGCCGTCCCTCGGCTGCGACCGCGTGGCGCTTGCGTTCCTCTGTGACGCCTACGACGAGGAAGTGGTCGGCCAGGACAAGAAGGGCAACGACGACATCCGTACCGTGCTGCACCTGCACCCGGCGCTCGCGCCGTACAAGGCGGCGATCCTGCCCCTTTCCAAGAAGGAAGTGCTCACCGGCCCCGCCAAGGAGCTGTACGCCGAGCTTGCCAAGGACTTCATGATCGACTACGACGAGACCGGCTCCATCGGCAAGCGCTACCGCCGCGAGGACGAGATCGGTACCCCCTACTGCATCACCTTCGACTTCGAGACCGTGGGCGATGAGAACACCCCCGCCGACCACTGCGTCACGATCCGCGAGCGCGACACCATGAAGCAGATCCGACTCCCCATCGAGGAGGTCAAGGCGTACCTCGCTGAGCGAGTGAAGTTCTAAAATAGAGCAAAATAATAGACCGACGTTCGGTCGATAAAAGAAACGCAGCCAAACGGCTGCGTTTCTTCATTTTTGCAATCCTTTTGTTTCGCGCCAGTATTCCGCCCAGCGGTATCGCTGATAGGCCTCCGCCGCCTTGGGGGAAAGCGTGTCGGTGAGGGCGCCATCCTCCCAATACAGCTCGCGCTCGTGGAGCAGCGGCGTGACGGCGCGCATATCGCGCTGGAGCTGCATAAACGCGGGGCCTTCCCATGCGCACTGGTCAAACAGCTCCGCCATCAGGAAGCAGGGCGAGATCGTCTCCCCCGTACCGGTGAAGCCGGCGTTCAGCGCCTGCTTTGCGGCCCGGTTTGCCCAGATAAGGTAGGGCGTAGCGTAGTAGTTGGTGAAGCCTTCTATCGTTTCTGTGCCTAAGTCTACTTCAAGTTCCCGATATACCGACGAGTCGTTGCCGAGCCAGGGCTTGTGGTCGCCGAAGAACACGAGCACGATGGGGCGATCCAGCGACTCCAGCTCGTCGGTGAAGCGCACCAGCTCCGAAATCGTGTCGGCGATGCCGTTGAGGTAGTTATTGAGAATGTTGCAGCTCTCCTCCGACCAGCCGGTTGCGGCGGAGGTCAGGTAGCGTATGCCGCTGGTCGACTGAGACTCATAGGGGCCGTGGTTCTGGTATGTGACAGAGAACGAGAACAGCGGTGGGTCGTCGGCGCCGCGCGCGGCCAGCTCGCGGTAGAGGTAATCGAACAGCACCTTGTCCGAGCGGCGGGGCGCGGACGCGGGATTCACCAGCTCGCCAAAGCCGTTGTCGGTGAACACGCTCTCGTCGAAGCCCAGATAGCGGTTGATGTTGGTGCGGTTGTAAAACCAGCCGTAGCCCGGATGGCGGTATACCGCGTCATAACCCTGAGTTTTGAAGTAGCGCACATAGCTGTCCACGTCGTCGCGGAAGTCGCTGTGGTGGGAGTAGCCGGTGAGGAAGCCCCACTCGCTGTCCACCGTGCCGCCGGCGAAGATGTTGGTGAGCAGGTCGCCGCTTACGCAGTTTGCCTCCAGCGCGTGCAGCGGGGCGTAGACCTCCCGCACGGCGGGGATTTCCGCGAGCGAGGGGAAATCGCTTAAATCCGTGAACGCCTCGCCCATCACGCCCACGACAGTGACGCGTTTTTCCGGGGAAATATCCGCATCGGAGTACGCCGCGAGCACCGCTTCCGCGCCCTTGGCGCTGTAGCCCTCCGGCGGCTTGGGGAACGCTTTGGGCACGCTGCGGATGAACGGGTACCAGAATCCGCGGGAGACAAAGCTCTCTACATCCGACCATTCGTGCCGAAGCGCGTCATTGTTGACCGTCTTATAATAGGTGGCGTTGTCCAGATAGACCTGCGTGTAGAGCAGCGGGATCAGCGCGAGGCAGACCAGCGTGCCGCCGAGGCGAAGCCGGAGGCTTCGGAAGCTGTTCGGCATCAGGAAGACGGCAAAGAGCAGCATCAGGAACGCGCCGGCGGCAATGGCGAGGATGAGCCGGGTGACACTGAGGTGATAATGACCGAGGATGCCGCTCATGGTGCGGATCAGGCGGAAGTCGGCGGCGAGGAACGGGTCCCCGCGCAGCTGAATCTTATAGTAGTTCACCAGCGCAAAGCCGATGGTCGGCACGGCGGAGATCAGATAGGCCGCCCAGGCGCGGCGGGTCAGAAACCAGCCCAGCGCGATGAGCAGGATCGCGGGCAGGAGGTTGAGCAGCACAAGGGGCGGATGCTCAAAATAGGACGCATAGAGCGCCGGACCCCACAGCGCGGCGTAGGAGTCGGAGGCGAGCCGCAGCGCAAAAAAGCCGTTGGCCACAGCAAACGCGGTGAGAAACACGGCGAGGTACACCTGATGCAAACCCCGCTCAAGCGGGCTTGCTCTTTCACCGCCGAGGATGACGTTTTTGATGTGCCCCATGGCGCACCTCTTTTCTATTTGCGTTTCAGCTTTCGGATATCATCGCCGAAGAACGGCAGGATGCGGTACTCCCCTTCCAGCCGCGACTGGATCGCCGCGCCATAGCGCTTGCCCAGCTCCGCGGGGTTCAGGTTGGTGGAGATGATGGTCTTGCGGTTCTCCATCAGGCGGGTGTTGATGATGCGATACAGCGCGCTCTGCACGAAGCCGGTGGTCATCTCGGTGCCGAGGTCGTCGAGGATCAGCAGGTCGCATTTGAGATAGCGGGTCACGTCGTCGTCCGCCTCGTCGCCGTCGTCACGGCTGAATTTCTGCGTCTCCATGCGCTCGAAAATATGAGCGGCAGTGTCATAGACCACGGAGTACCCGTGATCGCTGACGACGCGGGCGATGCTGGCGGAGAGGAAGGTCTTGCCGAGCCCCGGGTCGCCGGAGAGCAGCAGGTTGCCGCTCCTGGCGGAGAACTCGTAGGCGTAGTCCCGGCAGGTATCGAAATTCTTTTCCATGAGCTGATAGGGCGAGATGCCTTGCTCAAGGTCAGGAAGCCTGCTATAAAAGTCAAAGTTGAAGGTCTCAAAGCTCTGATGGCCCAGATCCAAAAGCCGGGACAGCTCCGCGTTCTGCTCGCGGGCGTAGTAATCCCGCAGGCAGCGGCACATGCCGTCGTCCGTCCAGCCGCTGTCGTTGCAACGTTTGCAGTTGGGCTGCTCAATGAGGTAGTCCACCGGGTAGCCGAGGCCGGCGAGCAGCTCGCCGCGCTCCCGCTGCAAGGCGAGGTTTTCCTCCTTGAGCGCCGCGATGGCGCTGCGGGGATCGGTGCCCCGGCGAAGTCCGCTCTGGACGATCTTCGCCATGGTGAGCCGCAGCTCGCGGTCGATCTCCTCCAGCCGCGGCTCCTTGCCGTAGCAGATGCGCTGGCGCGCGCGGAATTCCTCCGCGCGGCGCTGCTTGTCCTCGTCATAACGCGCCGTTGCCCGGCGCAGGATCTTGCCGTCGTATGCCATAGCGACCCCCTTTAAACGTAGTCTTTCATCCACGCGTTGCGGTTCTTGCCGGTGTCTGCCTTGCGCGGCTTATTCTCCGCGCGGACCTCGTCGGGCGTGTGCAGGCCCTTTTCGTGCCAGCGCTTTAAGATGCCGTTGCAGTAGGGCCACTTGAACTCGCCGCACTTGAGCACCGTCCTGTCGTAGGCGACGGCGACGGTTTCCGGCGGGAAGCCCATCTCCGACCACGCGCTGAGATACTTTTCCTCGCTGGGGACGGCGACGCGGTTCTTGATGCCGATGGCGCTTAAGTATGCGGGGTAGCCGTCCCGCTTGCGGCGTTCGCGCTGGAGATACGCGTCCGCGGCGGCAAAGGAGAACAGCTCCAGCCGCGCCCAGCGGTACGCCTCCTTCTCGATCTCGCTCATGGTGGGAAGCCGCCCTTCCCCAAACTGCTCCGCCCTTCGCTCGATGCAGTAGTTCACCAGCAGCAGCAGCACATCCGCGGGGAGACCCAAAAAGTCGTACAGGCCCAGCAGCTTGCGCACCGACGGGTCGCTGAGCCGGCCGAGCTTGCGCTCCACCTCCCGCAGCACCGCGGCAAAGGCGGCGTCGCTCTCCAGCTTTTGCGCCACATCGTCCCGACTGTACTCCGGCATGGTGGACTCCGGCTCGCGTTGGACGGGTTTTTGCGTTTGGGGCGCTTGCGGCGCATCGACCTCCTCGCTGGGGCCGATGAGGCCCATGTCGCGCAGCGCGCGCTCCGCGGCGGCGAATTCCGCCTCACTCCACGCAAGCTCTGCGCGCAGCTGCTCCGGCTGCGACGCGCCGCGCCGTGCCAGACACAGATACAGCAGCGCCGCGTCGCCGTTGCGGCCCTCGATGAGACGGCGCACCGCGCCCGCGCCGAGGGTGATGTTTTCCTCGCGCTTGAGATGGAGAGTATATTCACTCACGGCGTCCGCCCCCTTTCGTTTCATAACCCAATTATTCTACTATAAAACAGCAATTTCGTAAATAAGAAAATTTCCCTTTTCACGACAGACCTTTCGTGATATAGTATCAAGTGAATCAATAGGTGGAATAGTGCCTTTGAGAAGCGCTGAGTCAATCAACGCGTGATTTGTTCAGCGCTTCCGTATGAATCCGATGGAAAGGAACGGGATAGGATTATGGAAAATCGAGTCACCGTCAGCATTTGCGGCGAGGATTACACGCTGGTTGCCGAGGAAGCGCCGTCTTACATGGAGAAGATCGGCGCCTATGTGGACGGCAAGCTCAGCGAGCTGCTGGAGAGCGCGAAGGTCGGCCGCAGTGACGCGGCGGTATTGACTGCCGTCAATATTGCGGACGAGCTGTTCAAGGAGCGGGAGGCGACGGACAAGCTCCGCGCCCAGCTCAAGGAGTACAGCGACGAGGCGAGCCGCGCGCGCAACGAGGCCAGCGAGCTCAAACGCGAGCTGTTCAAGCTGCAAAACGCCAAGAGGTAACCCATGACCGAACTTCTTGCCCCCGCTGGCTCCCGCGAGGCACTCATCGCCGCCGTGCAAAACGGTGCGAATGCCGTCTACTTAGGCGTTGACGAGTTCAACGCCCGCCGCAGCGCGCGCAATTTTACCCTCGACGAGCTGCGCGGCGTGGCGGCGTACTGCCATCTGCGCGGTGTCCGCGTGTATCTTACCTTAAATACCCTGGTCAACGACCGCGAGCTGCACGCGCTGTCCTCCGTCGCCCATGGGGCGAGCGAGGCGGGCGTCGACGCGATTTTGGTGCAGGACTGGGGCGTGCTGGACACGCTCCGCCGCGTGATCCCGGACGTACCGCTTCACGCCAGCACCCAGATGACCGTGCATACCCTCTCCGGCATTGAGGAGGCGGCGCGGCTCGGTATGACGCGCGCGGTGCTCTCCCGCGAGCTTTCCCGCGACGAGATCGCGGAGCTGTGCGCCAAAAGCCCCATCGAGCTGGAGGTCTTTGTCCACGGCGCGCTGTGCGTCTGCGTCTCCGGTCAGTGCGCCATGAGCGCCGTCATCGGCCAGCGCAGCGGCAACCGCGGACTCTGCGCCCAGCCCTGCCGCCTCCCCTACAACGGCGGCCATCCGCTGAGCCTGCGCGACAACAACCTCGCGGACTATGTGAGCGAATTGCAGGACATGGGCGTGGCGTGCCTCAAGCTGGAGGGACGCATGAAACGCCCGGAGTACGTTGCCGCGGTGACGGGTATCTATGCCCGCCTGCTCCGCGAGCATCGCAAGCCCACGGACGAGGAACGCGCCCAGCTTGCCGCTGCCTTTTCCCGCGACGGCTTTACGGACGGTTACTATACCGGCAAGCACGACCTCTCGATGTTCGGTGTGCGCCCGGCAACCGAGCGCTGGCCGGAGGAATGGTTTGCGCAGCTGCGCGCAGACTATGAACAGGAAAGGCTGTGCACGGTGCCCGTGCGCTTCTCCGCCACACTTCGCGCGGGCGAGGCCATCGCGCTGCGCGCAGAGGACGACGACGGCCATGCCGTCACCGCCACCGGCCCCAAGAGCGAGCCGGCGCGCACCCGCGCCCTGACGGCGGAGGAGATCGAAACGCGCCTGCGCAAGACCGGCGGCACGGCATTCTCTGTCTCGGACTGCGCCGTGGACGTGGACGACGGCCTTGCCGTCTCCGCCGCCGCGCTCAATGCGCTCCGTCGTGATGCGCTTATGGGTCTGGAGGCGGCTCGCACCGCGCTGCCGGAGCGGCGCAGCCTTCCCTACACCGCGCCGGAATCGGTTCCGAATCCCGCTGAGCCGCCGCGGCTCACCGTGACGCTGCACCGTGCGGAGCAGCTGACCGGCGCGCTGGTGGATTGCGCACCGGCGCGGATCGGCATACCAATCGACGAGCTTGCCAAGGTCGACATCGCCCGCTACCCCTCCGCCCGCTTCTGCGCCATCCTTCCCCGGGTGTATCGCACGGCAGACGAGCCGCGCCTGCGCGAGATGCTGACGGCGCTTTGCGAGCAGGGCCTGACGGCGGTCGGCATCGGCAATCTGGGGCATCTGGCGCTGACGCGCGATTACGATTTGGAAAAATGCGGCGAATTATCGCTAAACGTATTCAACTCTGCCGCCCTGCGTTTCTTGAAGGAGCAGGGATTGGACAGCGCTGCGGTGTCGTTTGAGCTGCGGCGCGAGCAGATCCGCGACCTGCAAAAATGCCTGCCCTGCGAGGCGGTGATCTACGGGCGGCTGCCGCTGATGATCATCGACAACCGGATCGACGCGGGCGCGTCCCGCACGCTGACCGATCGGCGGAGCGAGTGCTTCCCGGTGCTGGACGTGTTCGGCGGGCGCTGCGAGATCGAGAACGCCAAGACGCTTTACCTCGGCAGGCGCAGCGACTGGCAGGACATCGGACTCACCTATGCGCGGCTGCGCTTCACCACGGAGACGCCGGAGCAGTGCGCCGCGATTCTCCGCGCCCACATCGACGGCGCAGACTGCGCGCCGGAGGATCTGACCCGCGGGCTGTTTTATCGCGGCGTGGAGTAAAACGATTACAAAGGGTAATAATAATGGAAGATTCTACAAAACATATTGTTCTGGCCTCCGGTTCTCCGCGGCGGCAGGAGCTGCTGCGCCGCATTGGTGTGACGGAGTTTGACGTGGTAAAGCCGGAGGCGGACGAATCCTGCCCTGCCGGACTGACGGCACAGGAAACCGTGTCGCACATTGCCCGCGCCAAGGCGGAGGCGGCGAAGAAGCTCACGGGGGCGGAGGACATTGTCATTACAGCGGACACGATGGTGTTTCTGGATGACGAGCGTCTGGGCAAGCCCCGGGACGAGGCGGACGCGCTGCGGATGCTCACGGAGCTGGCGGGACGGCACCACACGGTCTGCACCGGCGTGACGGTGCGACAGGGCGAGAAGGCGATTGCCTTTACCACGACGACGGACGTGTACTTTCGCGCGGCGACGGAGGCGGAGCTGCGCGCGTATATCTCCACCGGCGAGCCGATGGACAAGGCGGGCGCGTACGGTATCCAGGGCGTTGGTTCACTGCTGGTAGAGCGCATCGACGGCGACTTTTTCAACGTGATGGGTCTGCCGGTCATGCCGCTGGCACAGGCGTTGCGGGCGTTCGGCGTACATCTATTATAAGGTTGGCAACGGGATGAAAAAATTTTTCTCCAAATACGGCATCTGGGTGCTGGCGGCGACGGTGCTGCTGGCGGTGCTGCTCAGCGTGCTGTCATACTTCTCGGCCACCTCGTCGATTATGCGCAACGCCATGGGTATCGTTGCCTCGCCGTTTCGCGCGGCGGCGACGGGCGTGACCGGCTGGTTTGAGGACAAGCGGCACTACTATGCCGACTACAACGAGTTGCTTGCGGAAAATCAGAAGCTGCGCGATGAGCTGGCGACGCTGCGCGCCGACGAGCAGCAGGCGGAGCGTGACCGCGAGGAGAACAAGCTGCTGCGGGAGCTGCTTGGCCTGCGGGAGCAGCGACGGGACTTTGTCTTTGAGTCTGCCAAGGTGCTCGAGCACTCCGGCAGCAACTGGACGCGGACACTGACGCTGAACCGCGGCACGAACCACGGCGTCGCGGTGAACAATGTGGTGGTCAGCAGCGAGGGCTATATGATCGGCATTGTGACCGAGGCGGGGCTCAACTGGTGCACCGTGCAGGAGCTGGTGGACACCGACACCGAGATTGGCGCGCTGGTGTTCCGCACCGGCGACGTGGTGATCGCCGAGGGCGACTTTGCCCTGATGCAGAAAAACAAGCTGAAGGTGACCTACCTCCCGGCAGACACGGCGCTGCTGGTGGGCGACTATATCATGACCTCCGGCCTTGGCGGGTACTATCCCTCCAACATTGCGCTGGGTGTTGTGGAGCGCGTGGAGGCGGACGACAATGGCCTTGCCCAGTACGCGGTGCTTGCGCCGCTGGTGGACTATAACGCGCTGACGGAAGTGTTTATCATCAAAGACTATGAGATTGTAGAGTAATCGGTATGCTGACAAGACGGGACATCATCATCAAATGGACGACGATCAGCGTGGCTGCACTGCTGCTGGAGCTGCTGTTTGGCTTCTTGTTGGGCGGTGCGGTCATCTTCGGGGTGCATCTGTTTCTGCCGCCGCTGATCGTGGGCATTGTGGCGTCGCTGGAGGACACCCACGCCGGGACGTTTTTTGCGCTGGCTTGCGGCGTGCTGTGCGATCTTGCGCTGCCGGGGGTATTTCCCTGTCTGTATACGCTTGCGTTCACGCTCGCGGCGCTCGCCTGCTCGTACCTCGCGAAGAACGTGGTGCAGCCGGGGCCGCTGTGCTCGCTGATCGTGTCGGCGCTGACGTTCGCAGTCGCGGATCTGTTCATCATGGCGGCGCTGGGCCTGACGGACCGCGCCCCGTTTTTGGAGATGGCGTCCGTGGCGGTGCGGGAAATGGCGCTCAGCTGTGTGCTGGTGCTGGTCTGCCATCCGGTGCTGACGTTCCTGCACCGGAAGTTTACGATTTAGGAGGCCGCGATGGAAGAATCCCGAAAACTCCGATACCGCCTTCTTGCGCTCTCCGCGCTGTTTATGGCATGCATGATCGCCTATTGTGTGACCATGTTTGACGCGCAGATCGTCCACGGCGCGGACTACCGCGCCATGTCGGTGCGCACCAACACGACGCCGGAGCCGGTGGAGGCGTCCCGCGGCATCCTCACCGACCGCAACGGCAAAGTGCTGGTGAGCAACCGCGCGGTATACACGCTGATCTTCGATCCCGCCATGGTGAGCGGCGACGCGCTCAACGACGAAATCATAAAGCTGATGGCACTGCTGCGCGAGCAGGGCGTGGACTGGTACGATGAGCTGCCGCTGACGGCGGAGCCGCCCTACGACTACGACTTTGAGGTGTCCCGCTCCGGGATGCTGGTGAAGTACCTCAAAAGCAAGAAGTGGATCAACGACGACGCGACCTCCGACACTATGCGCGCGAGCATGAAGCCGCAGGCAATCTACGAGCTGCTCAGCGACGAATTTAAGATTCCCGACGACCTTGCGGCAGCCGAGCGCCGAGCGCTGACGGGATTCCGCTATTCTCTCGCCACCGCGAAGCTGGACGGCGACGGTACGTTCCTCTTTGCCTCCGGCGTGGATGTGCCGCTGATCGCCCGCATCAAGGACAGCGGGTGCGCCGGCGTGCGCGTCGGCACCTCCTCTGTACGCGAGTACCAGACCGACGCCGCGGCGCATATCCTTGGCAGGGTTGGCAAGATCCAGAACTGGGACGAATACAAGGAAAAGGGCTACGCGTGGAACGACCTCGTGGGCCTCGACGGCGTGGAATATGCCTTTGAGGACTACCTGCGCGGCACCGACGGCAAGCGCCTCGTGACCACCAACGCCGACGGCAAGGTGATCGACGAGGTTTACTCCATAGAGCCGGAGCCGGGGCAGAACGTGGCGCTGACGCTGGACATCGACTTTCAGGAGCAGGTGGAGGCGATTCTCGCCGAGTCTGTGGGCGCGATGACGGCTGTCGACGGCATTGATCGCGGCGCGGCGGCAGCGGTGGTGCAGATCGGCACCGGCGATACGCTGGCGCTGGCCTCCTACCCCACCTATTCCCTCAAAACCTTCAATCAGGACTTTGCCACGCTGAACACAGATTCCCGCCGCCCGATGCTCAACCGTGCGACCCAGTGGGCGTTTGCCCCCGGTTCCACGTTCAAGCCTGCGGTGGCGGTGGCGGCGCTGGAATCCGGCGTCATCACGCCCTACACCAAGATCCTCGATCTCGGTGCGTACCGGTACTACGACATGGTGTTCAACTGCTGGATCTACTCCTCCCGCGGCGGCACACATGGCCTGATCAACGTGACCGATGCCATCACGGTGTCGTGCAACTACTTTTTCTACGACGTGGGCAAGAACACCGGCATCTCCACGCTTGACCGCTATGCCGCGGCGTTTGGCCTCGGCGAGCCCACGGGCATCGAGATCCCGGAGAACATCGGCACCATGACGTCGCCGGATTATGTAAACTCGCTGCCAAATCAACGCTGGACCGACGGCCTGACGCTGCAAGCGGCCATCGGACAGGCATACAACACCTTTACCCCGCTCCAGCTCGCGAACTACATCGCGACGCTCGCCGGCGGGGGCACGCGTTACAAGGCGCATCTCTTAAAGGATGTCAGCGACTACGACAGCGCCGTGCCCACCTACGTCTACGACGAGCCTCCGGCGGATTCGATATCCATCAGCCCGGAAAACCTCAAAGCGGTGCTCGCGGGCATGCGCAAGCTGGTCACGGACGGCAGCGTGCGGAGCGCCTTCCGCGAATGCGTCGTGGACGCCGCCGCCAAGACCGGTACGGCGCAGACCGGCGGCAAGGGCAGCATCAGCAACGGCGTCTTTGTGGCGTTCGCGCCCTATGACGATCCCCAGATCGCGCTGGCGATGATCATTGAAAAGGGCGACTCCGGCGGTGCGCTGGCGTCCACCGCCGTAAAGATTCTCAACGCGTATTTTACCGCTGCCGCCCCGGATATCGTGGGCGAGAACATTCTGCTGAAGTAAATTGGCCCCCTTTTCAGAAAGAGACCTATGAGAGAGGTAAACAGAAGGAGGAAACCGCCATGTATTTTGACTCTCGCAGCGAACGCTGCAAAACGCCCTACGGTGCCGTAGTGTGCGGCACGGAGGTTTCGTTGAACCTATACACCGAGGACTACGAACAGGTCACCGCCGCGACGATCGTTGCCCACGGCGAGTTCGCGGACAGCTGGGTAGAGATCCCCATGACGCTGGAGCACGCGGGCGAGCGCAAGGTGTTCCGCGGTGTCTACCCCGCCCCGGCCGACGTGGAGCTGGTGTGGTACCATTTCAAACTGGACTGGGCCGACGGCGGACAGTGCCGTTTCGGCAAGAACGGCTTCTGCCAGATCGACAACGTGCTCTCGTGGCAGCTCACCGTCTACGACGGCAGGAGCGAGACGCCGGAGTGGTTCGGCCGCGGCATCTCGTACCAGATCTTCCCCGATCGCTTCCGCCGCGGCGTGCGCCGCAGCGTGGAGGGCATGGTCGGCAACCGCACGCTCCACGACTACTGGGGCGAGATGATGGAGTACCTGCCCAACGAGCAGGGCGAGATCACCTGCTCCGACTTTTTCGGCGGCGACCTCGCCGGCATCACGGAGAAGCTGGACTACATCCGCTCCCTCGGCGTGACCACCATCTACTTAAACCCGATCTTTGAAGCGGCGTCCAACCACCGCTACGACACCGCGGACTACCGCAGCATCGACCCCCTGCTGGGCAGCGAAGACGACTTCCGCACTCTTTGCGCGCGCGCCAAGGAGCTGGGGATGCGCGTGATCCTCGACGGCGTGTTCAACCACACCGGCTCCAACAGCGTGTACTTCAACGCCAAGGGCTTCTTCCCCAGCCTCGGCGCGGCACAGAGTCAGGACTCCCCGTACGCCAGCTGGTACCACTTCTCCCGCTTCCCCGACGAGTACGACGCCTGGTGGGGCTTCAAGACCCTCCCTGCCGTGGAAGAGAGCGACCCCGACTACCTCGACTTCATCATCGAGAACGAAGACAGCGTCGTGCGCCACTGGCTTTGTGCGGGCGCGTCCGGCTGGCGGCTGGACGTGGCGGATGAGCTGCCCGGCGAGTTCATCGAGCGCATCCGCCGCTCTATGGCGCGGGAGAAGTCTGACGCCTATCTCATCGGTGAGGTCTGGGAGGACGGCTCCAACAAAATCGCCTACTCCGTGCGCCGTAAGTACCTGCTGGGCCATCAGACCCACGGCCTGATGAACTATCCGTTCCGCGACGCGATCCTCGGCTACCTGCTGCAAAAGGACGCGTCCATCTTTAAGAACGCGATGGAGACCATCCGCGAGAACTACCCCAAAGCGGCGTTCTACGGTGCGATGAACTTCCTCTCCACGCACGATACCCCGCGGCTTTTGACCGTGCTGGGTTACACCGGACCGTGGCCCCAGAGCCGCGAGGAGCGCGCCCGCATGGTGCTCAACGCCAACGAGATCTACAACGGTATGCGCCGGCTGCGCCTTGCCGCGCTGGTGATGTACGCCTTTCCTGGCTCCCCTACCGTCTACTACGGTGACGAGGCGGGCATGCAGGGCTTTGAGGACCCGTTCAATCGCGGTACCTATCCGTGGAGCCGCGAGAACAAGTGGCTGATCCAGTACTTCCAGCGTCTCGGCGAGCTGCGCAACTCCCGCGAGTCTCTGCAAAGCGGCAGCATCGAGTATCTCCGCTCCGAGGGCGCGGTGCTGGCGTTCCGCCGCCGCGCCGGAAGCGAGGTCAGCATCGCTGCGTGCAACGCTGGCATGGAGCAGGTGGCGCTCGGCCTCCCGTGGGAGACGGACGGGGCGATCGACGCCCTCACCGGCCGCCGCTTCCGTGCCGTGAACGGTGTTTTGCAGGTGGCGCTCGGCGCGTTCGAGGGCGTATTGCTGATCGAGGCCTGAGCTGTGGAAAAGTGAATTGTTTCACGTGAAACATCGCGCGGAAACGCGCGATGTTTCTTTTTGGCGTTTGACAGAAATTTTACTTTTTCGATTTAGCGGTTGAAATCATCCGACTTTGTGATATACTATATAACCTAATAAATATAGAATCGGTTAAAATGCCCGGGTATGGGCGCTTTCCGTGGAAAGCGGGGATCAATTTGGCAAAAACCGTTGCAATCGTGAATCAAAAGGGCGGCGTCGGCAAAACCACCACCTGTGTCAATCTGGTGTCGGCGCTGCATGAAGCGGGCAAGCGCGTGCTGCTGTGCGACTTTGACCCGCAGGCCAACTCCACCTCCGGCATGGGCGTGGACAAGGGCGCGTCGCAGGGCGTGTATGAGGTGCTGATCAACGGCGCGGACGCAAAAGCTGCCGTAGCGCACACGCGCTATGGCGATGTGCTGCCGTCGAGCAAGGCGCTCGCGGGCGCGGGCATCGAAATGATCGGCCGCGAGGGGCGCGAATTCCTGCTCAAGAACGCGCTCTCCGCTCTCTCCCCCGACTACGATTTCATCTTCATTGACTGCCCGCCGTCGCTGGAGCTGCTGACGCTCAACGCGCTGTGCGCGGCGGATACGCTGCTGGTGCCGGTGCAGGCGGAGTATTTTGCGCTGGAGGGGTTGAGCGATCTGCTCAACACGGTGCGCATCGTCAAGCGCTCGCTCAATCCGCACATCGAGCTGGAAGGCGTGCTGCTCACCATGTACGACGCGCGCACCAATCTTGCCATGCAGGTGGCGGAGGAGGTCAAGCGATACTTCCCCGGCAAGGTGTACGCCACGGTCATCCCCCGCAATGTGCGGCTGTCCGAGGCGCCCAGCCACGGCAAGCCGATCAACGCCTACGACAAGCTTTCCCGTGGCGCGGAGGCGTACGACGCGTTTGCGCAGGAATTTGTGAAGAAAAATCCGTAAATATATATATAATATAGGAGCATATCATGGCTAACACACCCCATGGGCTCGGCAAAGGGCTGGGCGCGCTGCTGGGCGACGCCGCGCTTCGCACCGATACCAGCGAAAACTTACAGAGTCTCCCCCTATCGCAGGTGGAGTGCAACGCCGACCAGCCGCGCAAGCGCTTTGACGATACCGCGCTGGACGAGCTGGCGGATTCCATCCGCGAGCACGGAATCCTCCAGCCGCTGACGGTGCGCCGTCTCGGCACGGGATACTATCAGATCATCGCCGGCGAGCGCCGCTGGCGCGCCGCGCGGCTTGCGGGCCTCACCGAAGTCCCTGCCATCGTCATCGAAGCGGACGACCGCAAGACCACGGAGCTGGCGCTGATCGAGAATCTCCAGCGTGAGGATCTTGACCCGCTGGAGGAGGCTGAGGGCTACAAACGGCTGATGGACAACTATCAGATGACTCAGGAGGACGTGGCGAACCGCGTGGGCAAGTCCCGCTCCGCGGTGGCGAACGCCCTGCGCCTGCTGGGACTGTGCCCCGAGGTGCGCGAACTGGTCGAGGGCGGCAAGCTCTCCGGCGGGCACGCCCGCGCGCTGCTGCCGCTGAGCGCGGCGCTGCAAAAGAAAGCGGCACAGGAGGTTATCAACGGCGGCCTCAGCGTCCGTCAGACCGAAGCGTTGGTGAAGAAGCTGAGCGCCAAACCCAAAACGAAGAAGGAAGAAGATCTCGACGCGGTAAACTATGCCAAGCTGGCCGCCAGTGAGCTGACGAACAAGCTGGGGCGCGGCTGCCGCATCGTGGCAGGCAAGAAAAAGGGTAAGATCGAGCTGGACTACTACGGCGTGGACGATCTGAACGACCTGCTGGAAGCGCTGGCACTCATTAAAAAGCGCGATGGAGGCAAAACAAAAGCATGACCGATTTCATTCACGAGCATCCCAAAGACAAACCCGCAAACTCCGCTCCCCCGCCCGCGCAGGAGGAGCCGACGCTGGACGAAAAGACCGGCCAGAAGCGGGTTTACGGCTATATCTTCATCCTGTTCATTGTGGCGTTTTCCCTGCTGCTGTGGTCGTACATGATGAACCAGCGCGGCACCGACCAGGTGCTCTCCGAGCTGCGCGGCAACGCCGACGCCCTGCAAACCACGCTGACGCGCAACGTGGAGCTGGAGCAGCAGGTGGACGAGCTGCAGGCCGCGCTGAGAAGCCTCGAAGCCGAGCTGAAAGAGCTGCAAGCGCGCGCAAAAACGCTGGAGAGCGAAAACGCGGCGCTGACCGAGGAGCGCGACGCGCTCCAAACTGCGCTGGACGAGGCACAGGCGGCGCCGGAAACCGACGAAGAGCCGGCAGCCTGACACATTTTTGCGCTTGCACCGAAAAGAGCCAACCGCCCACGGTCGCCCCAAGTGGCGCATCATCAAATCCCGAACGTCAAACAGCGTCACGGAATACGCAAGGTATCATCCAAGCCCAAGAAAGCTTTCGCAAAGCGCTTTTCTCTACGGAAGTTTGAAACCATTTCTCTTTTGGCAAGACAAAAGAGAAACGGTTTCAAGACGTTCCCATGGATAAGTAAGAAACGTGTTTCACGTGAAACACGTCGATGCAAGCTCCATATCGCTCGCTTCCGCGCAAGCGCGAAAGCTCGTTCATTCCACTGCATCTCCTTTCCCCACGCGACCCGCTTCGCTGGGCTCGCGCGGGGGCCCCATATAAAAGAAAAGAGGAAGAATCACACCATGCTAGACATCAAATTCATCCGAGACAACCCCGACGCGGTGCGGGAAAACATCAAAAAGAAGTTCCAGGACGCGAAGCTCCCTCTCGTCGATGAGGTCATCGACCTCGACGCGAAGCTGCGCGCCGCCATCACCGAGGCGAGTGACCTGCGTGCCAAGCGCAACCAGCTCTCCAAGGCGAACGGCCCCCTGTTCGGCAAGCTGAAGAAAGCCGAAGGCGCGGAGAAGGACGAAATTCAAAAGCAGATCGACGCGAACATGGCGGAGGTCAAGGCGAACGACGCCCGCCTCTCCGCGCTGGAAGCGCAGGAGGCGGACTTCGAGGCGAAGCTGCACCACGACATGCTGCTGATCCCGAATATCATCGACCCAAGCGTGCCCATCGGCGAGGATGACAGCAAGAACGTCGAGGTCCAGCGCTTCGGAGAGCCGAAGGTGCCCGATTTTGAGGTTCCCTATCACACCGACATCATGGCGAAGTTCGCCGGCATCGACATCGACTCCGCGCTGCGCGTCAGTGGAAATGGCTTCTACTACCTGCTCGGTGACATCGCGCGCCTGCATGAGGCGGTCATTGCCTACGCCCGCGATTTCATGATTGGCAAAGGCTTTACCTACTGCATCCCGCCGTTTATGATCCACGGCAACGTGGTTGAGGGCGTCATGAGCCAGAACGACATGGACTCCATGATGTATAAGATCGAGGGCGAAGACCTCTATCTGATCGGCACCTCGGAGCACTCCATGATCGGCAAGTTCATCGACCAGATCCTGCCGGAAAATTCGCTGCCCCAGACGCTGACCTCCTACTCCCCCTGCTTCCGCAAGGAAAAGGGCGCCCACGGTATCGAGGAGCGCGGCGTGTACCGTATCCACCAGTTCGAGAAGCAGGAGATGATCGTCGTCTGCCGTCCCGAGGATTCGATGAAGTGGTATGACCAGATGTGGCAGTACAGCGTTGAGCTGTTCCGCAGCATGGACATCCCCGTGCGCCAGCTCGAGTGCTGCTCCGGCGACCTCGCGGATCTCAAGGTCAAGAGCTGCGATATCGAGGCGTGGAGCCCGCGCCAGAAGAAGTATTTCGAGGTCTGCTCCTGCTCCAACCTCGGCGACGCACAGGCACGCCGCCTGAAAATCCGCGTCAAGGGCGAGGATGGCAAGCTGTATCTCCCCCACACCCTCAACAACACCGTCGTCGCGCCGCCGCGTATGCTCATCGCGTTCCTTGAGAACAATCTGTGCTCGGACGGCAGCGTGAACATCCCCGAAGTGCTGCGTCCGTATATGGGAGGAACGGAGAAGCTGGTCCCCAAGGCTTGAGTTCCGGCGATGCGCCGTGATTCAAATTCAGAGAAAAAGGAGAAAATCATCATGAAGAAGTTTATGGAAGAGTTCAAGGCATTTGCCCTCAAGGGCAACGTCATGGATATGGCCATCGGCGTTATCATCGGCGGTGCGTTTGCGGCCATCACAGGCTCTCTGGTGAGCGATGTCATCACCCCGATCCTGGCAGTGCTGTTCAAGAGTCCCAACACCGACGCGCTGAACATCACGCTCCGTGCGGCGAGCGAGGGCAGCGAGGCAGTTGTGCTGGGTCTCGGCACCTTTGTCGGCACGGTCATCAACTTCCTCGTCATCGCGCTGGTGCTGTTCTCGGTCATCAAGGCCATGAACAAGGCCAGCGAGGTCGCAGAGAAGCTGGCAAAGAAGCAGAAGGAAGAGGAAGCGGCTGCCGCGCCCGCCGAGCCCTCCGCCGAGGAGAAGCTGCTCACAGAGATCCGCGACCTGCTGAAGGAGCAGAATAAGTAAGAACCTATGCGTGAGATTTTGCGTCAGGGCCTTGCGGCGCAGGGACTTGACGAGACGAAAGCGGAGCCGTTGGAGGCCTTTGCCCGGGCCGTACTGGAGCGCAACAAGGTGATGAACCTCACCGCCATTACGGACGATGCCGACTTTGCCCGCCTGCATCTGCTGGACTCCGCCGCGCTGCTGCGCGTGGCGGACTTTGGCGGCAAGCGCGTGGTGGACGTGGGCACCGGCGCGGGCTTCCCCGGCGTACCGCTGCGCATCCTCTGCCCCGATGTTCATATGACGCTGCTCGACAGCACGGGCAAACGCATCGACTTTTTGCGGGAAACCTGCGGACAGCTTGGCTTGACAGGCGTGGACTGCGTCCATGCGCGCGCCGAGGAATTTGCCGCGGCGCGGCGCGAGGGCTTTGATCTTGCGGTGTCCCGCGCGGTGGCGGCGCTGCCGGTGCTCTGCGAGCTGTGTCTCCCGCTGGTCAAGGTGGGCGGGCAATTCCTCGCCATGAAAAGTGCGCAAAGCGATGAGGAACTGGAGTCAGCCTTGGACGCGATCACCATCCTCGGCGGACGGCTCGCGGACGTGGTGGACTATCAGATCCCGACCAGCGACGTGACGCATCGTGTGATCGTCATCGACAAGGTGGATCGCACGCCGAAGCAATACCCAAGGCAGTACGGTAAAATAAAAAAAAGCCCTCTGTAGGGTGAGCCTCTGACACCATTTCTTCCTTTCAAGAAAAAGGAAGAAACGGTTCCACAAAAGAAAGGAGTCCCATGGGCCAAGTCATCGCCATCGTGTCCGGCAAGGGCGGCACGGGAAAAACTTCATTTACCGCGCTTACCGGATCGGCGCTCTCGCAGCTCGGCCATCGTACGCTGGTGCTGGACTGCGACGTGGGTCTGCGCGATCTGGACCTGGCGCTGGGCATGACTGACCGCGCGCTGATGGACTTCTCTGACGTGGTCGCGGGGCGCGCGACGCTGGAAGAAGCGGCGGTGCAGCATCACCGCCTGCCCAATCTCTACCTCCTCACCGCGCCGCTGACCACAGAGGCCGCGCTCTCCATGGACGCCATGCACGCTCTGCTGGAGCAGGTGCGCGAGCAGTTCGACTACTGCCTGCTGGACGCGGGCGCGGGACTGGGAGAATCCTTCCGGCTCGCGACAGCCAATGCCGACCGCATTATCGTAGTCTCCACCACGGAGCCGTCCTGCCTGCGGGACGCACAGCGCACGGTCATGGAGCTGCATGACTTCCCCGCCGGACGGCTGCATCTGGTGGTGAACCGCCTGCGGCGCAAGCTGCTCAAGTCCCTGCGCGCGAACATCGACGACGCCATGGACGCGGCGGGCCTGCCGCTGATGGGCGTGATCCCCGAGGACGAGGATGTGCCGTCGCTGCTGGGCCGCGGCATGGTGGACGGCTTTGGCTACTACTCCCTCGCGAAGCGGGCAACCAAGAACATCGCGCGGCGCATTTGCGGTGAAAAAGTGCCGTTGATGAAGATTTAGGAACATTTCGGAAGCAAAAGAGCGATGTTCCCCTCAAGCGATCGCGACTGCGGCGACGGTTTGAGGGAAGCATTGACAGGACCGCCACTTATGGCAGAAAGGAAACGCATGAACATTGCATTGATCGCGCACGACAACCGCAAAGAGCTGATGACGCAGTTTTGCACAGCTTACGCCGGAATCCTCTCGCGCCATACCCTGTGCGCGACGAACACCACCGGCAAGATCATCAGCGACGCGACCAGACTGAACATCCACCTCTTTATGAACGGCGCACAGGGCGGCGACGAGCAGATCGGCGCGCGCGTTGCCTACAACGAGATCGACCTAGTGATCTACTTCCATGATCCCAACAGCCCGGAATACGGCCAGAGCATCGCCTATATGGCGAAGCTGTGCGACCAGAACAAGATCCCCTTTGCCACCAACTCCGCCACGGCGGAGGCGCTGATCCTCGCGCTGGAGCGCGGCGACCTTGACTGGCGCGATATTGTCAATCCTAAGACCAAGCCGTTTATGGCATAAAACTCAAAAGAAAGAAGACAACCACCATGATGCAGTCCCGTACCCACAACTGTAACCAGCTCCGCATGGAGAACGTCGGCGAGAGCGTCAAGCTCGTCGGCTGGATGGAAAACGTCCGCGAGGTCGGCGGCAATCTCGCCTTCCTCGTGCTGCGCGACTTCTATGGCACGACTCAGATCGTCGTTGAGGACGCCGCGCTGCTCGCGCAGATCAAGGGCTACAACAAGGAGTCCACGATCTCTGTCGAGGGCACCGTCCGCGAGCGCGCCAGCAAGAACCCGAAGCAGCCTACCGGCGACATCGAAATTGTCCCGACCAAGATCGAGCTGCTGGGCCGCTGCCGCTACAACGAGCTGCCCTTCGAGATCAACCGCTCCCGTGAGGCGGACGAGTCTGCGCGACTCAAGTACCGCTACCTCGACCTCCGCAATCCCGCGGTCAAGGCGAATATCATTCTGCGATGCAATGTTATTGCGGCGCTTCGTTCAGCGATGCTGAATCACGACTTCCTGGAGATCACGACGCCCATCCTGACCGCCTCCTCCCCTGAGGGCGCGCGCGACTATCTGGTACCGGCGCGCAAGCACCCCGGTAAGTTTTACGCGCTGCCGCAGGCGCCGCAGCAATTCAAGCAGCTGCTGATGACCTCCGGCTTCGACCGCTACTTCCAGATCGCGCCCTGCTTCCGTGATGAGGATGCTCGCGGCGACCGCTCCCCCGGCGAGTTCTATCAGCTTGATATGGAGATGGCGTTCGCCACGCAGGAGGACGTGTTTGCCGTCTGCGAGGACGTGCTGCCCCCGATCTTCGCCAAATTCGGCACCTACAACATTGCCTCCCAGCCTCCGTTCCGCCGGATCCCCTACCTCACCGCGCTGGAGACCTACGGCACGGACAAGCCTGACCTGCGCATCGACCTCACGGCGCAGAACGTGACCGCGCTGTTCGAGAACACCGAATTCGCGCCGTTCCAGGGCCAGACGGTCAAGGCGGTGGTCATTTCCGACTGCAAGCTGACCCGCAAGCAGATTGAAAAGCTCCTCGGCGACTGCGAAGTACAGAGCGGCGCCAAGGGCTATTGGTTCAAGACCGACGAGACCGGCGCGATCGCCGGCGGCGTCGCCAAATTCGTGGACGCCGACAAGGCGAACGCCATGCTTTCCCTCACGCCCAACACGCTGGTCGTTCTCGCCGCGGGCGAGCTGGCCACCAAGATGATCGGCGTGGAGATCAAGACCTTCGGCCGCGCCTGCGAAGGACACTTCGACCAGGAGCGCTACGAGTTCTGCTGGATCACCGATTTCCCGATGTACGAGATCGGCGACGAGTCCGGCGAGCTGGAGTTCTGCCACAACCCGTTCTCCATGCCCAAGGGCGGCCTCGACGTGCTGCTTCAGGCGGAGCGCGGCGAGATTGATCCGCTCACGATCATGGCGGATCAGTATGACCTCGTGTGCAACGGCGTGGAGCTCAGCTCCGGCGCGGTGCGCAACCACGACCCCGAAATCATGGTCAAGGCGTTCGAGCTGGTGCGCCTCGGCGAGGACGACGTGAAGGCGAAGTTCCCCGCCATGTACAACGCGTTCTGCTACGGCGCGCCGCCCCATGCGGGCATTGCCCCGGGCGTCGACCGTATGGTCATGCTGCTCGCGGGTGAGGATTCGATCCGCGAGATCATCCCCTTCCCCATGAACAAGAACGCGCAGGATGTGATGATGGGCGCGCCCAGCGAGGTGACCCAGAAGCAGCTGGATGAGCTGCACATCAAGGTGACTGCCGAGGAGACCGACTGACACCATTTCTTCCTTTTTCTTGAAGAGGGAGAAACGGTTTCAGACTTCCAAAGAAGGAAAAGCGCCATTTCGGGGTGGATTTCAGCGGATTTGATTGGTTGTTCCATGAAAACGAGACGCTGTTTGACGTTCAGGACTTGACGATGCACCCCCTTTGGCAGCCTTGGAAAAAACGATGAAACAGTTTTATTTTGCAATAGTATTGACACTTCTCTTGACGCTCGCCGCTTGCGGCGGGCGTCAAAGCGATGCACCGGAGATGCCGTCGCTCCCGGCGGAGCAGCAGGAAGCGCTGGCGGCGCTGGAAGCTCAAGTCGCGGCGCTGGAGCAGCAGGCTGCCGAACGCGCCGAGGCGCAGCGCGCATCGGAGGAAGCGGAGCTGTCGCCCGAGGAAGCGGCAGAACCGGACGCCGCCGTACGGCAAGAGGAGCAGATGCGTGCGTATCTGGACGGCATGACGTTGGAGGAAAAGGTCGGGCAGCTGTTTTTCGTGCAGTGTCCGGCGACGGACGCGGCAGAAAAGATCGCGCAGTATCACCTCGGCGGTGTGCTGCTGTTCACGCGGGACTTTAAGGACGCAAACGAGAACTGGTTAACAAAGGAACAGCTGGTTGACAAGCTGCAAAGCTATCAGGAATCCGCACAAAAGGACAGCGGCATCCCGCTGTTCATCGGCTCTGACGAGGAGGGCGGTACCGTCACGCGTGCGAGCCGCAACCCGAATCTGTTTCCTGCGAAGCTGCCTTCGCCGCAGAAGCTCTACAAAGCCGGCGGTTTGAAGGGACTGCTGACAGAGACACTGCAATACAACGATCAGTTGTTAACCCTTGGCATCAATGTAAACTTTGCGCCGGTGTGCGACGTCTCCACCGATCCGGCAGACTTTATCTATGAGCGGAGCTTCGGTCAAAACGCGGCGGAAACCATGGCCTATGCCGCGGGTATGGTGGAGGTGATGAACCGCGCGGGCGTCGGCTGCGTACTCAAGCACTTCCCCGGCTATGGGAACAATGTGGACACCCACACAGGCATCGCTGTCGATGAGCGGCCCTTAGAGACGTTCCGCAATTCGGATTTTCTGCCCTTTCAGGGAGGAATCAAGGCGGGTGCGCCCTTCGTGCTGGTGAGCCACAATATCGTAACCTGCATGGACGCGGATTATCCCGCCTCCCTCTCCCCCGCCGTGCATGAGATTTTGCGCGGCGAGCTGGGCTTTGACGGTGTGGTGCTGACGGACGACCTTACCATGGACGCGGTGAAGGCTTACGCCGAGAACGGCAATGTGGCGACCATGGCGCTGCTGGCGGGCAACGACATGATCGTGACCGCCGACTTTGAGACGCAGATCGCACAGGTGCTGACGGCCGTGGAGCGCGGCATCCTCCCGATGGAAACCGTGGACGCGGCGGTGACACGGGTGCTGACAGCAAAACTACAGCTTGGACTGTTGGGAGAATGACGATGGAGACGAAAAAACTCTACTACGACGACCCGTTTTTGCGGGAATTTACCGCGCGGGTGCTCTCCTGCGACGCGGTGAAGGGCGGCTTTGCCGTGGTGCTGGACGAGACGGCGTTTTACCCCGAGGGCGGCGGCCAACCCGCCGACCACGGCACGCTGGGCATGGTACGCGTGCTGGACGTGCATGAGAAGAACGGCGTCATCACGCACCTGTGCGACGGCGCCTTTGAGCCGGGCGAGACCGTACACGGCGCAATCGACTGGGCGCGGCGCTTTGACCACATGCAGCAGCACTCCGGCGAGCATATCTGCTCGGGCCTGATCTGCGCGGCGTTTCAATGCGACAACGTGGGCTTCCACATGGGCGCGGATATCGTGACCATCGATTTCAACGCCGAGATCGACTGGGACGCGCTTCTGGAGATCGAGGCGCGGGCGAACCAGTACATCTGTGAGGATCACGCCATCGACATCCAGTTCCACCGCGGCGCGGAGCTGGACGCCATCGACTATCGCAGCAAGAAGCCCCTCGATGGCGATGTGCGCATCGTGACCTTCCCCGGCGCGGACTGCTGCGCCTGCTGCGGCACGCACGTTGTGCGCAGCGGACAGGTGGGGATCGTCAAGTTCCTCTCCTGCCAGAAGTTCCGGGACGGCGTCCGCATCGAGCTGCTCTGCGGCGCGCGGGCGTACCGGCACTTGTCCGCCGCGTGGGAGCAGAACCTGCGCGTGGCGCAGTCGCTGTCCGCGAAGCCGCTGGAGAGCGCGGCGGCGGTGGCACGGCTGGAGGCGGAGCTTGGTGCGCTGAAGCAGCGCGCGGCAAAGCTGGAGAGCCAGGTGTTCGCGCAGGTGGCGTCCCGCCTCGCGGGCGAAGGCGACGTGCTGCTCTTTGAGGAGGACATGTCTCCCGACAGCGTGCGCAAGATCTGTGACGCGGTGATGCAGGTCTGCGGTGGCCGCTGCGCGGTATTCGCGGGTACAGACGGCGTGTGGAAGTACGCGGTCGGTCAGATGGACGGCGACCTGCGGGAGCTGATCAAAGCCCTCAACGCGGCGCTGCACGGCCGCGGCGGCGGCAAGCCGGGCTTCGCGCAGGGTTCGTGCGCGGCGGCGAAAAGCGAGATTGAAAGGTTTTTTCAAACTTTATAGGGGCGATTCTTGAAACCGTTTCTTCTTTCGTCTTGCCGAAAGAAGAAATGGTTTCAAACTTCCGTAGAAGAAAGGGCGCTTTGCGGCGGCTTTCTTATGTTGAGATGATACCTGCCGTATTTCGGTACGCTGTTTGACGTTCTAAGAGTGACGATGCACCCCTTGGGGCGACCTTGGGGATGGAACCGGAGCTTAATTCCCCCAAAGGTTTATCCCAAGGTCGCCCCAAGGGGTGCATCATCAAAATCCGAAAGTCAACCAGCGTATCGTAATACGCGGAAAGGAAAGACGCTCACGCGGCAGCCGCGTCAGCGTCTTTCTCTTTTGGGGAAGTCTGAAACCGTGTTTTCTCTTTCCGCAAGAGGAAAGAGAAAAGGCGGTGTCAGATACGTTCATTATGCCGTCGCCTTGCCCTTCTCCACGTTGCGGATCACGAGCAGCGTGCAGACCATCAGCACGATGGCGATGAGCAGGCAGATCATCGCGTTGCGGACGAAGCCCGCGATGATGTAGCTGACCAGCGACACCGCCGCGGCGGTCAGGGCGTAGGGCAGCTGCGTGGAGACGTGCTGGACGTGGTTGCACTGCGCGCCCGCGCTTGCCATGATCGTGGTGTCGGAGATCGGGGAGCAGTGGTCACCCAGCACCGCGCCGGCCATGCAGGCGGAGATGGCAATGATCATCAGCTCGTTGTCCATGTTGCCGCCGAACACGTCGACGACGATGGGGATCAGAATGCCGAAGGTGCCCCAGCTGGTGCCGGTGGCAAAGGCGAGGAAGCCGCCCACGCAGAACACCAGTGCCGGGAGCATGCTCATCAGCGCGCCGTTGTGCGCTGCGGTATCGACCAGCGCGGCCACGTTCTCCGCCGCGCCGAGGGAGTCGGTCATCGCCTTGAGCGTCCACGCAAAGGTCAACACCAGAATGGCGGGAACCATCGCCTTGAAGCCCTCGGGGATGGCGTTCATGACCTCGCTGAAGCTCAGCACGCGGGTGCAGAGATAAAAGATGATGGTGATGACCAGGGCCACGGCGGAGCCGTAGACGAGGCCCACAGAGGCGTCAGAATTCGCAAACGCGTCCACAAAGCTCTCACCGTCAAAGAAGCCGCCGGTGTAGATCATGCCGATAACGCAGGCGGCGATCAGCACAACGATCGGGAGCACCAGATGGATGACCTTGCCTTTTTCGCTCACCGGCGGGTTCGGCAGATCCTCCGCGCCGGTGATGCTGGCGCGCTGCGGATTCGCAAGGCGTTCCGCCATCTCGACCGCGCGCATGGGGCCATAGTCGAACTGACCGACAGAGAGGGTAATGAGCATCGTGAGCGTGCAAAACGCGTAGAAGTTGTAGGGGATCGCGCGGATGAACAGATCGAGACCGTTCACGCCGTCCACGAAGCCGGTCACCGCCGCCGCCCAGGAGGAGATCGGCGCGATGATGCACACCGGCGCGGCGGTGGCGTCAATGAGGTAAGCGAGCTTGGCACGGGTGATGCCGTGACGCTCCGCCAGCGGGCTCATGACCGAGCCGACGGTCAGGCAGTTGAAGTAGTCGTCAATGAAGATCAGCACGCCAAGCGCGATGGTGGCGAGCTGCGCGCCGACCTTGGTTTTGACGTGATCCGCGGCCCAGCGTCCGAACGCCGCGGAACCGCCCGCGCGGTTCATCAGCATGACCATGGAGCCGAGGATCACGAGGAAGATCAGGATGCCGACGTTCCAGCTGTCCGCCAGCGAACCGATCATACCGTCGACAAACACATGCTCCATTGTGCCGGTGAAGCTGAAGCCGGAGAACATCAACCCACCGGCGAGGATGCCGATGAACAGGGACGAATAGACCTCCTTCGTGATCAGCGCCAGCGCGATGGCGATGATCGGAGGCAGCAGGGATACGATGGTTTGACCTAGCATGGTTGATACGACCTTTCTGTTGTGTGTATTTCATCAGACTGCTATTACGGTTGCCGTCTGATCCGCATCAAAGCCGGTTGCCCCGAAGGGGCGAGGCTTTGGCGATTACCCTTTTTTTGCGGGAACCGCAAAAAAAGAAGCCATGATGATTCCATCATGACTCAAGTAAACGAAGCAAGCGCCCCGCCCTGCCATGACAGCTCTCCGCCTTTCGGCGACAGTCCGTCGGGTATTCCCCGGCGGCCCGGTAAAAACACGGTCAGGAACCCGTGTCCCCCTCGGCGGCCTCCCCTTTCGCTCCCCGGATTCCCGTCCGTGTGCGGAAGCTACTCTTGTCGGCCGCGCCTCTATCAAGACTCTATTTGGTTGTTTCAAAGTATAGCCCGATTTTCTGCTGTGTCAAGGTAAAGTGCAAACATTTTTGCCGATTTGTGCGAACTTGCCAGGTGAATTTGACAAAATACGCGCGTCATCCGCCGTTTCGCACAAAATCAGACGCCGCAAAATGCAACGGTTAGAATGTTTCGGAACATCTGGAGCCAAGTGATATGTGGGACGCTTTCCCCTGCCAGAATGGGAAAAACCGCAACAGTTTCGCCGTTTGCGTCGGTAACGCGCAGCTCACCCAGGCGGTCGCCCTCGCCCACCGGTGCGGGGACGCTTTCCGGGAGCGAAAGCTCCTTTTGCAGACCGCCGGAGCGCGCTTTTTCCAACAGCAGCGTGTTATCTCCGGTCAGCACAGGCTGCACTTCGCCGCGCGCACCCAGCGTTACCGGCAGCGGCAGCAGCGCCTCGTCGGGCGTGATGGTGACAAGAGAATAGGTGGCAAAGCCGTAGTCCAGCAGCGTACGCGCGTCGGCGAAGCGCTCGTCGCTGGTTGCGCCCTTCATCACCACGGCGATGAGCTCCATGCCGCCGCGCTCAGCGGTGGCGCTGACGTTGTAGCCCGCGGAGCTGGTGGAACCGGTCTTGAGCCCCGTCGCACCGTCATAGAAGCGGATGAGCTTGTTGGTGTTCACGAGCACGGACGCGCCGTCGCGCAGCGAATCCATCCAGATGGTGGTGAATTGGCGGATGTCGGGGTGGCTCCGAATCAGCTCGCGGGACATCAGCGCGATGTCGTGAGCGGAGGAGACGTGCCCGTCGGCAGGCAAGCCGCAGGCGTTGACGAAGTGGGTGTCGTTCATGCCCAGCTCCGCGGCGCGCGCGTTCATCTTCTCCACAAAAGCGTCCTCGCTGCCCGCGAGATGCTCACCCAGCGCTACGGCGGCGTCGTTGCCGGAGACCACGCACACGGCCTTCAACAGGTCGCGGACCGTCATCTGCTCGCCCTCCTTGAGCCAGATCTGGCTGCCGCCCATGGAGCTTGCGTGGGCGGAGCCGGTCACATAGTCGTCGTAGCTGAGCGTGCCGGAGTCGATGGCCTCCATAGTGAGCAGCAGGGTCATGATCTTGGTGACGCTGGCGGGCTCGCGGGGCGTGTGCTCATCCTTGGCAAAGAGCACCGTGCCGGTCTCCTTCTCCATGAGGATGGCGGACGGTGCGCTGACCTCCAGCGCGCGCACCGGCACGCACAGCGCCGCGCAGAGAACAAACAGCAGGCAAAAGCGTTTCATGGTGATCCCTCCGAGTATGGTATGTGCCATTCTATGAGAGAACGGGAGAGAACATACATTTTTCGCCTTGCAATGCGCCGGAAAGTGTGCTATGATACGTTTTGCAAATGAATATGCAGGGTTGGTATATCGGTATTACAGCGGCTTCCCAAGCCGTTAAGGCGGGTTCGACTCCCGTACCCTGCTCCACAGGAAAGACCGCCGAGAGACGGTCTTTTTGGTTAAGAATGGGGGCTGAATATGGTGAAGAGCTTACGAACCGCAGCGGTTGGCTTGCTGCTTTTGGCGACGATGTGCATCAGCGCCTACGCCGAGGGGAATGGGCCGATCGAGACGGTTTTCACGGAGCCTGAGCTGATGCTGGCCGCGGACTCGTTTTCCGACGGGGCGACAGATGAGGACATTGAAAAACTGACCGCGTTTTTGCACGAGCAGTTTTGGGCCGGGGCGACGTCTTTTTCCATCCGCTGTGAAGACTATCCCTCGCTGGTGGAGGACGATATCAACACTGCCCTTTACCGGTTGTATTATTATCCCGATATGTTCAATCTGCGTGGCGGAAGCGGGAGAAATCGCTGTTGGACCGGCGGGCTTCACGGCTGGAGCGAGATTGAATTCAACTGGAGCTATCCACTGAGCGGCGAGGCGTATGAAGAAGCCAAGAGCATCTATACCGATGGAATTGAGCGCGCTGTCGCGCAGATCAGACCGCAGTGGAGCGACCTGGAAAAGACACTGTTCGTCAACGATTACCTGGCGGTGAACTACCAATACGACCCGCGCTATCGGGACAATAGCGGATCGCAATCTGAGCTGAACTACGACGCTTATTCCTTCTTCCGGGACGGCTACGGCGTCTGCAATGCCTACACCATGGCTGTGCTGGCGATCATGGAGGAGCTCGGTATCCCCTGCACATACTGCCGAAGCGACAGTATGAACCATATTTGGAACGTGGTGGAGCTGGACGGCGCGTGGTATCACATGGACGTGACGTGGGATGACCCGACGCCCGATCGCCTCGGTGGCGCCATGCATACCTATTTTCTCTGCTCCACGGCAGATTTTCAAAGTGGATACAAGCATTTTAAAAGTGACGACTGGGAGTATGGAATGGAGGTCGTCTGCGACTCCACAGAGTATGACGGTTGGTTCTGGAAAGACGTCACAGCGCCATTGTGCAACTATCGCGGCGTTTGGTACTGCGCGGGACCCAGCGGCATCAGCACATGGGACGGAATTTCAAACGGTTGTGAGCCCGTCGTGGGTGCGGAAAGATGCCGCACCGGTATCGGGCTGTATGGCGGAAAGTTCTACTCTGCCGACAATTATTCGATCCTTTCTTTCGATCCGCTTACGGGGGAGACAGAAACCGTTGCGACGTTTGAAAGTAGAATTGAGAATTATATTATGAATTGCGGCGTAAAAGGCAATACAATCTACTATAAACCCTACAAACTGGACACACAAACGATCGAACTCGACCCCTACACCGCTACGGGCTACGGATATGACTTCTACTTCGATGAAGACGGGCTGCACCTGCGTGTGGAGGAGGACGCCTCCGTGGTGCTTGCGCAGTACGACGGCGGACGCATGAGAGATTGCGCGTTCTACGACGCGGCGGGTGACTACACGGTTGAGGTGACGGGACAGGTGAGCCTGATCAGCCTGGACGAGCAGTATGCGCCGCGGTGCGCCGCAATCAAACGCGAGTTATAAGAGTATACGAAAAAAAGCCTTCGATGGTTCATCGAAGGCTTTTTTCTGTTCGCAGGGTATCATCGCTGAAAAATGTCTGAAATCGGAATGATTTCGGGCGTTTTCTGACTTGTATTAGAGTCAGGAATGGGATATAATAGTTTTTAACAAAAATATAAAATCGCTACAAATGGGTGTTTGCGGGAGGCGAGGAAGATGCCGGGAATACTGCCGATCTATAGCAAAGAGCACATTGCATACGCGATCCAGCAGATGTCGCAAAAGGTTGTTGACAGTCTGAACATCATGCAGACGAATAAAAGCACGGAAAATGAAGCGTACAATGCTGCTGAGAAGGAAGCGCGCGAGAGCTTTGCCAGAATGCTCAAGTATTATGAGTATTCCATGACGACGGAGAACAAGTCTCTCTATGACCGGCTTACACCCGAGGCCAAGGATAAGCTCGACAAAGAAGCGAAGAACGTCGAGTACAACAAGGATGTAAACGAATTATTCGATGAGGACAACCTGGAAAGCACAATGAAAATCATGTCCGCCGACGGGGAAACTGCCCGCAAGCCGGACGATATCATTGCGGAAATGGCCACGGATCATCAGATCAGGCTTGGTACGCAGCAGCAGATGCGCGAGCAGGAGATGCATCGCGCGCGGCTGCTCGCCGGATTCTTGGATAAGACCGGCAGCAAATCCTTCTCCGGCAAGCTCAAGAGCTGGTTTGTGGGCAACAGCAATGAGTATAAGGAAGCGATGCGCTCCCTGAAAGGCTTTGCGGATGGCTCGGTGCGCAAGGACTCAGCGATCAAAGACATCAAAAAGTATCTTGATATCCGCAAAAGCAAGGTGCGCGATCACCAGTACGGGCGCCAGCGCTTTCAGGGCTTTATGGAATGCCTCCAGACCATGATGAATCCAAAGGACTTCCAGGAGTACTGTGACGAAGTGAACCAAGCGCGCGGCGTGCTGGATAAGAACTACGATCCGCGTCACATCCGGCCCGAAAACTTTGCGCCGACGGCGGAAGGAAGTGTGCTGAAGGGGCTGCTCGAAGATGAACAAAGAGAGCAGGAGATGCGCTCGCAGCGGGAGGCGCAGGAAAAAGAAGCGGAAAAGCAGCGCTCCGCGGAGTGGGATAAGCGGCGAGAGGCATATGAAAAGTCCGTGAACGAAGAACCTGCCCTCGAACAGCCGGGACTGGAGGTGCGCCCGTAAAACCGGGCAGCATAGAAGAAAAGACCGCCATGAGTTGGCGGTCTTTTTTAATGTTCGTGCTCCGCGTTCTCCGCTTCGTACAGCTCCGCAAGCTGCTCCAGCAACGCCGGGTCGTAGCGATACTGCCCCGCGCTGTCGCCGGTGTAGGGTGCAAGGACACTTGCCAGTGCCGGCAGCGCGTCGCGCAGAGATGCCGCGAAGCGGTCGTCCGCCTCCGCGTCGTCGGACACAGCGGAGACAATCAGTCCCAGCGCGAGATCCGGCTCACTGCCCTGCTCCGCCGCAACGATCTGGCCGCTGCGGTAGGGGTAAAAGTCCGCCGCGGAGAGGAACGCCAGCTGCACCTCACCGTTTTGCAGCGCGGCCTCGGTGGCCTCACCGCTGGTGCCGAAGGTGACCGTGACATCGCGCACGGTGACGTTCTGCTCCGCCAGCGCGTCGCGCAGCGCCGCCGGGAAATCGGTGCGCAGCGCCATCAGCGCGTCAGGATCGCGGCTGTCCACCACGAATTCCACGTTCAGACGATCCAGTACAAGCGGCTGCGCCTGCTCAACGGGAGGCGCGGGCGGCTCATTCTCTGTGGGCATGGGCGCGGGATCGACCATTTTGTGGCAGGCGGTCAACGCGAGACACGCCGCCAACGCGAGAGGCAATAACCAACGCTTCATGCGTCGCCTCCTTCCAGCTGCTGTGCCAACTGGCTGATCTGCTCATCAATAGGAGTCGGGGAGATGCCGCCGGGGATTTCCGACGGCGTGGGTTCGGGAGTCGGTGTGGGCTCGGGCGTCGGCTGCACCGGCGCGGGATCGACCGGCACAGGCTGCACCGCGGGCGTTTCCTCTACCGGCGCGGGAGCGGTGGTCGCCGCTGCGGCGGGGCCGACATGTACGATGCGGTCGCGCTTGTTGTATTTGCTGCGCGCCTCCAACGTTTCCGAGACGAATTTACCGTCCTCGAAAATCTGGCGGTAGGTGTTGACCACATAGCCGGTGTAGGGCGTCTGCTCCACGACGCGCTCACCGGGAGCCAGCGCGGGGTCTTCGACGACCTGCTCCTCAAAGGGCGTGGTGGAGAGCACCTGGGTGCGCATCTTGACCGTGATGTTGTCGGTTTTGGTGCCATAGATGCTGACCGTCAGGCGATGGTTGGCGCTGTAGTTTGTCACGATCTTGAGGGGATAGAGCGTATTATTGCGGAAGATGAAGTCCGGCCCGCCGCCGGAGACGGTGGCGTCCAGGCCTAGACCGATGTAGTCCGAGGCAAAGCCGTGGGCAGTGCGCGCCACGATCTCAAGGTTTGCCAGCAGCGCCGCGGCATAAGTGGTGGAGCTGCACTGGCAGGCGCCGCCGCCGTCCATCTCGACCGTCTTGCCGTGGAGATAGCCCGGTGCGCTGTGGTAACCGTTGGCGGCGGTAAACGGGCCGGTGAAGTCGTAGTAGTTGAAGGTCTCGCCGGCGTTGAGCACCGCGCCGTTGACGCGTTCCGCCGTCAGCTTGACGTTGGCCTTGCGGCCCACCGCCCCGCCGACGCGGGTGGTATAGGTGCCCAGCAGGTCGCGAAAGAGTACCTTTTCCAGCTCCTCCGCCGTGATCTCCGGCTCGGAGGCTGTCGTGGGAATCTCCACGGTTTCGCCCGCCGCCGCGGCGTTGAGGATACGCTGTGCCTGCTGCACGTCAAAGTGCAGCGCCATGCGCTCGGGGACGATGGCATCGGTTTCAGCGTCATACCTGGCGTTGGCAGCCTCGCCGCCGAGAAGGTCGTTGAGGGCGATCAGGTCTCCCGCAGCGGCGGGAATGACGGTTTCAGGCAGATCTACGGTGCGTGAGCCGTACGCATCCGGTTTCGCGTCTGCCAGACGGTCGCGCAGGGCTATGCGGTCGATGACGCGGCCCGGCGTCTCTCTGGTCAGGTACAGCGCGGTATTGTCGACCTCGTAGGAAAAATCCTCCGCCGGGATGCCCGCGGCCTGACCGATGATCTCCGCTGCGTCCGCCTCCCAGCCGGGCGCAGGCTCCGGCGCAACCACAGTGCTGCCGCCGAGCGTGGCGGTCAGCAGCTTCCAGCCGTCCTTAAGCACGTTGCCGCTGTGGCTGGAGGCATACGCGTCCTGAGCAAGGCCGAGCGGATCAAAGTCCACGCCCAGATCCTCGTAGGAGAAGTACACGGCCTCGGAGCCGTCCTGATTCATGGCGTGGACGCCGCTGCCGCGGCGCAGCTCCTCCAGCGCGGCGCTGATCTCCCAGGTGGCCTCTGTGCGGTCGAGCCCGCTCACGTCCGCGCCGGCAATAACGGTGTGCGGCGCGATGGCATTGCCCGTGGCAGCGGCAATGCAAAAGCCGGCGTATACGCCCACCAATGCCGCGCCAATGCCGGCGGGAAGCAGCCAAAGACGCTTGAGACCACCCGACGTGCTGTGATGGAGGCCGCCGAGCAGCCCATCACTTCCCTGTTCAGTTATGAGTTCGCGCTTTCCCGGCATTCCGGAAGCCTCCCGATCCTATGATGACTGTGACGGCACAGTATATGCTACGTCCGTAACCTTCAGCATAGCACAATTAAAAAAGAAAGTCATTACAAACCGATGACAAAAATTTGGAAATTCCGCAGAAATTCAGCTTGCTGTCTGTTCCGCGGCACGGCGCGGGATGCGGATGGTCATGCGGATCTCGTCGTCGGTATCCTCCCGCTCCACCGCGGCGTCCACACCCGCGCGCTGCATAATGCCAAGCTGGCGGCGGATGCTGTTGAGGAAAATGCGCACATCCTTGATCACATAAGCCGGCTGCGCAGTCTTTGGCTCCACGTTGGCACGGTGCAGCAGCGCCTCCACATAGGCCTCTGTCTGCGCGACGTTCCAGCCGTGCTCCGCCACCTCGCGCGCCGCGGCAAGGCGATCCTCGTCATCCTGAAGACGCAGCAGCGCCCGCGCGTGCCGCTCGCTTAAATCGTGCTGGCGCAGCAGCGCCACGCACTCGGGCGAGAGCCGCAGCAGCCGCAGCTTGTTGGCGATCGCGGACTGGGATTTTCCAAGCTTTTCCGCCGCCTGCTCCTGCGAGAGATGGTAGCCGGAGATCAGCTTCGCAATGGCGACGGCCTCCTCGTACCAGTGCAAATCCCGGCGCTGAAGGTTTTCAATCAGCGCCAGCAGCGTGGAGTCCTCCTCGTCTGCCCGCGCCAACAGACAGGGCACCTCCCGCAGCCCGGCCATGCGCGCCGCCCGCAAGCGTCGCTCCCCCGCGATCAGCTCGTAGCCGTTCTCACCGCGGCGCACCGTCAGCGGCTGGATGATGCCGTAGCGCAGGATGCTCCGGCTCAGTTCGGTGAGCGACGATTCGTCGAAGTACCGCCGCGGCTGGGTGGGGTTCGGGTGGATTTTGTCGACACTCAGGTAGATCACCCGGCGGGAGAGAAATGTGCTTTTTCTGGTCAGTTCCATGATGCAGCCTCCTTGGT